>DHRN01000103.1:113924-124601 GCA_002411175.1 Anaerolineaceae bacterium UBA5311 | reverse complement strand
GCAAGCTCATTCACAGCTCCCCGGTCCCTAATCCCGCAAAATTAAACTTACCGGGCAGTGGTCGGAGCCCATGATCTCGTCGTGGATTTCGACATCCTTCACACGCTCCATCAGCTGGGAGCTGACCAGGAAATAATCCAGGCGCCAGCCTACGTTGCGCGGGCGGGCGTTAGTGCGATAATCCCACCAGGTATACGCCACACGGTCGGGGTAGATTGCGCGAAAGGCATCCACGAAATTGTGCTCGAGGTATTTATCGATCCAGGCACGCTCTTCGGGCAAAAAGCCAGTATTTTTCTGGTTCGCCTTGGGGTTTGCCAGGTCAATTTCATTATGAGCGGTGTTGAAATCCCCGGTGAGGATCACATTCTCTCCCAGGCGGTGGTGCTCGTCGCACAATTCGAGCAGACGGGCATAAAAACCAAGTTTAAAATCTACACGCCAGTTTTTGGGACCACCATTGGGGAAATAGATGTTGTAGACGAAAAAATCGTCATATTCGACCCGGATCGTGCGCCCTTCGTCGTCATATTCCGGCATATCGAGCCCGGTCTGGATGGATAGCGGCTCTTGTTTGAAGAGCACGGCGGTGCCGCTGTAACCCGGACGCTCCGCGGAATGCCAGAAGCTCTGATATTCAGGGTGCTCAAGTAGCAGCCCGGGCACCTGTTCGGGCTTGGCTTTGATCTCCTGGAGCCCCAACAAGTCCGGCTTAATCTCATCCATCCAGTCGAACCCATCTTTATTTACGATCGCTCTGATTCCGTTGACGTTCCAGGTTGTAATCCTCATTATCGGCATCCTTTCAAATAATGGTAAACTTAGCAGTTGAATATGAGAGATTATACCAACCCTTCCTTCGCAAGCCGCATAATTCTTTGCGTGATCAGCTTTTTGGTTGCCCTTACCCTTTTTGCAGTGCCAGGCAGGGTCTCTGCCCAGGCGGTAACCTACCCCGAATATGTTGTTGTTTATGGCGACACACTCTCCTGGATCGCGCTGCGGTTTGACACCACTGTCGAAGACATCCAGGCGCTGAACGGACTGGGTGACAACGGGCTGCACCCGGGGGACCGATTGAAAATTCCGACATTGGCAGGGATGCAGGGTGTTTTGACGACCGAATTTGTGCCGCTCGGGTCGAGCCTTACCAGTCTTAGCCGGCGCAGCCGGGCAGAACCAGCCGACCTGATCAAGGCAAACAAGCTGACCAGCCCCTCCGAGCTTTTTATCGGGCGCGATATCGTCATGACCCGTTCGGAAGACAGCCAGGGGATGGAGACGATTGCTTCGCTCAAGCAGGGTCAATCTTTTTTTGAGTCATCAATCCTCGCCGGCATGAACACCTGGGAGCTCTCGCATTTGAACCGGCTCGAAAACCCAACGCGCGGGCTGCCGATGGACACGTATTACAAACCCAGCGAGGTCGACTCGCCCAGCAACCTGGCGATACCCGGATTGAAGGAAGTTGTTATCGACAATTTGCCCTTAATCCAGGGCGATACTTTTTTGATTAAGATAAGCAGTGATGAACCGGTTTCCGTGAAGGCTACGCTGGCTGGGGTGGAACCGGTGTTTGTGGATATGGGTGCGGGCGTCCAAATGGCGTATGGCGGAATCCATGCACTGACCGAGGTTGGTGTGTATCCGCTAACCATGGAATTCACCAATGCCGAAGGCGAAACCTATCGTTTTGATCAATATGTGATGATCAATTCAGGCAACTACGCGACAGACAAACCACTGCAAGTCGACCCGTTGACTATCGGCACTCCTGAAGAAGCGGCTGAGAACGCCATCTTCAAGGAGGTTGTAAAGCCGGTTTCGCCCGTCCAGCAGTGGAGCGGTCTGTGGTATTCACCGGCGCAGGATGCAGACTGTATCATCTCGCGCTTTGGCAGCCGCAGGACCTATAACGACGACCCCGGACTGTATTATCACACCGGACTGGACCTGGGCTATTGTGCTGGCATTGATGTTTACGCGCCAGCAGTTGGTACGGTGGCTGGGGTCTTTCCAGACCAGGTTGTGCGCGGAAACTGCATCGTGATCGACCATGGTTTGGGAGTTTATACGATTTATATGCACCTTCGTGAGATTTTGGTCGAGGCAGGCGAGGTGGTTCAACCTGGTCAACTGATCGGACTGATCGGCAACACCGGACGCTCTACAGGTCCGCATTTGCACTTTGAAGTTGATATACAGGGTACACCGGTAAACCCGGAGACCTGGCTGCGCCGGGCGTTTCCTTAAACAAAAAAAGCAACGGATGTTGCTCTTTTTGGATGCGCTGAGAGGGAGTTGAACCCTCACGTCTTGCGACACCTGGCCCTCAACCAGGCCTGTCTGCCAATTCCAGCACCAGCGCAAATGTGAGATTAGATTATAACGAAACTGCGGTCTTTGTCAAGCAAAGCCGCGATTGGAGAGCAATGAAAATTACAATCGCACTCGACGCAATGGGCAGCGATCAGCGCCCCACCCCCGAACTGGAGGCGGCAATCCTTGCCTCGAAAAAGCTTGCTGTCGATATTATTTTGACCGGCGATGAGGAAGTTTTGGCTCCAGCGCTTGCCAGGCTGGACGGCGACAAGAGCCGAATCTCAATTCAGCATGCGCCCGAAGCCTTGAATATGGAAGACCATATCCGTGATGCCAGGGCAAAGAAGAACAACAGCATGGTGGTCGGGATGCAGCTGGTGACGCAGGGAAAGGCTGATGCGTTTGTAACTGCCGGCAATACCGGCATGGCAATGTATTTTGGGATCAAGACTTTTGGGATGCTGCCAGGCGTCGACAGACCCTGCCTGGCGGCTGTTTTCCCGGTGGAGGGCGGCAAGTGTGTGATAGCGGACATTGGAGCCAACGCGCAGGTGCGCCCTGAATTTTTGGTGCAATTTGGACGCATGGCGAGCGTTTACTCGAGGCATATGCTCGGTGTGGCGAACCCCAGGGTTGGGCTGATCTCCAACGGCGAAGAAGAAGGAAAAGGCAACCAGCTAACCATACAAGCCGGACCGCTGATGCAGGCAGGTGTGCCCAATTTTGTGGGCAACATCGAGGGGAAAGAGCTTTTTGGCGGGCAAGTGGACGTGGCGGTTACGGATGGTTTTACCGGCAATGTGCTCTTGAAATCGGTCGAAGCTGTCGCGAAACTGATTATGCTCACATTAAAAGATGAATTGATGTCCAGCACGCGAACAAAGCTCGGCGCACTGCTGGCGAAACCAGCGTTCAATGAAGTGCGCAAAATGCTGGATCCGGCAGAAGTTGGTTCGGCACCACTGTTGGGGTTGAATGGGCTGGTGTTCATCGGGCATGGTCGCTCAGACGCCCGCGCAGTGGTTAATTCGATAGAACGAGCAAACAACGCGGTACAATCAGAGCTACTTAAAAATTTACGGGACGCACTGCGCCCAACGGAGTAATCAATTATGAAGTTAGTTATCAATGAAAAGTACATCAAGAAAAACAAGAATATCGGCAAAGCGCTTTTTATTATTACCATTGTGGTTCTGGGTATATCTGCCTATTTCGCGATATCAGGCGATATGAGTAAGCTGCTGTATGCCTATGCTGGTATGATTGCCGGCATTTCCCTCACCAGGGTAAGCATGTATTTTATGAACCGTTTTGGCAGGGAGCCGCGTTTTGATGAGTATCTTACCGAGGTATTTGGCAAACTCAGGCATGAATACACCTTTTTTTCCTATGCAACACCCGTGCCATACCTTCTTTTGGGTCCTTGCCGCTTGTGGCTACCTATACTTGTTACCAGCTCAGGAACAATTTCTTTTGAGAACGGCAAATGGAAACACTCTGGTGTAGGACCATTTAAACGGTTTATGGGGCAGGAGACGATGGTCAACCCCGAACGTGAAGTTGCAGATGCATCGCGGGATATCCACAAACAGCTGGCAAAAATGGGTATTCCATCAGAAGAACAACCACAGCTTCAGCCGGTTGTCGTGCTGATGCTGGCGTCGAACAAGGTGGGGGAGCTGGAGGGTGCGCCCTACCCCGTGGTGCCTTTGCCAGAATTAAAGCGGTTTATCAGGCGGGAAGACCGGGATAATTGCGGAGAAGGAATAAGCAAAGAATTTGCTGAAAAGTTGACAGAGGCGCTCTCGACAGTGTCTGTTGATTCGTAGATGTTGTCGATGTTTAAAGTATAGAGAACGGGTTCCGCAACCCGTTCTTTTGATGAGGGTGAAGCCCGGACCGCAAACTCAATGAGTTTTGCCAGTTTTTTCGTTTTTTGGGCTGGTGTATTCAAGCAGCTTCTTAACTTCGTAATCTGTGAGATAACGCCATTCGCCTGGACGCAATATGCCAAGTTTCAAAGTACCGATGCGTACACGTTTAATTTTGCCCACGGGCAGCCCAATCCGGGAGCCAACCTTACGGATCTGACGTTTTTTGCCTTCTTTCAGGATTATTCGAAGCCAGGTGCCGTTGTTGGCGTTGTTCATCACTTCGACTTTTGCGGGCAGGGTGCGATAGCCGTCTTCCATAACCACACCCCGACGCCAGATTGCCAGCTGTTCCGCATCCGGCTCGGTGACCACGAAAACTTCATATTCCTTTTCGTGTTCAAAGCGTGGATGAGTCAGACGGTTCGCCATTTTTCCGTCGTTAGTCATCAGGATGAGACCTTCGCTCTCAAGGTCGAGCCGACCAACCGCGAATAAAGGTTCAGGGATACCTATCAAGTCGTTAACTGTCGGACGAGGATGGTTGAGGTCGATATCCGAGAGATAACCTTTGGGTTTGTTCAAGGCGATGTAGATTTTTTGGATCGTTTTCCGGATAAGTTTTCCGTCTACGCTAATAGAATCCCTGGAGGCATCTGCCTGATCTCCCAGGTGGATCACCCTTCCGTTGACCTTGACTCTGCCTGCTTCAATCAGTTTTTCAGATGCTCGCCTGGAGCCGTATCCAGCGGCTGCCAGAATTTTTTGGACACGTTCTTCTGCCATTAGTCTTTCAACAACTTTCTTTCTTCACTTTCAGCATCACTTTCGGTGCTGAAGAGCGCTTCAAAATCAATTTCAGGTAATTGGTCCATACTCTCCAGACCAAAATATTGCATAAAATCTGGTGTAGTGCCGTATAAAAACGGGCGACCGGGAGCATCGGAACGCCCCAATTCTTCAATCAAACCCTTCGAAAGCAGACTTTTAATCACGCCGTCACTGTTGACACCACGGATGCTGTCGATCTCAGGACGTGTTGTGGGCTGTTTGTAAGCTATGATAGCCAGTGCTTCCAGGGCTGCCTGGGTGAGCCGCGAGGTGACTTCCAAACCAAGGAAGGTCTCAATATCGTTGGAAAATTCGGGTGCAGTCATCAACTGGAACTGCCCTTTGACATTCTGGAGGCGTATGCCGTGCATTTCAGAATAGTGGGCTTTCATTTCCCCCAGAGCCTGCTCAACTTCGTTCTTTTTAAGACCGGTGACCTGCACAAGTTGCTCAACGCTGGTCAGCCCTGGCGCTGCGAAAAGCAAAGCTTCGATCTTCATCAAGGCTGTGTGGTCGTTCAAGGCTTTTTTAGGATTCTCTGACATGCTATAATTCTTCCGTCTAAGGTCGCTTGATTATACTCTAAACGACCCTGGAAAAAGAAAAGGAGCGGCATGAGAATACTAATCACAGGCGCAGCAGGTTTCCTGGGTTCACATCTGACTGATCGGCTCCTGGCGGAGGGTCACCAGGTTGTCGGTCTTGATAATTTCATTACCGGAAAACGCGAAAATCTGTCGCATTTAGAGGGCAATCCCAATTTTTCTTTAATGGAACAAGACGTTTCCACGTACATCGAAATCGATGACCCGCTGGATTTTGTTTTACACCTCGCCTCTCCTGCCAGCCCCAGCAAACAATCTCCCCTGGGTTACCCCAATCTTCCCATACAAACCATGAAAGCGGGAGCCTTGGGGACGCATCACGGGCTTGGTGTGGCTTTGAAACACAAGGCAAAATTTCTGCTGGCATCCACCAGTGAAATTTACGGTGATCCCCTGGTGCACCCTCAACCTGAAACCTATTGGGGGAATTGTGACCCTGTAGGAGTTCGCTCGGTCTACGATGAGGCAAAACGATTCGCCGAAGCGTTGACGATGGCGTATCATAATTTCCATGGCGTGGATACGCGCATTGTGCGCATATTTAACACCTTTGGTCCAAGAATGAGGCTTGACGATGGCAGGAGTGTCCCGAATTTTATTCAGCAAGCTCTGCGCAAAGAGCCGCTGACAATTTATGGAAGCGGTGAACAAACCCGCAGTTTCTGCTATGTCAGTGACCTGATCGAAGGCATTTACAGACTGATGCTGTCAGACGAACACATGCCTGTCAACATTGGAAACCCTGTTGAAACCTCAGTAAAGGATTTCGCAAGCTTAATCAATGAACTGTGCGATAACCACACCGGACTCAGCATCAACGCTTCGGAGCGTTTGGGAGATGACCCGGAACGCCGACAACCAGATATCACCCGCGCCAGGACGATCCTCGGCTGGGCTCCGCGAGTAAGCATCCGCGAGGGACTTACCGATACGATCGCATACTTGCGGGAGAAACTCTCTATATAAATATGGGGAGTTTACGTGTTATCGCTGGTCGAGCCAAAGGGATGCGTTTGAAAACCGTCCCTGGTGATTCTACTCGTCCGATCACTGATATCGTTAAGGAAGCTCTTTTCAACATCCTGGGCAGCGAAATTGATGAAAACCAAATTTTGGATCTTTTTGGCGGAACAGGCGCGGTTGGGATCGAGGCACTCAGCCGGGGAGCAAGCTTTGTCACTTTTTTGGATAAAAGCCAGCAGGCGGTCAGAACAATCCAGCAGAATCTAAAAACCACTCATTTTTCTAACCAGGCAGAAGTAATTCGCACAGATGCCTTCGCATATTTGCAAAATCGACCCAAACTTGCTTTTGACCTGATCTACATCGCACCACCCCAATATCGCCAAATGTGGCAAAAAGCGATTCGCATGATTGACGCGGACCCACGTTTGCTGAGTGATCAGGGGCAGATTATCGTGCAGATAAACCCGATTGAGTGGGAAGAGTTGTTGTTGGAGCATTTTGAGGTATTCGATTCGAGGAAGTACGGGGATACGCTTTTGGTTTTTTTTGAGAAAGCCGAATAAAAATCGCGGAAATATCACGGATCAGAACCAATATTATTCCATGCCTTCGCCGGCATTTCTTACATACTCTAGCCTGGAACTAATACCCTTCGAACATATGGAAGCAAGCAATAACGCCCAATGATGCTGCCAGCAGGGTTAGGTGCGATGCGCGACAGACATTCGCTCAACGAGTGAAGCGCATGATCAACTGGTTGTTGTGGTCGTAGGAATAATGTCCCCAAAATGGTTTTTCGGTTCGGCGGTGCCGCATCACGAGGGGCAAAAGGGTGTAAAGGTCATCAACCAACGAAAGCTTTAACGCCTGGTTGACGGTGAACCACTCAAGTTCTCCTTCAGATGAAGGCACGACATCCCCGCTCAAGCCTTTAGCCTTGAAAACGCAAAAGGTAATTCCAGGGTTGTTGCCAGTATCGACAATTATTTGCGCGCAGTGGATAAGAATCTCTGCTTGAAGCCCGGTTTCCTCCAGCAATTCCCGCCGACAAGCCTGGAGCACGCTTTCACCCCGCTCGATGTGACCGCCTGGTCCGTTCCACAGGTTTGCCCAAATTTTTTTATCTTTCGCTCCTTTCAGGAGCAAGACACGACCTTTTTCGTCAACCGGGAATATCAATACGCGAGGAATCAGGCAGTATCTTTCCCAATCAGCCGCTTGTGCTTCGGTACCCATAATAAAAAGTATACCCAGGCGATAATCGCCCGGGCGTATCCATCTTAGTGCAGGAACATCGGCAAACCCAATACCGATTTAATCCTGGGTTGGTATCGATCTACATCATAGTACATATCCACATTGACATGGCGTTTGCCGCTGACGACAGTTTCAATCGGTACAGCAGAGTAATTTCCGTCGGTGATGCCGACAAGCTTGCCAAAATCACCTTTGCAGGTCAGTTGGAACGCCAGCAAGCCGAAATTCATCGAGACCATTCTGTCGAGGCTGTCCGCCGGACCACTTCGTACCAGGTAACCAAGGCGCTGGTACATGGTGTTGTTGCCGGTGATGTCCTTGATCTTTTCAGACAACATTTCACCAATGCCGCCCAGTTTGCGATGACCATAAGCATCAGGGGTGCCGGTCTGCATCACATGCCCACCGATTGGCACGGCGCCTTCAGAGATGACCACAATCGCGTAATGTGAGGGGTTGGCTTTCTTGTCAGCATCCAGCATCCAAACCAATTTTTCAAGGTCAAAGGGCACTTCGCAGATGATCGTGCGCTCCACATGGGAGAGGTAGCCAGTGATCAGTGCCGTTTCGCCAGAATTGCGTCCGAACAGCTCAACAACTCCAATCCTCTCATGAGAACCGACGCTGGAGCGGAAGTAGGTGATATGGTTTACAGCGCGAGTGATGGCTGTGGAGAACCCGATGCAGTAATCAGTTCCCAGCACGTCATTGTCCATGGTTTTTGGGATTGCGACCAAATTAATGCCCTCTTTATGCAGCCTGGACGAAAAGCTCAACGTGTCGTCCCCACCAATTGTGATCAAGGAATCGAGGTTGAGCTGCTCGATGACTTTGAGGACATAATCTGTATAATCTTTCGTTCCGGTCTCTGGGTCAATCACTGTGCCATAAGCACTATCCCGAAGGAACTCAGGAGTGTCTTCGGGTCTCACTTTTGCTGGATTGGTGCGGGATGTGTGCAAAAAGGTACCCCCGGCACGATCAACTCTGCGGACCACGTTGGGAGTAAGCTCCCTGATATAAAGATCATGGGTGCTTTGATCATCGATATCATAGCCTAACAAGCCCAACCAGCCGCGGCGAATGCCGATTACTTCATAATCGTGATCAATACTATCCATAACCACCGATTTGATTGCGATACTCAAACCGGGGACATCCCCACCGCCAGTTAAAATTCCAATTCTTTTCTTTGCCATAATAAACCTCCATAATGAATTAGTTTGATTCAATTAATGCTTTTGGGCTTGAGACTGCCCACCAACGAAACCAATTTAAGCCAAGGATTACGAGTAAAGGAACAAGTAATATTATCAAGCTGTGTGTTTTAGGAAACGCGGTTAGTGGATCGACAGTCAGCCACCAGGAAGCAAAACCTGTAATAAAAAAAGCGATCCAATAAAGAATTTTACCAGAGACTTTCCATTTTTCAGACAAATATTTGAAGATCGCAAAAAATCCGGGTAAAACAAACAAAAGCGCTGATCCATCAGAGAACAGATTGAAGAAATAGCTGAAAGTCAGCGTCAGCATGAGTTTCCATTGAACCGAACGCTCGTTCTGCCCAGCGATACCGTACCATTCCACCAACAATATTATGAAAGCAGCCAGGTGCAGAATAATGGAAATCTGCCTGCTGGCACCCGGGAAAACAGACGCGACTCCCATCCAGGGGGTGAGCAACCAGTCGAGCCCCGGTTCAACCAGGATAATGTTGGCAAACCAATCTGCTGTCCAACCAGGAAAGAGAATCAGGCTGGTAACAAGCAGAAAAGCAAATCCGATCAAGAGAATTCGCAGCATGGATGGATCCCGGCGTCCTGCCAGGATGATTAACAGAAAAATGGTCACAAAAATTGCCGCGGGATTCATCCAAAGCGCGAGCAGCATCAAAAAGCCGGCATAATTGCCCTGGCGGTTCAAAGCCAGTTTGATTGCCAGCAGCGTGATTGCCATGAACACCGGGAGCATATTGGCGTTGAGATAATCGCGAACAAAGGGGTAGAATAGCATTCCGAGAGCGACAGTCAGAATAACTCCGGGTGTTCTCAATTTGAGCCCGGCGAGTTCAATCGCCAGGAAAACCGAAAGACCCACAGAAAACTGAAGCAGTGTCATCCAAATTGCCTTGGCAAGTGGATAAGGGATAAAGCTGATCGGTATGTAAAAAATTACATACCAGGCAGGATCGAGGAACTGACTCTGTGATCGCGGTTCAACTTTGCTGTTTGTCGTCTCCAGAAGTTTGAGCGTTGACTGGTGGGTTTCATTGCTATAGGGAGACCAGCCCTCATCCATCCAATTTTTGGCGGTACTCCAACGTGGAGCGAAATGGTCTTCAAGGTTGGTTTGTTGATCCAGGCGCATGTTGAGGAAGGTTAAAGCGACCATTGCCAGGATGATCAACACAGGAGCCCAATAGTTCGCAGTTTTTCTAAGAAACAAGCTTTACCTTCTCATGATTCGACATATTTATTCGTCAATTATAGACAATATCAAAAAACTCATGGAAACCCGGTTCTACATCCCGGTAATTCTCAATATTGAAAGATCTTCTTATTTTGTGTGGGTGTAGGAGACGGTTGCCACGCCATCCAGTACAGAGTGCGAGAGCACGGGACAAGCCGCGTTCCCTACAACAACATCGCTTCGCCAGAACGGGACAAGCACCTCGTAAATGTAATTCATAAGGATTTTACCATTCCGATACGCCAAGATCCTTCGCAAAAGAGGCTCAGGATGACAAACTATCTGTCATCCTGAACGAAGTGACACATAGTGTACTTCGCAAGAATCTTACCATTCCAATCGACAAGATCCTTCGC
>DHRN01000103.1:107748-113800 GCA_002411175.1 Anaerolineaceae bacterium UBA5311 | reverse complement strand
AAAGAGGCTCAGGATGACAAAATCCAGTTCCTGTTCCCGATTGCCTAATCCCTGCTCCCTATTCCCTGCTCCCTGTTTCCTATTCCCTGTCGCCTGCAATGGATGAAGGAGGTAATTTGTTCCATTTCATTAAAATTGTTTTAACCAAAGAAAAGAAGTTAACAAACTTCCTATGCGAAATAGCGGAATTTTCAGAGCTGATCTGCCCGTGGGTCTTGAATTTTGGCTGAAAATATTGTACTCTATGGAAACAGGACTAAAAACAACGAAGAGGTTTACACACTTAATGGCAAGACTGACGAGAAATACCACCCCATTAGAACCCAACCAATCCAGCGCGGTGACGAGGCTGATCGAGTTTGGTAAGAAAAAAACACACGTCACTTATGATGATATTTTGCGGTTCTTCCCTGAAGCAGAGCACGACATGGACCAGCTCGAAGAAGCGTACACCGCCCTGCTCAATGCCGGGATTAATTACACCGATGAACCTCACACGCAGGACGAACCAGATAATGAAGAGCTGGAAGAAACTGTCATCGAGGAGGAGGAAGAAGAGGACATTCCAGCCGACGACCTGGCAAACATTGATACCGATGACACAATCGGGCTGTACCTCAAAGAGGTAAGTCGTGTGCCTTTATTAAGTAATATCGAAGAGGAAGTTGCCCTGGCAAAACGGATTGAAGCCGGACGCGAAGCCAGGTCTGAGCTCGCCCGAGGCATCACGAGCGCCACCCGAAGAAAAGAACTCCATGAGATTATCGAGGACGGCAATGACGCCCGGGATCACCTTATTACAGCAAATTCCCGCCTGGTTATTAGCGTTGCCAAGAAATATATGGGACGCGGTGTCCCTTTTCTGGATTTAATTCAGGAGGGGAATATCGGTTTGATCAGGGCAACGAAAAAATTTGAATATCAACGCGGACACAAGTTCAGCACTTATGCCACCTGGTGGATCCGCCAGGCGGTAACCCGCGCCATTGCTGATCAGGGTCGCACCATTCGCGTTCCTGTTCATATGGGAGACCAGATCAACAAATTGCTGCGCGTGCAGCATCAGCTTACCCAGGAACTGGGCACCGAACCAACGATCGAACAACTGGCTGAGAAGCTGGAAGTGACCCCAAAGAAGGTCGAGAATATGATCCAGGTTGCCCGCAGACCACTTTCCCTGGAAACGCCAACTGATGATGAGGAAGATTCAGTGTTGGGCGACTTTATCGAAGATGATGAAGCACCGCCTCCGGATGAGACAGCAACCTACAACCTGCTAAAACAGCATCTGGTTGAAGTTTTGGACGGTTTACCCCCACGGGAAGTGCGCATCTTGCAACTGCGTTATGGTTTGCTGGACGGGCAGGCATACACGCTTGAAGAAGTAGGTCGCAAAATGGGCGTAACCCGCGAACGAGTGCGTCAGATTGAAGCCCAGGCGCTGACCCGCTTACGCCATCCATCGGTTCGCCGTAAATTGCGCGATTATCTCGGAGACTAATCATGACCAATGAAAAAGACCCCGAGGAAAATACTAAGCCAATTGAGGTTAATCCACCGATTCCAAATGAAGCAGAGCCAGGAGCAGTCCACAACAAGACAGTGCGCCCTGCGGCAATTCCGGACTGGCTGCTTGATTTTTCGAGCGAGCTGAATCCACCGCGCAGAAAAGCGCCTGCAGAACCTGGTGCTGAAATTATTGAAGAAGTCGGCATTGATGAGGAACAGAAAGCTGATTTTTCTGCGCCAATCAACCTGGAAACTTCAGAATGGCAGCCAGTACAGGTGGAAATCAAACCTATTGCCCACCCTGCCGATGTTGAACCTGCAGATTCATCCCAGGTCGCCAAGTTGCTTGCCAGCGGTGAATACATCCAGGCAGCGGAAGTTATCCGGTCGTTAACGCTGACTGAAGAAGAAGCGCAAGCGCTCAGGAAGCAACTTCGCGCATACCTGACTCTGCGCGGCGAGGCAAGCCCACTTTGGGATGTATATAACCACTTAAACCCCCTCTGAGGGTACAATTTCATAGCGGAGGTACCATGGAAAGGACTTTGGTATTAATAAAGCCCGATGGAGTTCAACGCGGACTCATTGGGGAGATCATCAGCAGGTTTGAAAACCGCGGTTTACGCCTTGTAGCGGCAAAATTCATGTCTGTAGACCTTGAATTGGCGAAGAAACATTACGCTGTGCACGAGGGTAAGCCTTTTTATGACGCCTTACTTGACTTTATTACTTCTTCTCCGGTTATGGCAACAGTTTGGGCAGGACCAGACGCTGTCGCTTCAGTCCGGCAGACAGTCGGCAAAACCAGGGGACTGGAGGCTGCACCCGGGACGATCCGGCATGATTATGCCATCCAGGCGCGCTATAACCTTATCCATGCCTCAGACTCTGTTGAAAACGGAGAAGCTGAAATTGAGTTGTGGTTCCGACCGGAAGAGATCGTGGAGTGGAGACGCTGCAGCGAGGATTGGATGTTTGAATGAATAAAGAACATAAAACTGAGTATGTGACTGTTTATAAAGCCCAGGGGAAGCTGGATGCCGAATCGATCAAAGGCTTTCTTGAGGCTCAGGGCATCCCTGCCCTGCTTGACGCGAACGCCCTCGGTCAGATTTATGGGTTGACCGTTGGTGATCTCGGTGAGGTTGGCGTGATGGTGCCCGAGGCGGATCGTGACCGTGCCAGGGAGCTTTTGATGGCGGTTGAAAACGGAGAATTTGAGAACGAAGTTTTGCTTGGGGCTCCGCTCACGCTGATTCCAGGTAAAGAAGATGACCTGGCTGAAGGTTTACAAGCTGAAAAAGGTCAACGTAAGAGGGTTCTGTTTCTTTGTACCCACAACTCCAATCGCAGCCAGATCGCTGAAGCGGTTGTCAATCACGATCTGGTCAGGGATTGGGTTGCTTTCAGCGCTGGCAGCGAACCGAGTGGCTTTATCCACCCAATGACGCTGGATGTAATCGCGAAAGCTGGCATTGATTTCGCGGGCTACTCCAAGTCGGTGGATACGTTTGAAGATCAGGAGTTCGACGTGGTCGTCACCCTCTGTGATAGTGCCCGCGAGCATTGCCCTGTGTGGTTGAAGAAAGGGAAAATTATCCACCTTGGATTCGCGGACCCGGCACTGTTTGAAGGAACAGACGAACAGAAATACCCGGCTTTCAAAGAAACCTTTGAGGCGATCAGGGCAACAGTTGTTCGCTACCTTGAGGATTACGACGAAGCAACCAGTTAAGCTGAGGTGGAGGCAGATAAAGCCGGTTTGGAAGTGGCTGATTTGACAACCGGCAGCTTCTCCGTTATAAGTCAACCATGAAATCCGTACGCTTACGCATTTCTTTACCCTTGGTTTTGCTCGTGATGTTGCTGCTGAATAGCTGCGGCAGCCTGGCGGTTCCGCCATCAGCAACCCCAACTCCATCCCCAACACAAGTTATCGTTCAACAGCCTACCCCTACTGTAGTGATCGAAGCGACCCCATTCCGGGAGTTGGTTTTCGACCAGGCAGACCGTGTGCTCGCTTTTGGTGATTATCAGGAAGCCCTGCGTTTATACAGGTTGAGCAGTGGATCGATGACAGATGACATGCAGGCGGCTTCACTTTATGGACAGGGATTGACTTATTACAAACAAAATGACCTGTTTCAAGCCAAAAGAACTTTGACAACGCTTATTTCACAATATCCGGATTCTCTTCCCTCAAAACGGGCAAATTTTATCCTAGCCCAAATCAGCCTTGACCAGGAGTTGGAAGAGGATGCCCTGGCATACCTTTTGAGTTATCGTGACGCCCGAGCGGGCATCCTGGACGCAGAGGTAAATATGATCATCGGCGACCTGCTGGCATCCGGCG
The DNA here is from genome assembly GCA_002411175.1 of Anaerolineaceae bacterium UBA5311. Lineage (GTDB taxonomy): Bacteria > Chloroflexota > Anaerolineae > Anaerolineales > Anaerolineaceae > Mesolinea. The sequence goes on along the minus strand of DHRN01000103.1, from coordinate 109,938 downwards.
GTGAGACGCTTGCAGCCCAGGAAGCATACCGAAACGCCTACCTGGCTCCTCAACTGTCGAATAATACCAGCGCGGCACTCAAGCTTTCCGGAACCTACGAATCGCTTGGACAGCCAGACCTTGCTCTTGGCATATACAAGGAAACACTTTATAACGCGACCAACGATTACACCAAGGCGTCAATGAACCTTTTGATTGGGAGGATTTTGCTGCAACAGGGGCAAAGCGAAGAGGCTTACACTTTCTTCCAGGATTCAGTCAACAATTACCCCTACACCTATGATGCGTATACCGCCCTGGTGACTTTACTGGAGGCAGACCAGGAGGTCAATGAACTCCAGCGTGGAATGATTAATTATCATGTTCAGCAGTATCCATTCGCGATAGAAGCACTTGACCGTTACCTTGAGGGCGATGGCTTCTCCAAGGATCAAGCCATGTATTACAAGGGGCTCAGCCTGCGGGGTGAAGGGCTTGTCAGGGCTGGCTTTTCCTCCAATGAACGGGCAAACGCAAACGCCCTTGGGGGTTCAGATTATGACAAGCAAGCCATCCAGGTTTGGGATGAGCTAATTGACACCTACCCTGAAAGCAGCTACCGCATGGATGCGATCGAAGAGATTATCTACACGCAAAACGCTTATATGGGGCAGATGAAGCTGGCTATCGAGACCGCCCTGGCTTTTGTGGCGATGCCGCACATCCAGGCAGATGCGGCTGATTTGCTGCTGACCGCTGCCAGTTATTACCTGTCTGACGGGCAGCTTAGAGAGGCGGCGGATACCTGGACTCGAATTGGGATCGAATTTCCCGCCTCGATGAGCGCGTTTAATGGTCTCTTTTTTGGGGGAACGGTTTATTATGAAATGGGTGAGTTCGAGAAAGCAGCCGAAAATTTCAACCGTGCAGTTCTGCTCGCCAGCGAAGGCACCCTCGAGGTTCCCGGGTCTTACTTCTGGCTCGGAAAGGTAAACCAGGCGAAAGGTGACCAGGAGGCTGCCCGGCTCTACTGGCAAAGAGCGGTCGATTCTGACCCATACGGTTATTATGGCATTCGCTCGGCGGAGCTTCTGAATGATTTGGCTCCTTTCGCGCCTGTTGAATCTCCCAAATTCAATATTGACCTGGATGAAGAACGGCTCGACGCGGGTGATTGGCTCAGAACTGCCTTCGGCTACTCACGAGAAGTAAATCTCGATTACAGTTCCGAGCTTTTCAGCGATTCGAGGTATGTGCGCGGGCTGGAGTATCACCAGCTGGGGATGTATGCGGAAGCCAGCCGGGAATTTGAGGCACTCCGCAGCAGTTACAAAGATGATCCTTTGAATAGTTTTCGCCTTATCAAAGAGTACCTCTACCTGGGTTATTATCAATCTGCGATTGAAGCCAGTCGCTCAATCTCCAGGGTGGCTGGGTATGGGGATGTTCCGTTATCTGCAAATTATCCGCCCTATTTTGCCCATATTCAGTACGGAACGTATTATCTGCCCTGGCTCCAGGACATCGCGGACAATTACAATCTTTCAGAGCTGTTGATTTACAGCCTTATCTATCAGGAGAGCAGGTTTGCTGCTCATGCCTATTCGACTGCTGGCGCCAGCGGGTTGATGCAGCTGATGCCGGCTACTGCCGCGCAGATTGCTGGTGAAATCGGCTATCCGCCTGATTACAGCCAGTCTGACCTGGCAATTCCACGCTATAACCTTGAGCTGGGAAGCAACTATCTCGCCCGGCAGATTTTTGTGTTTGAGGGGAATTTGTATCATGCCCTGGCTGCCTACAATGGCGGACCAGGAAACACGATAATCTGGAAAGAGTTGACCGAAGGCGACCCGGATGTGTTTTTGAATTCGATCCGCTTTCTTGAAACCAGGACTTATCTGCGAAAAATTGTGGAGATTTATCATATTTATTCATTAATTTACGGGAATTGACCGGTCGTATCCTTATCCCCTCAAAACTAGCCCGGTGTTTCCACTCCTCACACATTAAAGGCAGCCCACAAAGGACGCAGCCTACAATAAATGGGTTAAAATCCTTCGTTTCTGCGGATAACACCTGAGTTTCTCATTTTCCAACAAAAGCCTGATTTCAACGAGGAAGAGCGTGTTTTTCAGGACACTGAACCAAGGAAATCAGGGGATTAGCTCATTTCGGAAGCTTATCTGAGGGAACGCGGCTTGTCCCGTT
>DHRN01000103.1:93670-107512 GCA_002411175.1 Anaerolineaceae bacterium UBA5311 | reverse complement strand
AGCGATGTTTTTGTAGGGAACGCAGCTTGCTTCGTTCCGGCGAAGCGATGTTTTTGTAGGGAACGCGGCTTGTCCCGTTCCGGCAAAGCCATCTTCCCGTTGACAACGAGGTCATGAACCCATTCCGTCTTCCGGTATTTTGGTAGTGAATTTTACAGAAGTGGCATCGCGCCTTCTCTACGGATTTTCAAGCTCAGGAAGTGGTGGCTCAACCATAAACTTTGTAACAATCCATTCTGTCTTGAAGAAACATACAGGATACTAAAGTGAGAAACTCAGGGGATTAAATTCCTTCGTTTCTCCGGATAACACACAAAAAAACGGCTCCGTTATTGGAGCCGTTTTTGAGTTACATAGATACTGAATTGCTTGTCCTACCTGCCATGTTTCAACGTGGCTTGGGCAGCTGCCAGGCGGGCGAGAGGCACGCGGAAGGGGGAACAGCTGACGTAGTTGTTGCCGATAATATGGCAAAATTCGATCGAGCTGGGGTCACCGCCATGTTCACCACAGATACCAACCTCCAGGTCCGGGCGAACCTCGCGCCCTTCAATCACGGCGCGGTTCATCAGGCGTCCGACACCGTCGCGGTCCAACTGCTGGAAGGGGTTCTTTTCAAGGATGCCCTTATCAACGTAGACACTCAGGAAAGTGCGCTCGGCGTCGTCGCGACTGTAACCAAAAGACATTTGCGTAAGGTCGTTGGTGCCGAAGGAGAAGAACTCGGCATGTTCAGCAATCTCACCAGCAGTCATACAAGCGCGTGGGATTTCAATCATTGTGCCGAATTTATAATTGACTTCAACACCCTTTTCAGCCATCACATCCTTCGCGATCTGGACCAGTGTCGGTTGAACGTTTTTGAGTTCGTTCACATGCCCGGTCAGTGGGATCATGATCTCGGGATGGGGATCAATTCCATTCAGTTTGGCATCGCAAGCGGCTTCAAAGATTGCACGGACCTGCATTTTCATAATGTCAGGATAGACGATACCCAGGCGGATGCCGCGCAGACCCATCATTGGGTTGCTTTCGTGCAGCCCCTGGACAACTTCCAGCATCGCTTCTTTTTCAGCCAGACCTTCGGTGATGCCCCTGGCTTTCAAAGTGGTGACCTCGACGAGCAGTTCATCCATGGATGGCAAAAACTCGTGCAGCGGGGGATCGATCAGGCGAATGATTACTGGCAGACCAGTCATCGCTTCGAACAAACCATAAAAGTCGCTGCGCTGCAGGGGCAGGATCTTTTCCAACGCGCCAAAATATGTCCGGGCTGTGGGAGAATTATCCATTTCAGCTTTTTCGGTTTCAAGCGCTGCCTGGAATTCGATTCTGTCTTCATCGGTCATAGCGCGACCTTCGTGACGACCGGTTGCCAAAGAGGTTTCGAGTCTTTCAACTTCGTTGATCATGCGCTGGGTTGTTTCCGCGTTCATGATCATTTTCTGAACGTCAGGTAAACGAGCTGGGTCAAAGAACATGTGCTCGGTACGGCACAAACCGATCCCTTTGGCACCATAGGCACGCGCGCGCAGGGCATCGTTTGGATAGTCTGCGTTAGCCCAAACTTGCATACGGGAGACTTCATCTGCCCAACCGAGCAGCGTCATCAACTCTTCCTGTTCGGAAAGGTCTGGGGTGGTCAAATTCATCTGACCCACGAAAACATCACCAAGCGTTCCATCCAGAGAGATCCAGTCACCTTCTTTGATGGTGACACCATTGCAGGTCATCTGGCGTTTAGCCATATCGATGGAAATGTCGGAAGCACCAACCACACAGGGCACACCAAACTGGCGGGCAACCACAGCTGCATGAGAGGTAGCCCCGCCTTCGCTGGTGAGAATACCTTTTGCAGATAACATACCATGAATATCTTCGGGTTTGGTGAAAGGGCGCACCATGATTACGTCCTGGTGTTCGACATTGTGCATCTTTTCGACAGTATCGGCGTCAAAATAGATCTGACCAACGGCAGCACCGGGGGAGGCATTTACGCCGTGAGCATAGTAGCGTCCGGCTTTTTTGGCTGCTTCGATATCTTCCAATGTAAACTGCGGGTGCAGCATCTGGTCAATTTGTTCGGGGGTGACGCGGTTCAAAGCGGTAGGTTTGTCGATCAATCCTTCTTCGACCATATCGTGCGCGACCTTGACAGCAGCCTTGGCGGAACGTTTGCCATTGCGAGTCTGCAGCATCCAGAGTTTGCCATGTTCGATGGTGAACTCGACATCTTGCATATCTTTGTAATGATTCTCGAGTCGTTCGGTGATATCAAAGAATTGGGCATAAACTTCAGGTAGTTCATCTTTTAGCCCGGAGATCCTGGAGGTGTTGCGGATACCGGCAACAACATCTTCGCCCTGGGCGTTCATCAGGTAATCGCCAAACATGACATTTTCACCAGTCTGGGGATCGCGGGTGAAAGCGACACCTGTACCGGAATCGCCGCCCATGTTTCCGAACACCATCGTCTGGATGTTCACGGCGGTACCGAGATTGTCAGGAATATTCTCGCGGCGGCGATAGTCGATCGCGCGTTTGGAATCCCAGGAATCAAATACGGCTTTCACGGCAAGTTCCAGTTGCTTGTAAGGATCCTGCGGGAAATCAAATCCTTTTTGAGCCTTGACAACTTGTTTATATTCTTCGGTAATCGAAGCCCAATCGGCAGCAGTCATTTCAGTATCGCTCTTGTAGCCTTTTTCCAGCTTATAAGCATGCAGCGGCTCTTCAAAAAGCTCATCATCAATGCCCATTACCACGGTCGCGAGCATATGCACCAGGCGGCGGTAGGAATCTTCGACAAACCTTTCATCGCCGCTCTTCTCTACTAAACCTTTTGCCACTTCGTCATTCATACCAATGTTGAGGACGGTGTCCATCATGCCAGGCATGGAGAACTTGGAGCCGGAACGGCAGGAGACGAGCAGGGGATTTATATGGTCACCAAATTTTTTGCCAGATTGCTCTTCAACAACTTTAAGAGCATCAAGAACTTGCTGCCACATACCTTCGGGGAATTCGCGTGAGACCTGGAAAGCGTTACAGGCTTCGGTTGTGATGGTCAGACCGGGGGGAACCGGGACACCAGCGCGGGTCATATCACCGAGGTTGGCACCTTTGCCACCGAGCAGTCCGCGAACACCATCCCAATCACCGGCATACGCTTCAGCCTCATCGACCTCGCTAAACAAATATACCCATTTTTTATCAGACATAGAACCTCCTAAGTAATTATGTCATTCGTAAGAATGTTATTAGCACAATTGATTATTCTACCATGATGTCGAATTATTGACTCCATAAACACGCCAATGTTAACAATGAATTTAGGAAGCAGGGAAACAGAAGCGGACAAATGAATGGTGGATTGAGGGGGAGCAACTTGCTCGTTAAACCAATGTCATTTCCCCCCCAATCCCGCCCTATGAAAAGATGGCTTCGCCGGAACGGGACAAGCCGCGTTCCCTACGATGGCTTCGTTGGTACAAACGTCTCGCCCTACGAATGATGGCTTCGCCGGAACGGGACAAGCCGCGTTCCCTACAAAAAGATCGCCTCGCCGGCATGGTCAATCTACTGCTCCCACGGGTTGCCGAATTTTTCTGAGCAGACGTTTTTTTCAGTGTACTGTGTTCGGGCGGGCTTTTCTTCTGCGGGATGACCGATTAAAATGACGTTCAACGGGTTAACGCCCAGGGGAATATCAAGGACTTTTCGTACTGATTTTTCGAGCGTGCCGATTGGATGTACACCGCACCAAACAGAGCCGAGCCCCAGCGCTGCAGCCGACAGAAGGATATTCTGGGTTGCCGCGCTGCAATCCTGCACCCAAAAACGTTCCTGGACAACTTTTTTCAGCGATCGCAGGTCTCCACAGACCACAATCGCGCAAGGGGCTTCCATCTTCCCAAAAGGCAATGCCTTGCGCAATTCGGATAGATTCTCTTCATCCTGGACAACAATGAACTTCCAGGGCTTCAGGTTCATCGCGCTTGGAGCTGCCATCGCGGCTTTAAGCAATATTGTGATTTGCTCGGCAGTTAGCTTCTGATCGGTAAATTTCCTGATACTACGGCGTCGCAAAATCCAGTCTGTTTCAGTCATAGGCTCCTTCCTGAAGCGTACTGACGATCAGCGCACCCAGCGTAAATGGCGCTTCGAGCATCGGCATGTGTCCAACACCGGGCAGAACCACCGATTTTCCATTCCTGCATGCCGCTGCCATCTCATGGGCAGTGTCGGGCGTCATCAATTGATCTTCCTCGCCAGCAATAGCGAGCATTGGAACAGACAAATTCTTGAGAACGTCCAGCCGGTTGGGTCTGGCGGCAATTGCCCGCTGCACATTGGCGATTCCTTCGGGTAACGTTCTTGCGATTATCTCGTAACTGGTCTGTTGAAGCTTGTCTGATGTGGTTAGTTTTGGAGCCATGGCTTCTGCGACAGAGCTACTGCCAAGCCTTAATACCTGATCGGCGTCGATGAGCCGCGACTCGCGTTTTTCCGGTGCATCTGATCGGGCGTTGCTGGTAACCATAATCAGTCCGTTCAAGCGATTTGGATATTTTTCGGCGAAGGCAAGCGCGATGTAACCACCCATCGAATGCCCTGCCAGGGTGAACTGGTTCAAATCCAGGTGATTAGCCAGTTTCAACAGGTCATCGGCAAATTGTTCGAGTGTGCCCTCAGCCTGACCAATGCCGCTTTTACCGTGCCCGCGTAGATCGGGCATAATGAATTCAGCCTGATCGCCATAAAGCTCTGAAACCTCATTCCAGATGGTAGAGTTCAAGGCTAACCCGTGCAAAACCATCACCTGTCTGCCCTTACCGCGGATTTGGTAAAAGAGGTCAATATCATTCAATCGAAATAACATCATTTCTCCCTTCATAAAGCGATGAAACCAGGTCCAGCGCCTGTTCGCGCGTTTTGACGAACCCGGTTACCTGTGCTTCGCGGATTGCTTCGAGGTAATAGCCCAAATCCGGACCCGGTTTCAAGCTAAAAGCCCCGATTAAATCGTCTCCATCGACCAACCTGGTCGGGTTTACTATCGTATGCTGGTCGCGAAACCATGTGGCGATAACCTCATTCGCAAGCCGGCGAAATTCGTTGCCGGGAACCTGCAAAGCATGCAATGTGGCAATCAGTAATATGGCGCTTTCGACTCCGAAGGAACCAACCTCTCTGAAGTAACGATACAACTCCAGCGGTCCGACTTCTTCTTCCCATTTAAGTGAGAGCAGGTTTCGATAACCTGTGCAGACAAGCTCAAAGAATTTCATTTCTTTTTGACCGAGCATCAGTACATTGGTCAGCCTTTCAGCAAATTCCGGGCACTCCAAATCGATTTCAGCATGATCAAATATTTCATTTTCTTCTGTCTTTAGCGAATAGAAAGGGTGATGGGAGAAGATCATAGCAAACAGAATCAACAACTGTTTTCGTGTGCGCCCTCCCTGGAGGCTCTCTCTCAAAATTTGCTTTATATCTGCCAGATGACTGGCTGTAAGGTCAGATCTGCACTCAAAATCGAAATATTGGGAAATTTCTTTCTCTGTATCGATCTCGCTGAGCATATCTTCGAGGATATCCAACAAGGCGACATTCAGACATTCGTCTTCGCTCCTGGAAGACCAGTCTGGCAGGTAAATATCTTTATAAAATTTGTAAAGGTCGGAAAAGTCGCCTTGTTTAGCTGCATTCAAAAATTCCGCTGGTACGTCAACCTGGTAAATCCTGTTCAGCAAGTGAAACAAGATGCCAAATTCTTTCAGCAGCCGGTATGTGTCCGCCAAACCAGGCAAATAGAAGCATTTTAATAGTTCATCCCGGACCCTCTCACCCGAAATCCTACCCAGATTCAATGTGGCTACGCGCAGCTGGGTGATAATTTCTGATGAATAGGTTAATTCAAAGCCGCGGATGACCCGCACCGCCCTGATCACCCGCAGTGGGTCACTCTCCAGCGAGTTTGGATTGCTCAGGCGCAAACGCTTGTTAACCAGGTCGCCCTGACCGTCCAGCGGGTCGATGATCCCCGTCAAATCATCCAAATCGATCGCCATGGCATTGATGGTAAAGTCGCGCTGGTGTAAATCTTCTTCCAACGTTGTGCCGATAAATGATGTGAAGTCAAGAATCATTTCGTCAGGGGGATGATTATGAGGAACAGCCGGCAAACCTGCCCCGCGAAGGATAACCCGGGCGGTTTGGTGTTCATCGTCAAGCGTGTACCAAACGCCCTTAAAACGCCGTTTTACCGCCTTTGCCAGTTCTACTGATCTGTGTGCGACGACAAAATCGAGATCTTTAACAGCCCTCCCAAGGACCATGTCACGAACCGCACCACCAACCAGGTAAATTTTCTCATCGGGAAGGGTTTGCCGCACTTCCCGAAGAAAATCAACCAGGGCTTCATCCATTCGGCGGTTCATATAAGTCCAGGTCGACTGTACCAACGAAGGGCAAATTTCGGTAGTATTCATCCATGTCAAGCCCATAACCAAAGACAAAATCGTTCTTGATCTTAAAACCACAATAACGGATCGGCACGTCTACTTCGCGGCGTTCGTATTTGTCCAGCAGCGTGCAGACATAGAGCGAGTTTGGGTTGCGGGTCTGCAAAAGCTCGATCACGGACGATAATGTATGTCCGCTGTCGATGATATCTTCGAGGATCAGCACATCTTTTCCAGCAATGGTGGTATTGAGGTCGAGGGTGATGCGGACCTCACCTTCTGATTGGCGCGCCCCTGACCCATAAGATGAAACTGCCATGAATTCGATTGCCAGGGGGATCTCGATTTCACGCACGAGGTCTACGGTGAACATGACCCCGCCCCTGAGGATGCAGATGACCAACAATTGCTTGCCGGCGTAATCGCGAGTAATCTCCGCTCCCAGTTCACGGACTCTTTGGCGAATCTCTTCTTCAGACACCAAAATTTTACTTAGATATTCCCGATAATCCTGTACCATCGTCCACCTCAATTTCTGGGCACATCGTGACATCTGCGGCAGCGGGCTTCGTACATCTCAGAAGCCCCGACGATCACGATTGGGTCGTCGTAACGGGCGGGTTTGCCGTTGACCAGCCGTTGCGTGCGGGTGGCGGCTTCACCGCAGACCATGCAGATGGCAGCGAGCTTGTCAACTTTATCTGCCTTGGCAGTCATCACCGGCATGCAGCCAAAGGGCTCTCCACGAAAATCTGTGTCCAACCCGGTGACGATCACACGCAAGCCCTGATCGGCTAACTGATTTGCCACATCCACGATGGCATCATCGAAAAACTGGGCTTCGTCAATTCCGACCACAGTAACATCAGCCTGAAGATTTTCGAGGATTTCCTGGGAAGAGTTGACGGGAATTGCCTCAAAATCCAGCCCGGAATGAGACTTCACCATGCTATACGAATAGCGGGAATCGATCACAGGTTTGAAAACCTGGACATGTTGTTTTGCGATGGTAGCCCTGCGCAAACGACGAATCAACTCCTCGGTCTTGCCACAGAACATTGAACCGGTAATCACTTCTACAGAACCAAAACTTTGAGCCATAAATCCTCCAATAATTCCATTGCATAAAGTATAAGTCAAGTTGGGGCGAATGAATGGAAAATATAACAAAGAGAGCTCAACGCTGATGACCGTCAGGAGCAGAAGCTATTTCGCCGTAAAACAGAGATTCACCTGCCCTTTCGAGCCTTGATCGCGCAGGGTCTTTGTTACACAAGCCAAAGATGTACATTCTATAGACTGCGTAAGATTCCTTAAGCTGAGGAGCCTGTCAGATATAGGAAAGTGGGAATACCTTAACAAAAAAAGGCAGGTTCTTCACCTGCCTTTCAAATTTTTGTAACCTGCTAAACTTCGATTTCTTCTGCTGCTGCGGGTAGGGTGTACCCACTCTGGCGCAGTTGTTTCTTCAGATCGATCAAAGACTTTCGACCGAAACCCTCAATTTCCAACAGGGCTTTCTCACCACCTTCGAATCTTTCCAGTGCCTCACCAGCAGTGGTGATTCCGGCGCTCGCCAGGGCGTTGACTGCCTTGGTCGTGAGCTGGAATTCAGCGATCGGGCGATCAGGTGAAGTTTTGGCTTCAGATGCAGCCTTCTTTTCAGCAACAATGTCCTGACGGGACTGCAGTCTCTTGTAGAAGCGGTCAACCTGACCTTCGCGGTCGAGGATTCGTGCCTGCTGTCCGGTGTAAAAAGGATGGCAATTAGAGCAGACTTCGGTTCGAATTTCAGGACTGGTTGAACCAGTGGTCCATTCGGTACCACAGGATGCACAAGTGACCTTGGCATTTGGGTAGTATTTAGGTTGAATTTTTTCTCTCATCGTTCTTAGCCTTTCGCGGGTCCATCAGGCGTTTCATAGACATGAACACGCTTGCGACCACCAGCGATAGTTTCGTATTTCACAAAACCTTCAATTGTGGCAAACAAGGTGTAATCACGCCCCTGACCGACATTCCATCCGGGATGAATTTTGGTTCCGTGCTGGCGAACCAGGATATTGCCGCTTATTACTTTTTCGCCGCCATATTTTTTGATGCCGAGGCGCTGCCCCTTGCTATCTCGTCCGTTGCGGGATGACCCGCCACCTTTCTTGTGTGCCATTTCACTACTCCATTACGATTGATTCAACCATCAATCGGGTGTACTTTTGACGATGTCCGGATTTTTTGCGATAATTGATCCGTGGTTTGTACTTAAACACTAAAATCTTCTTACCTTTGATCTGGTCATCAACCGTGGTTTTACAACTTGCCCCTTTGATGTAAGGGGTACCTACTGTCACAGAGTCGCCATCGACCAGCAATACAACCTGGTCGAGAACGATCTCATCGCCGATTTGTGCGGGAAGAAGGTCGACTGTGATCAGTTTCCCTTCTTCGGCACGGTATTGTTTACCGCCCGCTTCAATAATTGCATATTTCATTCTCTCTCCAATCTTCACTTAACCAGTTTCAGAGCGTTTCACCGCCCATCACCGGGAAAGTTGGTTACATAAGTAACCCCAGCCAACAATTGCTGGGGCAACGACTCATTATTTTACAACGCTTGGCGGGGAGTGTCAAGTAAAAATCACGATCGTGGGAGAATGCCTCTCTTTTTTCTCGCATTTCAAATTATACCGCGATACACTAAATTTCCAATGGAAACATACTTCCCAATAGGAGGAACACGATGAGTTTCAAAATAAAACGGATTTATGAAGACTATGATCCAAACGATGGCTGGCGGGTACTGGTCGACCGCATCTGGCCGCGAGGCGTATCAAAAGAGAAAGCTCGGCTGGATGAATGGTACAAAGCCGTGGCTCCTTCAACTGAGTTGCGTGAATGGTTTGGTCACATTCCAGAAAAGTTCGCTGAATTTGCCAGAAGATATGATAAAGAGCTTGATGCTAATACCGAAGCGCAGGAAGCTATCTCTCAGTTACGCGCGAAGAGCAAAGAAACCACAGTTACCTTGCTCTACAGCGCTAAAGATACTGAGCACAACCAGGCAGTAGTACTGCGGGATTATTTGGACAAACAGGCATAACTTTTCTGTGGGAGAGGTTATCATTGCCCGGGCAGAATCGCTGTATCTGGAATTTTTTCCAATTTTGCCTTGACTTGACTGAAAACCTCGTGTAGAATTGCCCTCTTGATGCTCCTATGGTCTAGTGGTTAGGACGCGGCCCTTTCAAGGCTAAAACCCGGGTTCGAGTCCCGGTAGGAGCACCAGTAATTATATATTTCCTTGTTGGGACTGGGCTATGGTCCAAAATTAGGGCAAATTTGCCACTAATTACGGAGATAGCCCATGAACTTTTAAAATGTGCAATTCTCAGCCGTGGAAAGATCATACGCACAACCTCTCTAAACTTGAAATATGCAACATTTTCTCATTTCAACTGAATTCTCCCGTCCTAATTTCACTCTTGCTTAATCATTTATCTGAGCCAGGAGTTGACAGGATTCTCAGGAGAATAAAAAAGCAATCTCCACGCAAGTTTCACAAAGAGCTCTCAGATTGAGTCAAAGAAATTTTTAGTTATCATTTGCCCTTTCACAGTTTTTTACTTTTTGAACGACTTTACCGTTATTCAGATTAATAGTTGTTTCAAGAAACTCGGGAATGAAATTTTTCAGATCAATACTAATAATGACGATGTTGCTGGTAAAATAATAAAGAATGCTTTCAAGATGAGAGACGTCCTCATCAAGGAAATTAAATTGATAATCATCTCTAATTACACACAGAATATGATTGACCACCAGGTGAAGGATCATTTTTTTTCAAAGGATGTGCGCAGTAGTGGGGAGACATATATAAATGCATGAATTCGATGAAAAGAACAGAGCCGATAGCGTCAGGATAGCAAACACTGGATCTGCCAGGTCTCTTGTTATCTTTAAGACAGAAGAGGATAAGTACGGTCGGGACATTACTGCAATGAGTGATTTTTTTGACGGGTACATACAGCAGATGTCATTATCCATAAAAGAGCAGAGCAATTTGTCAGTAGTAACAGAACTTCCTGTTGCTGATTTGGGAATCATCAATGAAGTTCTTCATCGTGCTGATGTTGTAATTAAAGGCGAAATTACACTGATACCTGATTTCGATAATTTGTCAGTTGACATTAAAACGAAGTTAAGAGAAGGCATCTATAAGATCGGAAATTCCAGACAGGTAGATGGCAACTTACGAGCTGTGATTCTGGATGAAAACGATGTTCGCGTGAAAGATATAACTTTAAAGAAGGTGATCAACACTCTTGACAATATTGAAACATTAAGAAGTATTGGCAATCAGCTGCAGATGCGACAGATTTACACGCAATTGGCAGATATTCAAGAATTCCAGACATACCAGATTGAGAAGGACAGGGACCGTGACATAATCGTTCCGTTCCTGAATGCGAGATCGTTGGTACTCGAAGCTGAAACCAAAGAATCCGAAAGCGAACGCATACAGATGCTTAAAGAGGCAGATGGAAATGTCAGGTCTGCTTTGAACGCGGTTTATCAGGATATGGAAACAACATCAAAATGTTTCGCAGAAAATACAAACAATCCATTTTTGCTGCCTGGAAAGCCGATTAACAGGTATATCGAATATTTAGTAAGTGATATGCAAATCGCCACGAAATATGCAGGTGTTCGAATGCAGTTGCTGGAGTATCTGGGTGATACTGAAACTGCCAGGGAAGTGTTGCAACAATACCAACATGCAATGTATGACTTCTTTACCAAACCTGTCACAAAAAAGGGGTTATCAACTGTAGCATTAATCCACGATTACTTCCCCTATAATAAAGCCAATCGGAATTGTTGGTACAATTTTTCACAAGAGATGAAACCTGCTCTGGAATCGGGCATGAGTGCCTTGGAATTAGGCATCAACGCTGGTGTTAACAATGGTGTATTTATCGTTTCTGCGGAGGATATTGGTAATGGAGAAAACAGAGAAGGGTAATAGAACGTGCTTGACTTGTGGAAGGATCCTTACAAATCCAGATGAAAATATTAGATTATGCCCAAGGTGTCAAAAGATAGGCATTTCTGTGGCTGCTCCGGTTGGGGCACTTGGATTGTCCGCTGTTGTTAAAAAACTCGGTCCAAGACTTTTGAAAGGGACAGTCTATTTAATAAAGGGTCTAAAAAAGTAGGCCGCGCAAAGGACAATCCTCCAATAAGATGGAGGTGAGCGCGATGAAAGGTTACTAAATTAAACGATTGCAGAGCAAGTTTTTGAATTGCTTACGAATTCACTACCGTGCTTTCAGGAGAAGTATCACTCACAATCACTTGGAAAATCACCAATAAAACAATTCATAAACCAAAGACAATAAACGCTAAGCCTAACGCGCAACACATTTACCACCTTATCTTCACCCTCCATACGTTCTGCATCTACCATGTGGATTATATCCATCATGGCGCGCTGCCTAAAACCACGCCAATGAAGGCTGGTTTATGTTTATTGAAACTGACTGCTATTTTCAAACAATTCGTTCAGCAGTTCTCCCCTGGCTTCGGGGGTCATTAGTGTGGGGGTGGACCAATTGAAAAACTGTGCTGTGAGCAGCTCCACACCAATGTATTTCCCATCATAGAAAACATGACGGTCGAGAAAAGCTTTGTTCGAATTATCGAACCAGCCCAACTGGTCAAAAAAGAGGTTTCCAAGTCCATAGTGGATGAAGCCATCCTGGTAGAACTCATAAATATGGGGAACGTGCGCCTGGCTGCCACTCACAACATCCGCCCCGGCTTCGACCATCCGTCTTGAATCCGCGATCATCTGCTCTGTCGGGTGCCAACGGTATATTTCCTGATGCTGAAAGGTGACGATCACAAGATAGCCTTCTTCGTCAAGCGCCTTTACTTTTGCCGCCATATCTTCCATATCACAATGCAGCGCACCAGGCACAGTTTCGCTGGCAGTCGCATAGCCCGGTGCTTTGGCGTTGCAGCCTAAAAAGGCGATATTGTTCCCATTATGCTCAATTTTCAACGGTTGGCGAGCTTCGTCAAGATCCCAACCACCGCCATAATATGACCAGCCTTCATCACGATACATTTCAAGAGTAAGATACATCGGTTCCGGACCCCAATCGGCGAAATGGTCACCGGTTAACTCGACAACATCGGTTCCAATTTCACGCATTAGATCGATATAGCGCACGTCAGAGCAAAATCTCAGGTCACTTTGAACCCATTGAGGAGCAGGACAATCGCTGGCAAAAGGCACCTCGTTGCTCACATGGGCTATATCAGCTTCGCGCATCACTTCGCTTACAGACTCGGCGGGACTCAAAACACCGTAGAGCTCCATTTCTTTCGCGGTTGCACGGGTAAGCGCGGTAACACCGGTGAGGATAACCGTGGTCAGCTTTTCCTCGTCGCGATTTGTTTTTGGCAAAATTGCCTGGAGTTTGGCAGCCATGGCGTCAACGGTGGCTTTGTCTGCCTGTGTTTCCGCAGCCACAGACAAGCCGAATCCAAAGCTTAACGGATAACCGGAGGGGTCGAAATCTTTACGAAGAGGGGAAACACCATCAATGGCAATCACTTTCCAGGTTGGCTGGATCTGCTGGAAGGGAACCACCGCCCAGGCATTTGTGCGTGTGATGCGATACCCGAGCATCTCACCCGGAGTTAAAGCAGATATCTGTCCATGTGGGGTGCCGTAGATGGCAGTAAGCATTTCCAGGGTGGATTGCTCCATCACCAGCTCTGTAACAGAAAGATCCGAGCCGTTTTGCCAGAAATTTTGGAATTCTTCGTGTGAAACCGAATCTTGCACAGTGGTGAACGGGGCAACAAGGGCGAAGACCCAGCGGCTGAGTTCCTGTTCGGGGTTAAAGGTCAGCCTGAACGTTGCGCTTTCTTCAGAACTTCCATATTGATCATAAAAGGTACGAATTTCTCCTTCCAACAGATCAGAAGGCAGCGCGGGATCAAACCAAATTGTCAGGGCGTGCTCGGTTGGGGTTGCGGCAGGGAGATTGGCGCCTGGGGTTGTGGTTGGTGGAAGAGTTGGTTTGGTTGTTGTGGGTGTTGTTTGGGATGGCTGCTGTAATGGGTCACAAGCGGCAAAAAGAAGCACGAAAACCGCCAGGAAGATAATAATTTGGGTTGTTTGTCTTTTGATCACATCTCACCTTCCGAACGGATATGATTATAACGTGAAACAACTTTCGCTCTTTTTGGATATAGGTTTTGTGCCAGCACAACAAGTGTTTGTTGTGCGCTCCCCCCATTGGTCCAGTTTCTATAGTTAGCGGTATGACCGACGCCACCTATTCGTAGGGAATGCGGCTTGTCC
>DHRN01000103.1:87988-93456 GCA_002411175.1 Anaerolineaceae bacterium UBA5311 | reverse complement strand
GGCTTGTCCCATTCCGGCGAAGCGATGTTGTTGTAGGGAATGCGGCTTGTCCCATTCCGGCGAAGCCATCTTTTCGTATGGAATGCGGCTTGTCCCATTCCGGCGAAGCCACTTTTTCGATATGAACGCGGTCATCTCCCTCTTCCGTTTCCTGTTTTATAAATTGTGTCAATTTACGGATGGAGCAAGCGCCTTCCGTACTGATATTCAATTGAACCAAAAATTTCTGCAACAATTCAAGCTATTTGGAAGAAACTTTCCAGACACTAAGATGATAAATTCAGGTAGGCTGACGCTTGGTTGATGCCTGCCTCAACAACCTGATTTGCTATAAGCCCTCCTGAGAATCAGGCTTACTCCGTAGAGCGACAGTGCCAACCAAGGGAAAAAAAGCCCCTCAATACTTTCGTTTTGAGGGGCTGGGTGAAACTGTGATGCTTGTTTAGTTCTTTCCTACAGTTGGAATGAAAATCTGGAAAGTATAGTCAGCTGCCACACAAGTTTGGAACTGGACATCATCGATATACCAACCTTCAGCTGAGCCGGAAGAACCCGTGCCAAGGCGGAAGCGGAATTGGGCTGTCTTTCCTTTGAATGGGTTCAAATCGACCACGGTTCTAACCCATTCGGTCTCGTTCTGACACCATGCCTGTTTGCCTACCAGGGGATTATAGGCGCCGGTTGTAACAATTCCGTTATAAGGGTTGGTTAACATATAAGGTTTGCCAACCTGGCTCCAGGTAACCCCGCCATCAAGACTGACTTCCAGAATTGCTCCGTCGTTGCAGGCAGTCGGGCTGTCAAATGTCCAGCGATGCCAGAAAATGAGTGAAACCGGTTCTGTAGTCTGTGGCACAGTGAATTTTGGGGAGATCAGTCTTTGGTCCGACTGAACCTCTGGCACAGATGCCAACACTGAATGGTTCGGTGAATACGCTCTGACGGTAGTAAGGTCGAATTTGAACAATCCATCCAACGGGTTTTGCCAGTTATCGAGCCCGTCTTCAAAGTCGTCAAAGAAGAGGATCTCTTTAACAGTACCCTGGGCGCAGTCGCCTGGTCCGGGTCTGGTGCGGAAAGTGAACTCGTCGGTACTGTAAACGCCACCACAAACATTTTCGGCCGCCACACGCCAATAATATTGCGTATCCGATGCCAGATTGGCAGATAGGACGAAGTTGGTTGCGGTGATACCTGCCCGGTCGATCACGATGTGGCTAAAATTACTATCCAAAGCCACCTGGAGCCGGTAGGATTCTGCATCCGGAACGTTTGACCAGCTGAATGTAGGGCGCTGCGAGACATCGCGAGCGCCGTCGGCAGGAGCAGTCAATCGTGGACCGGCAGAAGTGATCGGTTTATAAATGGTCATTTCAATATCGGCACTATGAACGAGGCTGCCCGAGGTGCCCGTAATTGTAAGCGTTTGCACGCCGGTCTCAGCGCTGCCATCACCTGTGATTGTCGCGTTGGTTGAACCAGGAGGTGTCATGGGATTGGTCGCGAAGCTGGTCGTGTACCCTTCCAGAGGCGAGGCGCTCAGTGCGACCGGACCAGTGAAATCATTAATCGTTGTCAGGTTCACTTTGGCAATGTTGTCGCCAATATTGCAGGTTTTCAGTGCAGTTGGAGAGACGCTGAGGCGGAAGTCCGGGAATTTTGGTTTCATCACGATTTGAAGTGAGGGGTCACCAAAAATGTGATAGGTCTCACGATAATAGTCATCACGGGAGGTTCCATAATCTTCGACTGCCTGGAGACCATATTGGATTATCTGGGCAACGCTTGGGACAGAATCGAGTGTGGGGTCCTCATAAAGATGGTCGAAAATCGCCTTCTCGATCACTTCATCCTCGTACCAATATGTGCTGTCGCTTGAACCTACGAAAGTCAGCGCGCCATTAACCGGCTCGATCGCCCAGGTATCACCAAAAGATTCTGAAGCATTAAAATCAGCTGTGATACATGCGTGAGAAACCACGTATGGGATCGCCACACCAGTCATATTACGAACATCGGTTTGGGTAACACGCGGGGCATCCCACAAAGTCGTGCCACCGTGACCAGAATAAACCAGCATAACCCGGTCATCGTTCATTGTTGCCACCGCATTGGCACCGGTGCCGCCATAGGTGATGGCATAAACCTTATCACCGCCAGGCTGAGGATTATTCGGGAAAATGCCGGTATAGTCCAGGTCCAGGGTATAGTTTTCAATTACATAATTGTGCGTTCTCTCAGCAAAATGGTAATAACTGCTGTCATTGGAGGCCAGGAAAGAAATTTTCTTAACCCAGTCTTCATCACCGGCAATAGCGTGATAAGCAACATATTTGTCAACCATCGCACTCAGTTGGTCTGTGGTCTTGACAGGGAAGCGACCATAGAAGATATCAGGATAGTATTCGGTCTCATTATCCATGGTGAAATACTGCAGGTCGGTTCGGTACCCACTTGAGGTGCGCATGACGTAGTTGGTCAGACTGCCGGCAGGGTTACCGCTGACATAGTCGCCCACCAGGATGGCATAATCGGGTGGGTTGGCGCCGTTATATTGAGCTTTGATATAGGTTTTGATCGCGGTTGTCGTGTTACCGCCGGCTGTGGTCAGGTTTGCCACAGAAACAGTGAAACCCTGGCTCTGCTTCAAGCTGACGAAGTTTGCCAATCCGGCTTCGTATATATCTGCTGTAATGATCAGCAAATGCTGTGAATCGTTGGGGATTGCAACCGGTCGCCCTTGGTTGTAGTTCAAAACATCGCCCTGGAGCATTTCGTTAAAAGGTTGGGAGTTGAGCCGGTCTGCTTCAGAAAGCGTCAGAGCCATGTCGCTGCCTTCCAGGTTAAGGCGGAAGGTCATTTCAGAAGTAGTTTCCAGTTCACCCAGTGCTGCATTGTAGCGCACAGGGCGAATTTCGACGACAACAATCCTGTGCCCGCGAATGATGTAATCCTCGGAAATGGAAAGATATTCGGCAGGGTAAAAACCGCCTCCATAGAGTTGTGCGGATGGTGCGCAGGGTTCAACCGGGTCACCACATTTTGGCTGTGAAGGCTGAACCGGGGCGATCGTGCCTTCCATTCCGAGGCGAGACAGACTGACTGTCTGAGTTTCAGCCTGCAGGAGCTGAAGGCTAACCTCAGCCCCCAGGGGGACTTCGATCATTCTTCGTAAAACAGGTAAGTTGGGCGCACCAACAAGGTCGTCAAAAACATATCCTTCTCCGCCAAGGGTCAGATAGCGCTGCCCGGCGATGAGGGTTTCTCCAAAGCGCGCTCCGGGCATGAATGCCTGGACATCAATTGCTTCAGGAGAGGCAGAGAGGACTTCAACAGCGGGAGTTGTGCCTCCGGTCTGGGGACCGAAAGCCAGCCACTGATTATTAGCCTCTTGAGCGGATACCGGCGATGCCAGCAATCCAACGACAATTAATCCAACGATTAAACTGATTAAAACTTGGTTTAGGTGAGAAATATTGCTTCGGGTTTGCATTA
Organism: Anaerolineaceae bacterium UBA5311; assembly: GCA_002411175.1. GTDB lineage: Bacteria > Chloroflexota > Anaerolineae > Anaerolineales > Anaerolineaceae > Mesolinea. The sequence goes on along the minus strand of DHRN01000103.1, from coordinate 89,961 downwards.
AGCCTCCTGGATATTTGTGCGTGCCGCAATGGCACCTTGCAGATTTTATCAGCAAGTTCGAAATTTAAGGTGATATTGGGCAATAAACTTTCCAGCTTCAGGTGTTTTTTTTCAATCCCATAATGTCAGGATCAGGTCTTGTTTTTAGATCACTATGATAAACTTGTGCAATGCTCGCTCATATTTTTTCATGCGCTGTAATTGGGCTGGATGGTGTCCTGATCGATATCGAAGTCGATTACGGGCAGGGCTTGCCAAAAATGGCAATCGTCGGTCTGCCCGATGAGGCAGTAAAGGAGAGCCGCGAGCGTGTCTATTCAGCCATTAAGAATGCTTATTTGGTCTATCCGCGCAAACCCCTCACAGTGAACCTCGCCCCTGCATCGGTCAGAAAAGAGGGTCCCTGCTTCGACCTGCCGATTGCTGTTGGTGTGTTGGTGACTGGTGAGCAGATCGCCCCCGAAGCAGTGGAAAACTCGCTGATCATCGGCGAATTATCTCTGGATGGTTCCGTCAGGCATGTGCGTGGAATCCTGGCTGCTGCCGCGCTGGCTCGAAGCGAAGGCTATCATAAGGTTTTCGTGCCGGCTGTAGATGCGCCGGAAGCTTCTTTGATCCCGGAAATTGAGGTTTACCCGGTAGAGACGCTCAACCAGCTCTGGCAGCATTTTACGGGTGAAAATCCGATCGCGCCATTTAAACCAGGAGATGTCCGCGCCCCTGAATTTGAAATGCAATCGACCGATTTTAGCGAAGTAAAGGGGCAGGAGCATATCAAGCGCGCGCTGGAAGTGGCGGCATCAGGCGGGCATAATGTATTGATGACAGGATCTCCAGGGGCAGGTAAAACGCTGCTTGCCCGGGCGATGACCTCGATTTTACCTTCGATGAGCCTGGACGAATCGCTGGAGGTCACCCGTATTTATTCAATCAGCGATCAGCTTCCCGCTGAAACGCCATTGATCCGCCAGCGTCCCTTTCGTGCTCCGCATCATACGATCAGCCACGCCGGACTGGTTGGAGGCGGACGCGTTCCGCGCCCAGGGGAGATCTCACTCGCACATAGAGGGGTTTTGTTTTTAGATGAGCTGCCCGAATTTGGCAAGCATATCCTCGAGGTGCTGCGTCAACCCCTGGAAGACAAAATTGTGACCATCAGCAGAGCCCAGGGATCATTTACGTTCCCGGCGAATTTCATGCTCGTGGGAGCGATGAACCCCTGCCCCTGTGGTTATTTTGGTGATAACATGCGCCAATGTACCTGTGCTGCTTCTGCAATCTCGAATTACCAAAAACGTATTTCCGGACCGCTGCTGGACCGGATTGACATCCATCTGCAGGTACCGCGGGTCGACTATCAGAAATTGAGCGAAAAGCGCGCAGGTGAGAGTTCGGAGACGATTCGAGAACGCGTTGAAACAGCCCGGCGGAGCCAGATCAAACGATTTGAGGGGACAAGACTGGTCAGCAATGCTGATATGACCCCCAAAGAAATCCGCCAGTATTGCGTTTTGGACCCTGCTGGAGAAGGCTTGATGAAGACAGCCATGCGCCAGCTGCGCCTCACCGCGCGGGGGTACCACCGGGTTTTGAAGTTATCGCGCACAATCGCGGACCTTGCCGGCGAACCCAGCATCAAAACCGAACACCTCGCCGAAGCCCTGCAATACAGGCAAACTGAAGAATTGTGAGCAGCAATTTTACCTGTCATTCACCTTACACTGTCTAGCCAACCGGCACCGCTCATTCCTTTCGCAAATTTAAAGTCATTATTCAGAGAGGTTTGGAACTCGCGAATATAGCTCAATCAGTAATCGCAGCTCCACGCTAAAGTCGGAATCTTCCTCACATTTTCTCCAATTAGGTGATGAGGTAAAAAGAGTCAGCAATTCTCAATATGGAATAATCTATTTATTTTATGGTGTAGGGGACAGTTGTCACGCCGTCCCGCGAGTAGCCGTAGGGCGAGATTG
>DHRN01000103.1:85756-87645 GCA_002411175.1 Anaerolineaceae bacterium UBA5311 | reverse complement strand
CAGGATGACAAAACCCAGTTCCCATTCCCTGCTCCCTGCTCCCGGCTCCCCCTTAAAGTCTGAACACATTCATATTGAGAATTGCTGAAAAAGAGTTAGCAATTCTCGATATGAAAATATTCTCCGGGTTTTTGCCCCAACTAAGTGAAATAATGTAGGGGCAGGTCCCAATCGCGAATGCTCAATAACCGCTTACTTAGTCAGACCTGCCCAGTTCAAGAACCACGGACAGGCATTGAAAACCGAAAAATAACCGAGATTCTCACGTCTTAAACCCACCCCTACGCCTGCCTGTTCTTAATCCGTGTTCTTGTAGGGAACTAGCCTGCCTGTTCCCTGTTCCCTGTTCCCTGCTTTCGTTCGGAACCCACCCCAATTATTTTGGAATCCAATTACCCGCGCATTCTACATTATGAAATTAAAATTTTCCATATTGAGAATTGCTGATAAAGGGTAGAAAAGCAGAGTATACCTTTCTGGCATACTCCGCTTTTCGAGTCTAAATTAAGTATTTCGGATCAAATTGCATTTATCAATACGATATCTCCGGCATCAAATGGGTCGCCACATTCGGGGCAAAAATTCGGTGGCATCGTCCTGTCTTCGGGTTCCCAGCCGCATTTGTCGCATTTATATTGGGGCAGACCCACCGGTTTTGGCAAACCACACTCAGTGCAAAATTTGCCTTTGTTTTCCTGCATACATTTGCAGACCCAAAAGTTTATGTCTACAGTCTCTACAAACTCTGATTCGATGATTTCAGAATAATCAGCCCTTTCCAAATCGATAATCGCTTCAGCTTCGTATTTGGAGAACTCCTCAGGAGTCATATGTGCCAGGTTTGAAAAGTGATCCTTAAGTCTGATTGCCATTGGTCTGAAAGTCCAAATAGTAAGACCTCCCGAAATTGCTCCACCTAGCACGGGAACAGCCTTAGAGACTCCCTTGGCAAAGGTGGCTTTTAACATCTTATGACCTAAAAGTGCGGCGATTTTTTTGATAAATTGGAAGTACCAGGTCTTCGTAAGCGCTTTTGCAGCGACATTTTTTGCCACTGCGCGCATCGCTGTTTCACCAAACAATTTCGTCACAACCTTATTGGCTGCTTGAACACCTGACATTACCCCAACGAATAAGATTAACTCTGACTCTGTTGCATTGTCGAGTGATGAAGAATCGGTAAGTATCTCGGGAAATCCATAAATGTAAGCTAGTTCCTGAGCAATACGGAGCACGAAAGCATAGAATTGTGCAAGGTCAGCTGGAATTGTTGCAGCCATGGCAAAACCGCCCGGTATGCCAGCCGCGGTTGAAATGCCAGTTACTTTGATTGTCTCTAGCTTGATTACGGAGTTAGCGATGCTATCCAGTATCTCAATCGGAATATCTGCATGAAGCGTCCCTAATTCAATCGCAGTTTGCAGCTGTTGTTGAGAAGTACAATTTTTGAGATTTTTAGTAAGAAATTCATCCCGATTAACACGGACACCCGGGATTTTTGCTGCACTTTCAATAATTGTGGTGAATGATAGACTCTGAACCATTATCTTCTCTCCTTAGAAGTTTTCATGCCTTTTTCACCGAAGGGTAAGATCGACATGTCAATATACGCTATGTAAATTCCGCGAGGCGATCAAGGCACGAATAAGCCAAAACCCCAATATTGAAAGCAATTCTATCATCATAATTAAAATTTTTGCATCAACCCTGAGGCAGGTCAGCAATTCTCAATATGGAAAAATATGTTTATTTTTATGTTGTAGGGGACGGTTGCCACGCCGTCCCGCCAGTAGCTGTAGGGCGAGATTGAGGGGGTTGTGACATTGATGTGACGAGGATGTTACTCCCCCTCAATCCGCCGTTGTGTGTGATTATTGTGTACGGCGGAT
>DHRN01000103.1:76659-85433 GCA_002411175.1 Anaerolineaceae bacterium UBA5311 | reverse complement strand
TACTCCGTAAGGATATTACCCTTTCAATCGACAAGATCCTTCGCAAAAGAGGCTCAGGATGACAAAACCCAGTTCCTATTCTCTGCTCCCTGTTTACGTCCCGAACCCACCCCTCCGATTGCCATGCGTATTGCTTCATATTGAGAATTGCTGGAGGCAGGTTGGATGCAAAATAGATTTTCAACCTGGTCAATTCTTTTTGATATATTAAAAGCCATCATTCCGGTCAATAACTCCTTGCTGTAAAGTTCATAATATAGCTTCGACATTGTTAACAATCGACATGAGACTCAATATTAAATTTAAAAAAAACCTCCTTCAACAGGAGGTTTTTTCTCAAAATTATTATTTAGCTTAGTTTCGCTTCAAACTCTTTCAGTATCTCGACCAACGCTTCCACGCCTTCTTTGGGCATTGCGTTGTAAATCGAGGCGCGCAAACCGCCAACCGAACGATGACCCTTGAGGTTCTCCATGCCAGCAGCTTTGGTGGCAGCCACGACTTCAGCGTCCAGCTCGGCGCTCTCGGTAACGAAGGGAACGTTCATCACTGAACGGTCTTCCCTGGCGACGGTACCTTTAAATACCTTGCTCTGATCGAGGAAATCGTAGAGCGGCTTGGCTTTGTCAATGTTAATCTGGTTCATAGCTTCGAGCCCACCCAGATTCTTCAGGTACTTAAAGACCTTGCCGCAAACATACCACGCCCAGGTGTTGGGGGTGTTGTACATGGAATCGGCATCTCTATGGGTGTCATAGCGCATATAGGTGGGAATCTTCTCGTCCAGGTCAGTGCGGATCAGGTCTTCGCGGATAATCACAATAGCCATACCGGCAGGACCGATATTTTTTTGTACGCCGCCGAAAATCAAGCCATAATCGCTAACATTGACAGGTTTTGAGAGGAACATTGAACTTTGGTCAGACACCAGCGGTTTGCCCTTGGTGTTGGGAAGCTGCTGGTAGGTTGTACCATGAATGGTCTCGTTTTCGCAGATGTAAACATAATCAGCATCTTCCGAGATGGGCAGGTCTGAAACATCCGGGATATAGCTGTAATTTTTGTCCTTGCTGCTTGCCACAAGGTTGACCTGACCGTATTTTTTGGCTTCAGCATAGGCTTTGCTGGACCAGCTTCCGGTCACGATATAGTCTGCCACACCATTTTTCATCAGATTCATCGGGATCATGGCAAATTGCAGCGTGGCGCCACCCTGGATCCATAATACTTTGTAGTTGTCCGGAATATTCATAAGCTCGCGAAGATCAGCTTCAGCTTCTTCTGCGATTTTAATAAAGACCTTGCTGCGATGGCTCATTTCCATCACGTTCATGCCGGAACCACGATAGTTCATGAATTCGTCGCGGATTTCCTCTAACACTGGCACGGGAAGTGTGCTGGGACCTGCTGAAAAGTTATAGATGCGGTCATACTTTGACATAAAATCTCTCCTTTGTGAATCTAATGTTTATGTATTTCTCACACCTGGCGGTGTTAATTTTGCCCTGCAATTGGGCATTGTTTTCTATTTAAATCCTAACCTTCAAACCGATTTCGGTCAAGGGTATCACCCGGCAGCTGAGGATTCATGCGAGTCGACTGGTTAAACATTCGTTTATAGAGCACGGATTCCATGCCCTTGTGCGAATTAAGATCGCTCTGTATCCGGCTCATCCCTTAGCGAAACCACCGGGAAGAATAAAAATAAACTAAATAACCCAATGTGACAAAAAAGCCTGGGTCTGTGGTTTTCTGGGGTTGTGAAAAACTTCCTGCGGGGAGCCGCTTTCAACCACCCTGCCATCTTCCAAAAAAATGACTTCATCCGCCATTCTCAGTGCCTGGGCAGGCGCATGCGTCGTAAAAACAAGCACGCATGTCGTTTTTTGGAACCATTCCTGCAGCAAGGCTTCGACAATATCCGTTCCCCGAATATCGGTGGCAGAGGTAGGCTCATCCAGCAGTAACACTTTCCGTGGAAGCGCCAACACGCGGGCGAGCCCCAGGCGCTGTCTTTCGCCGCCTGAGAGCGTATCGCCCCTCGATTGGGCGAGCGCGCCAAGCCCAACCTTTTCCAGGGCTTGTAGTGCCAGTTCATCGCGATCGGGCACATTTGGAAACACCATACATACGTTCCGAAGTACCGAAAAAGAAAAAGCATAAGGCGATTGCGGTAAGTACCCAGTTTGCTGGTTTGGCGGCAACCCTTCAACTGTGCCCTGGCTAGGTTGAGCAGTCCCCACCATCACCCGCAAGAGCGTTGTTTTGCCGCTGCCGTTCTCGCCAATAATGCCATAGCGTTTTCCCTTTTCAAAAACCAGATAAGGAATGTCCAGGATCACACGCTGCTTTGCTCTCACCAAAATGTCTTTTAGCTCAATCATCAGCGGTCACCTTTTGGATGTGCTGCACGACAGAATTGACCAGGAAAGAGATCAGCAAGAGAATCAAGCCAAGTGTGATCGCGAAATCGAAGCGACCCATGTTGGTCTGCATCATGATCGCGGTGGTCATCACCCGCGTCTTATATTGCACATTACCACCAACCATCTGCACCGCGCCGACCTCAGCAATCGACCGCCCAAAACCTGCGAGGACGATGGAAATAAAAGGCACTCTAAAATCAAGCAGGAAGTATTTGAGCCGTTTCGCTCCACTGATGCCCACACCTGCCAGGGTCTCGTTGATTGCAAGCGAGTTTACCCCCACCAGGTTGGCTGTCATGGCGATGATAAAAGGCGTAATCAGCAACACCTGGGCGATCACCATTGCATCGACGGTATAAAGCAGACGGAGGCTTCCGAACGGTCCGGAACGTGAGAGCAACAACAGAACAATCAAGCCGGCGACCACCGGTGGTAAACCGAGGAAGGTATTGACCAGGCGGGTGACGAAGGCTTTTCCGCGAAACTTGTTTGCTCCCAATAGCACGCCCAGCGGAATGCCAATCAATGATGACAGCAGCGTACTAAAAAAAGACATCCGCAGCGTCACCGCGATGATCTGGCGCAGTTCGGGATCTGACCCGAACAGAAGATTGAAGATTGACCTAAGTAGTTCCAAAAAGTACCTCCGGAATAGCTCTTATAAGCCATTCCGGGTTAGATTATTTTAGCTCATTCTTGATTAAAGAACAGTGGTTCGCCGTATTCAGCCATGCCATACTCGGCAATCATCTGGCGAGCCTGGTCGGTCTTAATCCAGTCGACAAATGCCTGGGCGCCCGCCACATTGGATTCCGGGAAGCGATCGGCAGAGATGATGATCATCGAATACGTATTTTTCATATCATCAGTCTCTTCCAGGTGCATCGCGAGCGAATCTTCATGTGCCAAAAAAGTGGCTTTGTCCGAAAGCGTGTAGGCTTGCTGTTCGTCGGCGATGGTCAAAGTCTGACCCATGCCCTGACCAACGCTTTGGTACCAGGGCTGCCCGGCAGGGTCAAGCTCAATCGATTGCCAAATAGCATTCTCTTTGTTGTGGGTACCGCTATTATCGCCGCGTGAAATAAAGAAAGCGCCAGAGTCAGCGATTTTCTGGAAGGCTTCCGATGCGGTGGCAGAGCCAGCCACACCGGCAGGGTCATCGGCTGGACCGACAATCACAAAAAAGTTATACATAAAGGGCAGGCGTTCTTCATTGAAACCTTCGCCAATGAACTCCTCTTCAGCTGATTTTGAATGCACCAGCAGCATGTCTGCATCGCCCATGCGCCCCTTTTCGATCGCCGCGCCTGTACCCGCAGAGGTAATTTCGAGCGTGTAGCCGGTGGCTTCCTCAAAGACCGGCTGCAGATATGCCATCAACCCGGAGTCGTTGACAGAGGTAGTAGTTGACATGCGCAAAACTTTGTTTTCAGGTTCTTGCGTGCAGCCAACGGCGGAGAGCAGAAGGATTGAGATCAAGCTCAGAACAATAATTTTCTTCATGATTTTCACAGCACACCTCGCTTTTTATTTGTGGTTACGGAAATTATACTTGATTACACAACCTTTTACCGAAAATTCAAATCAGAGACTTTGAAAACAGACACGTGGATTGTAAATCTTGCGTCCAGTTGGTTCACTGCGTGCGCATTGCGAAAACCCGATAGTTTCCGACTTCAATGCCCTATTTACCTGGTGGATTATAGTTTCGATACGACAAATTTTAAAACATTAGAATTGTATCGCCGAATTCGCCCCCTTTGCCTGTACTTAATGGACTAGCATGGTCTGGAAAGAAACCGTGATCAAGTCTTATTGTTAATTTACAGAATATTCGTTACACTGACTATTCTGAGCGGTGTTTATAGAATAGCGCAATAAATCACTCTACCCGACACGTTGAGTTCTTCATGACCAGGCGATCTCAACCTGCCGTCAACGCTCCATCGTCCATCTTCCAGACCTGGTCCGCCTGTTCTGCGATAGCGGGGTCGTGCGTCACGATGATCACGCAGTAGCCCTGGTCATGCGCCAGCGATTTGAGGATATCGACAATGTTTTGACCGTTGGCTTTGTCCAGGTTGCCGGTCGGCTCGTCCGCCAGGATCACCCTTGCTCCGCTTGCCAGCGTGCGTGCGATTGCCACGCGCTGCTGCTCTCCGCCGGAGAGGTTGCCCGGGTAGCGTTTGTGCTTTTCTTCGGTGATGCCGACCGACTGCAGGTAGATCTTTGCCCGCTCGATCGCGGCTTCTTTTTCAACTCCATTCAGCTCCATCGGGAAACAGACGTTTTCAATCACCGTCAGCAGCGGAAAGAGATGAAACGCCTGAAAGATCATGCTGACTTTTTCTCTGCGATATTGGTCCAAATCCATACCCGAAAGTCTTTCGCCGTCAATCAGGGCATCGCCTTCAGTTGGGCTATCCAGACCGGCCATGATCGAAAGCAGGGTGGTTTTACCGGAGCCAGAGGGACCGATTACGGCATTGACCTTGCTCTCTTCAAAATGCACCGAGACGTCGCTAACCGCTTTACGGTCGCTGCCTTTATAAGCATAGCTGACATTTTCTAAAACTAATTCACTCATCAGTTCTCCTTCTGTTTTCTGAGCTATATTTTTTTTCTAATTCCGTACGGACAAGCCTTTATAACACCCGATGCGAAGCGAGTGGTGCACGTGTGTCCGCCAACAATTTGATCGGTCGAGCGTTTCCGGACGGAGTCAAGCCCCGTCCGTACAGAATTTTAAGTATTAATGTGCAATCCCATACAGACAAGCCGCCATAGCACCTCAACCCCTGACCCCTGTCCAATGATCCCTGGTCATTCTTTCACCTGCAACAATTCCATCGGTTTTTTGTTCGAAACCTGAATAGCGCCGAGGAGTGCGCCTAAGAGTGCGCCAACCAAATAGACCATGGCAGCTAGGGCAACCGAAGGCTGAGCGGCTCCGAGCCCTCTGAGGGAAACCAGCAAAATAAAGCCCAAAAGCAGTCCTATCAGCGTCAGGAATAAAATTTGTTTGACCTGCATCACCCGAATCTTGCCTTTCTCCACTCCGAGCATGCGCAAGAGCGCCGTTTCCTTTGCCTGGTTGAGCACCAAAAGCAAACACAAGACCCCGCCAATAACCGCCGAAATGACCATCGTTATCGGATAGAGCCTCTCCATCAGCGACAAATTCTGCTCCATTGGCTCCACCACCGCCAGCAACTCCTCATCCCAAAAGCGGACAAGTACTTGTGGTCCTGCCAACTCAGGCAGTTTGTCTATCACTTCTTGTTTTATTGTCCGTAGTTCTATGTTCTTACTCGGTTTCGTGAAAAGATAAGCCTCTTCATAATTCGGCAATCCCATATAGAATTCTTCGAGAGCCGACAAGTTTGAAATCATGGAGTGATAATCAAATACAACTTCCTTAACAACACCCCCTACATTTGCTTTTTGTCTTATGGAGATTTGATTTCGTCCCCCGCTTGATTTGCCGATAATCTTAAAAGGAACGAAGCCATCGACATTTTCGAGTTCGATTTCGAGTTCATCTCCCAATTTCCAGTTTTGCTCTTCTAAAATATCCACAGGAATAATCAGGGGGATGTCCCTCTCGCCTTTCTTTACTCCTTCCCAGTTTTCCGAAAGATCATCGGGACCATATCCATCCATGAACTCTATCTCATACTCGATTAATAGATTTTTCAGAGATTCGTCTAAATCATTGATGGCTAAAATACCATACGGAGGGTATCCAAGCGGTTCCAGCGTTTTCTCATCAATTTCGTGTCTGAAAGTATATAAATGCGATAAATATGTCCGTTCAACAAAATCCTGGCTTTCCATCCACTCAACCAGTTTTCGAGGAATGCTGTTCTTCGAACTCGATGTGTTTCCTGTTCCGATATCAATCTGAACTTCTGTGCTCTCATACAAGCGCTCAATTTCCTGCCCATTGGCTGTTATCAATGTTTGCAACCAGCCTAATGCCAGTAAAAGGGCAGCTGCAACGATGATGACGAGCAAGCTTCTTAGTGGAGAGCGTAAAACATTTGCCCGAGAAAATCTTTGGATTGCAGTCTTCGGGTCGACAGACTTATTCAATTCCTCAACTTGTATTTGCGGAGCTGAGTTTTGGCTAATAACAGTATCCTCTTTTGAGGCAAGAGCTTTCTCTACCGGGACATCTTTCTCGATTTTGTCCTCTTCATTTTTCGCCTTTGTTTTCTTATTGCTATCCTGAAGCAGCTCAAGCACCGGTGTTTTGCTCACTTTCCGGTTTCCAATGTATACAGCGAATAATAAAACGAGCAAAACAAAAAGCCATAAGCCAACTCCAAGCCAAGGATTGAGGCTCAAATCTGGCATTACACCCGAAGGCAAAGGCAATTGAGAAAGCGACTCTCCCGCTTTTGTGAGTGCGTTTTGCCATGAAAAGGTTGCTCCCAAAGCCGAACCGATAAAACCCAATCCGAGCAGTGGAAATATCAATTGGCGATTACTTTTCTTTGCCGGAACGCCCAGAGCACGCATAGTCGCAAAATTCCGTTGTTGTTGCCGCAAATACAGAAAAACCGACAAGGCGATTGCCATCAAAAGTGCCAACCCGAACAACAAGGAGCCAATCAAGTTCGATTTCCGCATGGGGTCAGCTCCGGCAACAAAATTCTTGCCATTATTATCGGTGAATTGAAGGCTAAAGCCTAAATCTTTCAACTTTGGCGCATAATTTAGTTCAAATTCATTTTGCATTCTTGGGTTCTTAAGCAAAAAACTATAGGCTGTAACTTTATCTTTTAATTTCGAATAGTAAGTCGGGAAGGCATATTCATCCGAAAAAGTGGAATTTGGCACATAACTTATTGCGGAAAAGGCTCCTAAATCTCCTCCCTGATCCAAAGAAGGGTTCGAATAGATTCCCACGACCTCATAGGTAATTTCCTGGCTCGGATAGTCTTGCCAGTTTTGCGAGTCTTCTGCTCCTCGGATGTAGCATACATAGGGGTTTGTCAAAGCTCTCATTGTCACGGCAAGCTCGTCTCCCATACCAATATTTCGAATCTCAGCCAGATTCTTTGGTATAACTATGCCTTTGTTTGCTGTCAACTCATCCTGATGATTAAGCCATCTGCCCTCAATCAGGTAATTGGATTTGGCATCTAACTGCATTCCTGGCAGAGCGCTCATATCCGATGTGCCAATCAACAAAATTGACCTCAAATTTTCGTTCAGAGTATCAATATGATTTCTTATATTTTTATATTCGGGTTCTGATAAATCCAAAGAATCGGAAGCTCCAAGAGGGATAAACCATTGGTCTCCATCAACCGCTTTCAAATTGAGTGATTTTGAAGAGTTTTCAACGGCAACTGGTAAGCCTGTTACCCCAAAATTAAAAGAAGGGTGATGCCAGGCATGAATTAGATAGCGCTCTCCCTCTTCAATCTTTTCTATTTGAGGAGCAATTTTATCGTAATCAAGGGCATAACGAGCAGGAATCCAAAACAAATAGTTCTCGCCAACCGAGATGTTTTCGGGATAACCGGCTAAAACCTGATCCACTTCAAAAATTAACCGATAGCCAGAAACGGCTTGGATTTTTTTATCAGCTTCATACTCTTTACTTGATTCAATCAATCTGCCATAAAACCAATAATCGAGGTTATAAACGCCTTCGCCCACCCAGGAAGAGGCACCGGAATAGGCTGTCTCAGGTACGTCCATAGTTCCGGAAAGATAATCAAGATTATAGAAATCTCTCATAAAGCCTGCAGTTTGCCTTTGTTGATCATCGTAATCAAGCTCGCGGCTCTGCTGAACGAGGCTTACAGCAGCCGAATACGGATTTTTTTCATTATCCGGGTTTTCTTGGGTAACATAACCGATAGAGCGATAGTACCCTTCCAAGCGTGTCGTTTCTCTGTCTACGATGATCGTTTCCGCCGCCTTGCCTACAAAACCATAGGAGATTAACCCTATCAATAAAGTCAGGAGAATTGCGATAATTGGTTTGCGGATAAGGGATTTGAGGATCACGTTTTGTTTCATAATTCCCTCCTTGGTCAATTAATATTCCAGATAATAAGGCAGTAAAGGCTTCATCATTGGACTGATGCGGGAAAGTGGACACTAAAGTTCGTTATTTTTGTGTTCAAATTCCATTAGGCTCAGGATAACATGCGAATTGTCAACCTGAACGAAGTGAGACAATGCATAACATACTACATACGTGTACCCCGAAAATCTCCACGCTTCACATTGACCAGTCATTGTCAGCAATTCTCAATATGGAAGAATCTATTTATTTTATGGTGTAGGGGACGGTTGCCATGCCGTCCCGCGAGTAGCCGTAGGGCG
>DHRN01000103.1:69032-76335 GCA_002411175.1 Anaerolineaceae bacterium UBA5311 | reverse complement strand
ATTGACAAGATCCTTCGCAAAAGCGGCTCAGGATGACAGGAATCGATGCTCAGGATGACAGAAATCAATGATTAGGATGACAAGCGGACTGTCATCCTGAACGAAGTGAAGGATCTTAACGCCTCACATTGAACGGTCATTGTGGTTGGAACGTCAAGATCCTTCGCAAAAAAGGCTCAGGATGACAGGAATCGATGCTCAGGATGACAGGAAATAATGTTTAGGATGATAATTGGACTGTCATCCTGAACGAAGTGAAGGATCTTAACGCTTCACATTGAACGGTCATTGTGGTTGGAACGTCAAGATCCTTCGCAAAAGAGGCTCAGGATGACAGGAATATATATTCAGGTTGGCAGGAATCAATAATCAGGATGACAGGAATAATTGATCAGGTTGGCAGGAATAATTGATTAGGTTGACGGATTAGACCATACTATCCACACAACCAAGCCGTATGTAAACCCCAAACCTTCCACATCAACGGCAGCCCACCTCCATATTGGCTATGCGCATTAATTGGTGACGAAAGGGCAAGTCCTGCTCGTTGCTCATCAAGTAACAGGACCATACTTCTTACTGCCCTGATCCTTCGCAAAAGAGGCTCAGGATGACAGGAATCAATGATCAGGATGACAGGAATCAATGATCAGGATGAAAGCAATATATGCCCGGAATGACAGGAACAAACGCCCAGGAATACATACGTTATCTCGCGCCGGGTTGGGCGCATTCGTAAGCCTCTCCGCGAAGGGTCTCGACAGCGTGGCTCATGACTGGTAAAAAAACTTCGAGGCATTCCAGCGCCGCTTTGGGGCTGCCAGGGAGATTAATGATCAGCGTCTTTCCCCTGATCCCGGCTGTGGCACGGGAAAGCATGGCAAAGGCGGTGATTTCGAGACTTTTCGATCGGATAGCCTCGGCAATCCCCGGAGCCGCCCGGTCCACGACAGCTAATGTCGCCTCAGGGGTCACATCTCTTGGCGCGAAACCAGTCCCACCGGTAGTAAAAACAAGGTCAAGCCCCTGGTGAGCATATTCGATCAGTTTTGCCTTGATTTGCTCCAGTTCATCAGGAACAATCTCCTGCAAAATTACCTGTGCCTTGTTTTCCAAAGTTGCCGCCAATGCCGGACCGGAAAGATCAACGCGATCTCCAGCTGAGCTTTTATCGCTAACGGTTAATATGGCTACGCGAATTGTGGGAATTATTTTCAATGTTTCTCCTGCCTTTATCGTACCTTCGCGCAGCACTTTGGCAAAAATCCCTTCCCGCGGCATTACACAATCGCCTACCTGTCTGAAAACCTGGCAGTGACGGTGGCATTCTTTGCCAATCTGGGTGATCTCAAGAAGGGTGTTTCCAATTTCAAGCTGTGTTCCTACCGGCAGCCCCCAAAGATCAATCCCTTCGGTGGTGATGTTTTCCGCAAAAATACCAGGCTTCAGATCGACGGTTGCCTTGTTGTCCATCTTTTCGAAGCTGCTCAAATCCAGTAAACTAATCTGCCTGTGCCAGTCGCCGCCATGAGCGTCGCCTTCAATGCCCCAGTCGACCTTTAATTCGATCTGCTCCACGGGATGTTTAATCGTGCCTTTTCTCTGACTGATATTTACTGAAACAACTTTAGCCATTTACCCTCCGATCCCGCTCATGTTTCGCAATTCAAGAGCTTCCTGGTCAAAACAGTGCTGTTTTGGTTTTTCAAGTATCGCCTGGCGCATTATTTGTTTTAGAGCGTCCTTCCCTTCATCAAGAGCACCGCGCAGCGAAACCTCGGCATCCCTCCCCAGGCAGGTGCGCAGGCAGCCATCACTCATAATGCGGATGCGGTTACAGTCGGCACAAAAACGATGGGAAATCGGGCTGATAAAGCCTACCCGACCCAAGGCGCCGTCGTAGGTATAGTCGGATGAAGGCTGACCGTGCAGTCGGGGAGGTAACGGCTTCAACCAAGGTCGTGCCGCGATTAGTTCCAGGTTGTTCAGGCGCAACTGACTGCTGCTGGTATGATTTCCGATTGGCATATACTCAATAAAACGTACATCAATCTTATGCTTGGCGGTCAGAGCGATGAAATCGTCGATCTCATGGTCATTGACACCACGCATGAGCACGACGTTGATCTTAATCGGCTCAAAACCTGCCGCAATCGCCGCATCAATCCCATCCAGTACTTTCTGCAGACTTCCACCGGTAAGTTTTTTGAACAGATCTTGATTCAGAGAGTCTATGCTGATATTCAGGCGTCTCAAACCAGCCGCTTTCAGGTCGGGGGCAATTTTCGCCAACATCTGTGCATTTGTGGTCATGGAAAGATCTTCCAGACCAGGCAATACCGCGATTCCGCCTACGATCTGCAGCAGGTCTTTGCGCAGCAAAGGTTCCCCACCTGTCAAACGGATACGTTTTACTCCCAAATCGACCGCGGCTTTGGCGATCAAGAGAAATTCCTCCGCGCTCAACTCCTGAGCTTTAGGGCAATAACCCTCATCCACACGGCAGTAGACGCAGCGTAAAGTGCAGCGCTCTGTCAATGAAAGGCGCAAATAGTCAATTTCCCTTCCGAATGAATCTTTCAAATTTCCGACTCCTCCAGGTTGAACACGCCGGAGTTTCCTCCTGCTTTTTTCTCAAGTCTGATTTCGCTGATCACCATTCCGCGGTCGACCGACTTGCACATGTCATAAATAGTCAGCGCAGCTACACTAACCGCGGTCAGGGCTTCCATCTCGACACCGGTGCTGTAAGTCGTTTTGGTTTCAGCGATAATTTTCAGGGCATCTTGTTCTAAGAATACAAATTCTATTTTAGCAGATGTTATTGGCAAAGGATGGCAAAGGGGGATTAGATCAGCTGTCTTTTTGGCAGCCATGATCCCAGCCACACGGGCTACAGCGAGTACATCGCCTTTTTTTACCTCGCCTGTACGGATCATTTCCAACGTCTCGGGCTTCATTTTCACAGCTCCGGAGGCGATGGCTACGCGCTCTGTGGGATTCTTTTTGGTGATATCCACCATTATCGCCTTTCCGTCTTCATCCAGATGGGTTAGCTTCATAAAACTTCTCCTCCCGGGTTGTTGAGCTGGTATCCGCCCAGTTTCCCTAGCCGCTCTGCGAATTTCTCGCTGCGCATCACTTCGAGCAGGAGCTTGAACTCCGGGTGCTCAAACGTTTTTTCGTCCACCAGCAGGTCGTACTGCTCCCAGATTAAAGGAATAAAGCCCAGGTCGTAGATTTTGGCAGCCGCGAGTATGCCCATACCCGCATCCGCTGTGCCGCTGGCAACGGCAGCTGCTACGGCTGTGTGGGTGATTTCTTCGCGATCATAGCCTTTGATTTGCCTTGTTTCCAATCCGCTTTGCTTGAGAAGATAATCCAATAAAATCCTGGTGCCGGACCCTTTTTGACGATTGACATAGCTGACCCTGGTAAGATCCGCTACCGATTCAATTTGCATAGGATTATCTTTAGCTACCATCAGCCCCTGACTGCGGAAGACCACACTGATTAGCCTGACGCCGCCATCCGGGAAATAACGCTTGATATAGCTCTTGTTGTATTCTCCGGTTTCTTCATCCATCAGGTGGGTACCGCCCAAATGAGATTCGCCCCGTTTTAGCGCCATCAGACCACCCATGCTGCCAACATGCGATGAGACAACCTTGCTGCCAGGTGACTTAATTTTCATCAAATCGATCAATTCGTCAATCAACGGGTCGTGACTGCCCGTGATTACCAATGTTTTGTTAATATCTTCCATTTTCCTCACCAATCTTACCGGCACTTTCTCATCGGCTTCGTATCCTTCGGTATTTTGAGGAACCTCAATAATACCATCCGCCTTAACAAACGAACTAACTACGCCTGCCCCTCGATTAAGCGGAACTGCCACAAGCTTACCGTCCACGCCGCCAACCCTGGCACGGATGAATTCATGGTATTTCAGAGAGGAAGTCAACCGTCGCGAGACGGTAGCTTCTGCCAATGGTCTGCTTTCGTAACTTTGCTTCAACAGAAGGTTCAATGCGGGACGCACCAGTTCTTCCATCACCAAAATAGCAGAAACCGGATATCCGGGCAGTCCCACCAAGGGTATCACTTTTTCATCTTCGAGCGCAAATGCAAGTACAACTGGCTTGCCAGGTCTGATTGCAACCCCGTGGAGAACGACTTCCCCATTTTCGGCAATCGCGCCGACAGAATAGTCCTTTTTTCCTGCAGAAGAGCCGGCGTTGAGCAGTACAAAATTGCACTGTGCCAGCGCCTGTCGAACCGACGTGGCAACAAGTGCCTGGTCATCGCGGACAATGGGGTAAATTAACGGCTCGCAGCCCCAATCCTCGAGCAAACCTTTGATGATCGTGGAATTGAACTCGATGATCTCGCCTTCCTTGGGGTTGGTTTGGGGAGAGACCAATTCGCTGCCCGTGGGGATGATACCAACGCGCGGTTTTTTAATGACCATAAGTTCCAAAACACCGGCTGCAAGTAAGGCGCCCTGGATCGCGGGGGTGATCTCCGTGTAGCTGGGGATGATCATATCGCCCTGGGCAATATCTTCGCCGATTTGGCGGACATGCTGCCATGGAACGGCTGCACCGAAAAGCTGAATGGCACCACCACCTGTGTCGATCACATCTTCAACCATCACGACGGCATCACAGTTGTCAGGAAGCGATTCGCCCGTGTTGACCCAGTGGAACTGTTCTGCCTGGAGGGTGACAGGGCGTGTATCGGTGGCGTTAAAAGTCAGGCTGGCATCCAGGGCGATACCGTCCATGGCGCACGAGTTGTAATGCGGCGTACTGATGTGGGCGTAGACCGCTTCAGCAGCGATACGGTGATTGGCGTCGATGGTTTTTACCGGTTCCGTTTCTAACCGCAGCCCTTTTGAAATTAGAGTAGCAAGAAATTTCTCACGCGCTTCATCAAGGGGAACATTGCTCAAATATTTAAATGCCATGAAACCTCACAATCGGATAATATTGACCCTCTCACCAGAAGCCAGTCCTTCGCGATCACGAGGAATCAGGAAGTAGCCGTTGGCTTTGGAAACGGTGGAGATAAGACCGGATTTTGATGGAACCGGGATTGCCTTGTCACCTTCGAGCCGGACGAGGATCACCTCTTCCCGCCCATGGTTGGATGAAATTGCGCGGGTCAGATGCGCTTCACTTGAGAGTTGTTCGGTTTGGCTGTGCGCAAGAGAACAGAGCAGCGGTTTGACCAGGGCGTGGAACATGAAGAAAGCCGCCACCGGGTTGCCAGGCAAGCCAAAAAAAGGCTTGCCATCGATTTCACCGATGATGGTCGGTTTGCCGGGTTTAATCGCAATGCCATGTACGAAAATCTGACCAAGCTCCTCAACCAGGCTGGGCAGGTTGTCTTGCTCACCCACCGAAGTGCCACCGGTAACAATCAGAATGTCGGCGGTAACAAGAGCGTGTTTCATTGCCGTTCGCAGCAGGTCGCGCTGATCCGGGACAATTTCGTGCGTTTGTGCGATCGCTCCGGCTTCATGCAGAAGAGCCGCGAGCATCGGTGTGTTCACATCGCGGATACTGCCGGGTGCGAGCGCCTTGCCTGCCGACACCAGCTCATCTCCGGTTGAGATAATCGCTACTTTAGGTTTTTTGTAGGTTGCGATTTCGGTCATGCCCATCAACGCAAGCGTGCCGATATCGGCGGGGTTGAGCCGTTTACCACGAGGCAAAATCAGGTCGCCGGGCAGCAAATCTTCACCTTTTAAAATCATGTTCGCACCAGGGGCGACCGCTTTAACAAAACCAAAATCGCCTGCTCCAAAATCTTCAACGAATTCAATCATGACCATCGCGTCCGCCCCTGCCGGCAGCGCGGCGCCGGTGGGCACGTAGAAACACTCGCCAGATTGCAGCCTGTGCGTGGGAATCGTACCCATCGGGCTTTCGCCGGCTTTATGCAGGATGGCGGGGATCGGTTCGGAACACCCGCGCAGATCGCTGCTGATCACAGCAAAACCGTCGACCGTGGAGCGATCGAAAGCCGGAACAAATTCGTCAGAAATGATATCGATTGCCAGGAACCGACCGGCTGCGTCTTCGGGTTTTGCAGATTCGGTTGGCAGCCTTAAATTGCCAAACTGGCGATCGAGAATCTCCTGAGCTTCTGATAGTGAAACAACCGTAAACATTTGGACTTGAATTGTACTCAATAATTTAGTAATCGCGCGTTAATTCAATCATGGCAGAAAGATTGTCTGTCAGATTTTCTGTAAATTCATTATGGACTCTTTCCACTAATAATAGCTTATGTGTTGTCCATATTCAAATAATTTCTGCCATTTTCGCATTCATCACGATAATTCAACAAACTGGCTGAGACAAAAAGCGGACAGGCGTTTACATTGTGGAATAACGACCACTTTCGACGAAGGCGTGGATTATCGACCCCGTCTTTGGGGGGGAATTAAAGGGGGTGAGAAGAACGATGAGCTGGAAGCGGGGAGCGGGGAGCGAGTGCGCGACAACGACCCCCTCTTTAGAGGGGGAATTAAAGGGGGTGAGAAGAACGATGAGCTGGAAGCGGGGAGCGGGGAACTTTGAAATTGTAGATCTCAAATCCGTCACTGCGAGCCCCCGTCAGTTGAATGACAGGAACTTATGAATCACAATAAGGGGGCGCGGCAGCCTGCTTTTATTCTCTTGTCATAATTAGTGCAAAAAGATAAACTGCGGATTGCTTCGCTTCGCTCGCAATGACAAATTACAGATCCGTCACTGCGAGCCCCCGTCAGTTGAATGACAGGAACTTATGAATCACAATAAGGGGGCGCGGCAGTCTGACTTTGATCTTTTTTCTTGAATAGAAGCAAAAAGATAAACTGCAGATTGCTTCGCTTCGCTCGCAATGACAAATTACAGATCCGTCACTGCGAGCCCCCGTCAGTTGAATGACAGGAATTTATGAATCACACAATAAGGGGGCGCGGCAGCCTGCCTTAATTTTCTTGTCGTGGGTACAAGCAAAAAGATAAACTGCAAATTGCTTCGCTTCGATCGCAATGACGGGTTACAGATGCGTCACTGCGAGCCCCCGTCAGACGAAAGGCGGGAGCTTTTGAATGCCAACAAGGGCGCGCGGCAGCCTGCCTTAATTTTCTTGTCGTGGGTACAAGCAAAAAGATAAACTGCAGATTGCTTCGCCTATTTATCGTACGGAATTTACCCTAATTGTCAAGGCAAAACGGCAAAACGACTCGGAGTGACCAGATTCCTGCCTTCATCTTGTAATTCTGTCACCCCCCTGCCCCCCCCCC
>DHRN01000103.1:37912-68919 GCA_002411175.1 Anaerolineaceae bacterium UBA5311 | reverse complement strand
CCCCTCTAAAGAGGGGGTGGTAAATAACAAAAATGGATTCCACAACAAATTCACAGCTATTCCCAATTCTCTCACCCCCCTGCCCCCCTCTAAAGAGGGGGTACAACACCGACCCCCTCTGAAGAGGGGGTACAACAATGACGCCTTCAATTGAGGGGGTGGTTATTGGGTCATTCAAAGGCGATGATCAGCTGGTAGTGCGGTTGACCGCCGTTGTGGATTTCGATTTCGACATCGGGATAAGCCTTGCGAACACCGTCTGAGAGCTGATTTGCCTGGGTCTGGTTCAAACCTTCACCATAAAAGAAGGTGACCCGCTCAACTTCGTCCATATCCGCTTTCTCCAACAGATTCCCGATCGCGGCTTCGATGGTCTGAGCGGAAGAAACCAACTTACCGTCGTAAAGGGCAATGACCTCTCCCTTTTCTACGTCCACACCATCAATTTCAACCGAGCGGGTTGCAACGGTGATCTCACCGGTGTGTACTTCCTGGATGGCTTCTTTCATCGATTCTTCATTCTCTTCGAGTGTGCCTTCCGGGTTGAGCCGCAGCATGGCAGCGAAGCCCTGGGGGGCGTTGCGCGTCGGGATAATCGATATTTGTTTGACGCTTACTTTGGCTGCATTTTGTGCAGCCAGGATGATGTTTTTATTATTAGGCAAAATAATGACTTTATCTGTAGGCAAATTTTCAAACGCTCTGACCAGTTCCTCCACGCTGGGGTTCATGGTCTGACCGCCCTCGACAATCGCCGAGACGCCCAAACTGGCAAAAATGGAAGACAAGCCTTTGCCAGGAGAAACTGCCACAACGGCGATTTCCCCCGGATTGACCGGGACAAGCTCAAGCTGTTTTTCATTGCTGTCGCGCCCATTTACCTGGTCGAGAAGGTTTTCCATCATGACCTTTTTTACGGTTCCCTGGGTTTCGGTATAGGTGATCGGATCAAACCGGCGGTGCAGTTCCGTATGGATGTGCATTCGGTAGATGCCTTCACCTTCACCGACCTGGATACTCGTGCCGATTTGAGCGAGATCTTCGTAATATTTTTCGAGCAGAAAGCCTTGATGGGGGGCGAAATCGATCACGACCTCGTAATCCTGCCCTTCTTCAACGGTTTCCATTGCATTTGCCAGGTCCAGCTCTGCCAGGGGCTTCAAAACAGCCCCGGACGGATCCAGTGATTCACCCTGCAGCATTCGCAGCATGCCTTCAAAAATGTAATAGAGCCCCATACCTCCCGAGTCGACCACACCGGCTTGCTTGAGCACGGGCAGCAATTCGGGGGTGTTTTGGACGCTTACATCACCAGCTTCAACAATTGCCAGGAGCATTTCACTCAAGCTGGCATTGCTCCTGAAGGCGTCTTCGGCACCGGTTGTCATATCCTTCATAACAGTCAGAATGGTGCCCTCGACCGGTTTGACCACGCCTTTATAGGCGGTATTGCGCGCCTCCTGCATGGCACGGACGAGCAAATTGGTATCCATGGTTTCGTAATGATCAAGCGCCCTGGCGAAACCGCGCCAAATCTGGGACAGGATCACTCCGGAGTTACCGCGGGCACCCATCAGAGCACCCTGGGCAAAGTTCTTTGCAGCGCCACCGACGTTTTGGGTTCGTTTGGAAACGGCTTCATTGAAAGCTGCCTGCATGGTCAAGACCATGTTTGTTCCCGTGTCTCCATCGGGGACCGGAAAAACATTCAATGAGTTGACATAAGCCTGGTTGGTAGTCAGCCAGATCAAACCGGCTTCAAACAGCAGCATCAATCCATCACCATCGATTGGTGACTGCAATAATTGGTGACGCACATCTTCGTCAGGAAGGATATATTTGTTTTGATTCATTTTTCACCTGTGCCGGTTAGTCCGGATTGCTCACTCTCAAGCCTCTGACGTGGACATCCACACGTTTTACCGGCACCGCCATCGTTTTTTCTACAGCATATTTAACGCTCTCAGCCACCAGGTCGGTGACCGTTTTGATGCGCAAGCCATATTCAATGATCAGGTTCAGTTCCAGACTGACCCCGTCGTCTTCACTTTTTACAATCACTCCAAAATCGGCATCGCGGTTGAAAAACCTGGAGACAGATTCACCCACCGTGCCAGGGGTCAGGCTGATTACACCGTAAGACTGTAAGGCAGCATTGCGGGCAACTGTCCTGATCGCTTGTGAGAGGATGTAAATTCTTCCCATAGGATTTTCTTGTGTTGTCATGTTAGCTCTCTTCTCCATAAAAACCTTGATTATTTCGATAATCTCTGGTAGTATAAACGCTTGCGCGTGTGAGGAGTTACGCGCAAATCGATATTATAATGCAAGAAAGGTATTGAGATGGCAAAGTGCAGTCAGTGTGGAAAAACCACCACCTTCGGTCATAATCGCAGTCACTCACTCGTCGCAACCCGGCGAAAGTTTCGCCCAAACCTGCAGCGGGTTTCCGTATATGAAGACGGAAAGAAAGTTCGCAAAGTGCTTTGCGCGCGCTGCATCAAAACCCTGACCAAGGCTTATCGTTAGTTTCTTCACCAAAACAAATCGTCAAAAAGTCGCCCAGCGGCTTTTTTGATTTTAAGGTAAAGCTGCCCTGAGGGCGGCAATTCCAGCGGCAATTCCATTCGGATGCGCGAACACGGCTGTACCGGCTACAAAGTTCCTGGCGCCAGACTGAAAGACTTCAGCAATGGTCTCAACAGATATGCCGCCATCGACCTGGATCATCGCGTTGGAATCCCATTCGGATAAAAGCTGCTTAACGACCGAAATTTTTCGCAGGCTGGCAGGGATAAATTTCTGCCCTCCAAACCCCGGGTTGACCGACATGATCAAGACCTGGTCAATCAGATCTCCCAGGTAATTGATCGCATTCACTGGTGTACCCGGATTGAAAGTTAACCCGGCTTTTACGCCCATCTCGCGGATAGTTTGCAGCGTGCGGTGGATATGTGGGCAGGTTTCGTAATGCACCGTAATGATGTCGGCGCCAGCATCAACAAAAGTTTTGATGTGTCTTTCTGGTTCGACGATCATCAGGTGTACATCCAGCGGGAGGTCTGTTATCCTTTTGCAGGCTCTGACAATGTCGGGACCAAAGGTGATGTTGGGGACGTAGCTGCCGTCCATGACATCGATATGAATGGCATCCGCGCCGCCCGCTTCGCAGGCGCGAAGATCAGCGCCAAGATTAGTCAGATTAGCAGAAAGAATTGAAGGGGCAATTAAAACATCCATCATTTTCCTCTAGGGCTGCAATATCCAGTAGATGTACAGCCAAAACGGGATCAAACCGATCAACAACAAACTGGCGACAAATCCCAAAATCCAGGTCTTCCAGTCGATTTTTTGGGGCTTGTCCAGAATATCTTCTCCGGGGTAATCGTCGTAATCTGAAAAAGTTTGTTTGTTGCGATTAAAGAAATCTTTTATGGATTGAAACAACCCAGGCAGACCAGCACGCTGTTCATAGGGAGTGTCAAAAGCTTCTTCATTAGTTGGATAAGGAGCTTGACCAGGGAAAGCCTCTGAGGTTGATTTGGAAACATAGATATGTTCCTGGGGGGAGACCTCAGCACTATTTCCGGATTGTTCGGGAAAATTCCCTGAATAAGTCCCGTTCCTGGAGCGTTGAAAAGTATCCCGGACAAATGACATGGTCTGATCGTGATTGGGGCTGCTGTCATACAACCTCAGGAGCAAGCGCCCCAATTGGTCGGCGGTGCGATAACGTTGGGAAGGTTCTTTGGAGAGCACTTTCAAGATGATCTCTTCCAACGCTGTGGGGATATTGGGGTTGTAATAACTGGGTGAAACCGGCTTTTCTTCGCGATGCATACGCGCAAGCTCAGCAGAATCCGGGGCAATGAAGGGTAATCTGCCGGTGAGCATCTCGTAAAGAATCACACCAAGAGAATACACATCCGAAGCTGGCGAAGGGGGTCGTCCGCCGGCTTGTTCGGGGGAGAAGTAGTGCGGTGAGCCCCAGACGACTTCGCTGCGTTCGTCGGGGGAGATGGTCGCCAATGCCCTGGCAATGCCAAAATCGGTCACTTTAAGGCGGGCTTCAGGTGTGACCAGCAGATTGTGGGGTTTGACATCGCAATGCACCAAGCCAGCCCGGTGGGCATAGCCGATGCCGCCGCAAGCCTGGATCATCAATTCCAGCGCTTCGGGAACCTGGAAACGCTCTTTTTGCTTGGTGAGCGTTTTCAGGTCTGTGCCAGGAATATATTCCATAACGATGAAGAGATGCCCCTGGTCGAGACCAAAATCGTGGACGGTGACAATGTTGGGGTGTGAGAGGTTGGCTGCCGCCCGGGCTTCCTGTCTGAAACGCTCGCGAAAAGCTGGGTCTTTTGAGAAATCTTCGCGCAGTGCTTTGACCGCCACGCTTCTTTCGAGCATCAGGTCTTTTGCTTTGTACACCACTGCCATCCCTCCCGTCCCGGAGGTTTCCTGGAGCTGATAGCGGTCGTTGAGCAGGCTGGGCATTTCCATAGAGGTGATTATAATGCAAATCCTTCGTTCATCTCCACCTGATTGTAATCATGTCGGCGTCAGGTTGAACCCAGGCAATCTCAATTACGGGGCAGGCACGATAAGCTTATATATACCAACCTCACAACACCAATTTGCGCAGATTCCCAAATTGCTATTCAAAATTCCTTGATATTTTGCGGCAAATAACCTATAATGTGTGAAAGTTTGTCATAAAGTGTCAGAGAGTGTCACAAAAACCGAAAATGGAGCGCCAAAAGAGGCGCTTCGGTGCTTAAAGAAGAGAATAGAACAAATGTTTTACGGGCGATACGAACATAACATCGACAAAAAGGGCAGGATGACTGTTCCTTCCACCTTCCGGGATAGAACCACGGACGGTGTTGTTTGTGTCACCAAGGGTCTGGACGGCAACCTGATGGCTTACGCGAAGGATACTTTCGATATCATCGCTGAGTCAATCAACAGGATTTCCATCACCGACCCAAACCTGCGATCTTTCAGGCGGGAAATCTTAGGCTCTTCCGCGGAACTGACATATGACACAGCAGGGCGCATCCTCATCCCGCTACACTTGCGGAAGTTGGCTGGGATCGAGGAAAGCGTGATCATCATAGGGGTGGGAGACAGTTTTGAAATCTGGGCGTCAGACCGTTTGGAGGCTTTTGAAGAAGCCAATCACGATCCTGAAGCACAGTCTCAAGCCTGGGCATCCCTGGATATCACGGCAAGTAGAGGAAAATGATGAACGCGGTGTCGTCGGTCTCAGAACCGCACCGCCCAGTACTTTACCAAGAAACAATCGAATATCTGACTCCCAAAAATTTCGGGTACTACCTGGACTGTACAGCCGGTGCCGGTGGTCATGCTGAAGGGATCCTGCAGGCAAGTTCGCCTGGGGGCAAATTAGTTGCTTTGGATCTCGACCCTACAGCGGTACAACTGACCAGGGAGCGGCTGCAGCCTTTTGGAGATCGCGCCATCGTGATTCACGGCTCTTATTCAGACGCGGCGAGAATCTTGCAACGAACAGGTTGGGATAGTGTCGATGGAATCCTGATGGATCTGGGTGTTTCCTCGATGCAGCTTGACCAGCAAGAGCGGGGATTCTCCTTTCGGTACGATGCCCCGCTGGATATGCGTTTCGACCCGACCACAGGGCAAAGCGCAGCTGAGCTGGTAAACACGATCAGTGAAAAGGACTTGGCTGACATCATCTGGAGATATGGCGAAGAGCGCTTATCAAGGCGAATAGCCAGAAAGATCGTGGAGAACCGACCGATTGAGACCACTTTTCAACTCGCAGAAGTTGTCCGCTCGGCAGTCGGGAGAGGTCGCAGCAAAATCGACCCGGCAACACGAACTTTTCAAGCCATTCGGATCGCTGTAAACGATGAGCTGAGGGTCGTGGAAGAAGCGATACCAAACCTGATAGCGCTTTTAACCCCGGGAGGTCGGCTGGCAGTGATCAGTTTCCACTCTTTGGAAGACAGGCTGGTCAAACAAGCTTTCAAACGGGAGAGCATCGATTGTATTTGCCCACCCGAACAGGTGATTTGTACCTGCGGGCATAGGGCAAGCGTGAAAATTCTCACCTCCAGACCAATCACAGCGTCTGAAGAGGAGATAAAAGAAAACCCGAGAGCCCGCAGCGCGAAGCTGAGGGTGGTAGAGAAAAAGTAGTTTAGGGATTTGGTCAGTTGCCATGAAAAAAGAAACTTTAACGCTACAAGCCTACAAGCAAGCCCCCTGGCGCGCCCAGCTTCAATGGGTGGGCGCTTTCCTGCTGGTGGTGATTGCGGTGGCAGCTGTGGCGGGGCTTTATCTTTCAATAAGCGGACGCTCTGCTGCAACCGGACGCCGTATCCAGGTGCTCGAGGATGATATAAACAGACTCCAACGTGAAAACAATGACCTGCAAACGCTGCTCGGGGAAATTTCTTCCTCGCGGGCTTTGAGTGAGAGGGTCGGCAGCCTGGGCATGCGCCAGCTGACCGTGGATGAAGCCATGTATCTCGAAGTGCCGGGTTACGTTCCGGCAACCGGACCCTCCCTCGCGCCCCCTCCCACCATCCAGGAAGAGCGCACCCCGATCTTATTACCCGAGTTTACCGATTCGTTTATCGAATGGATCACGGAAAAACTGCAGGCTGTTCCCGACCCTGCCAGAGCAACAGAGGTGGCTCCATGAGCGAACCAATCAAAAACAGATTTCTGATCATTTGTGTAATTTGTTCTGTAGTTGCCGGCATTGTGGCTTTCCAGATGATCCGCATTCAGAACATCGAAGGCGCGGAAAAGATTTTGGCGGCAAGTGAGAATTACCAGGGTGTAACCAGGTTGGTCTATCCTGACCGCGGCAGCATTTATGATTCCAGGGGACGCCTGATGGCGGGTAATGAAACCACCTATGAAATTGGACTTGATTTGAACTCGGTTCATCAGCCCGAAACAGTCGCCAGTGTCGCTTCGTCCGTGTTGGGGCTGGATTATGCCCAGGTACTGGGCTATGCGCGGATGGAACCCGGGAATGGGAATCCTTATTATGTGGTATTGGACGATTTTGTAGAAAAAGATAAAATTGTCGAGTTGGAAATTATTAAAGAAGATTACGAAAACCGGGTTGCCAAAGGCAACGAGACCATACCAAGCATCTCTGGATTAATGTGGGTGCCTCATTCCCAAAGGTCCTATCCCGAAGGCACACTGGCTTCAAACATACTCGGTTTCTACAGCTACCTGGATCGCACCGGTGGGCTCGGTTACTTCGGGCTGGAAGAGGCATATGACAGCCAGCTTTCCGGCACGCCGCGCGAGGTGTACATCGCTTTTGACCCGCAGCGTCTGACCACGGTGGAAGAAGTTCCTCCTGGTGTCAGCCTGATCCTGACGATCGACCGCGAAATTCAGGCACTAACCGAGCAAACACTCGACGATGCGATTGAATGGTCCGGGTCCGACAGCGGAACCATCCTGGTCTACGACCCGGAGGATGGCGGCATCATCGCCATGGCTACTGCCCCACGGCTGGATCCCAATGAATATTGGGATTATGATGAACTATTCCCAAATCCAAACCCATACAATTCCGCGATCAGCCAAACCTATGAGCCCGGTTCTGTTTTCAAAGTCCTGACGATGGCAGCAGCGTTGGATTCAGGGTCGGTCGAGGTCGATACAATGTTCAACGATACAGGTTCCATCACTATTGGTGGAGCGACAATTTACAACTGGAACCGGGGCGGCTGGGGGATGGTCAATATGACCGAATGCCTGCAATATTCAATTAACGTCTGTATGGTCTGGCTGGCAACCGAGATGGGACCGGATACCTTCTATACTTATCTGAAGGATTTCGGGCTGGACAGGAAAACTGGAATTGACCTTGGTGGGGAAACCAACTGGCCCCTCAAACTGCCAGGCGACAATCAATGGTACGAAGTTGATCTCGCAACAAATAGCTTCGGACAGGGTATCTCGTTGACACCAATTCAAATGGCGATGTCGATTGGCGCGTTAGCCAATGATGGCAGGATGATGGCGCCTCATGTGGTCAAATCACTGATTATCAACGGGCAGCAATATGATGTTGACCCGGTTGTTGTCGGCACCCCGATCAAAGCCCAGACAGCCCACGATCTTACCGACATGCTGGTTGAATCGCTTCAAGACGAAGCTTCCAATGCTCTCGTAGACGGATACACCGTTGCCGGCAAGACTGGCACCGGTGAAATCGCCACACCCTGGGGTTATTCCTCCTCTGAAACGAATGCCTCTTTTGTCGGCTGGGGACCGGCAGAAGATCCTAAATTCCTGGTTTACGTCTGGTTGGAAAAACCAGCTATCTCCCCGTGGGGTTCCGAAGTGGCTGCCCCGATTTTTTCAGAATTAGTTGGCAAGCTGGTGGTGATGATGGATATCCCGCCAGACAGCATCCGCCTGTCGGCTGTACCGCAGACGGTAGGACAGTAAAGCGAAAAGATCATGTTGACGATTGGATTTGTTCTCAAAGCACTCGGAGTGGAAATGCCGCTCAAAAAAGACCAGGTGATTACTGGCGGCTGCATCGATTCCCGTTTGGCTGAGCCTGGCTCGCTGTTTGTCGCCTTGCCGGGAGAATTCACCGATGGTCATAATTTTGTGGACCAGGCATTCGGGAATGGGGCTGTGCTCGCGCTGATTGATCGCCCAATTATCAGCAGCAATCCCGTCATTGATTTATCCATGCCTGTGACCGACCTTCCACACACAGCTTTCAGCATCATCGTCCCCAACGCTTTGGAAGCGCTTCAGCAGGTTGCTGCCGCATGGAGAAAGGAATTTGACATCCCGGTTGTTGGTATCACCGGCAGTGTCGGTAAATCTTCGACAAAAGAAGTCCTGACTGCCCTGCTTGGCTACAAGTTCAACGTGCTGAAGAACCAGGGCAACAGGAATAATGAGATCGGGCTGCCTCTGACATTGCTTTCGTTAAGTAACAAGCACCAGGTAGCAGTGTTGGAAATGGGTTTCTATGTCCCCGGCGAAATCAAATTACTTTGCGATATCAGCCAACCGCAGATTGGCATTGTCACGAATATCGGTACCGTCCACGCTGAACGTGCCGGCGACCTGCAGACGATTGCCCGCGGGAAAGCCGAACTCGTTCAGGCATTGCCCCCTGCCCCACAAGGTGTGGCAATTTTGAACCAGGATGATGCTTTTGTGCGTGAGATGGCGGAAGAAACCAAAGCGTCAGTATTTTCGTACGGTTTATCCAACCAGGCAGAGTTGTGGGCGGATGAAATCAGATCTCAGGGCGCTGAAGGAATCAAATTCACAGCTCACCATGCGGGAAAATCCTACCCGCTCTGCTCGACCAGCATGGGCAGGCACTCGGTTTATAACCTGCTTTGTTCAATTGGCGCGGCACTTCACCTGGGGATGAGCTGGTATGAAATCGACCAATCATTACGAAACCAGGAAGCCTTACAGCGTGTGCGCCTGTTCAAGAGCAAGGCGGGTGCAGTGATCGTGGATGACAGTTATAATGCTTCCCCGCTTTCCACAATTGCCGCGCTTGATTTCTTGGATGAGTTAGAAGGTGAGAAAATCACCATTTTGGGCGACATGCTGGAGTTGGGTCAATATGAAGCAGAAGGTCACCAACAAGTTTTGAACAAAGCAACCCTGATAGCTAAAAGCATCGTCCTGATTGGACCACGCTATAAAAAGACACTTGACCAGGCGGTCTTCTGGCACTTTCCCCGAGAAAAAATCCTCTGGTTTGAGGACGCTGAAACGGCTTCCGATTATTTGTCGCATACGCTTCACGAAGGACAGACAGCCCTGGTGAAAGGCTCGCATGGTATGGAAATGTACAAAATCATTGAGGCATTGGAGGTAAATTCATGAGAAGTGGATTTTCCCTGGCAATTGCCATAAGTGGCATCGCATTTTTACTCTCAATTATTTGGGGTGAACCCTTTATCCGGCTGTTAACCCAGTTCAACATCGGAAAGATGATCCGTGACGATCAGCCAGCGACCCACCAGTCCAAGCAGAACACACCCACCATGGGCGGCTTTATGTTCCTGGTGCCAATCACGCTGTTGACAGTGATTCTGAACGCGGTGGAATTGTTTGGCTACCGGCTATTGGGTGCCTCAATCCTGGTTCCGTTGGCAGCCATGTGGAGTTATGCTATTATCGGCGCCCTGGACGACTGGGAAGGCATCCGCGGAGCACGGAAAGGTCTGGGCATGCGCGCCAGGACCAAGTTCATATTGCAGGTTCTCGTCGCGCTTGGGCTGGCTTACGTGTTGAAAAATGTATTGCTCGTCCCCCATTTATACTGGCCGACCGCCTTGCTCCCCCTTGATTTAGGCTGGCTGTATATTCCGATCGCCACCCTGATTATCGTCGGCATGACCAACGCGATGAATTTCACCGATGGGATTGACGGACTGGCGAGCATAATCTCGATGACAGCTTTTGGTGTTATCGGCATCATTGCCCTGGTGCAGGGGCAGGTTTTTCTCGGTCGATTCTGTTTCTGCGTCGTCGGCGCGTTGGCAGGCTTCCTCTGGTTCAACGTCAATCCGGCTCGTTTGTTTATGGGTGATACAGGTTCACAAGCGCTTGGCGGTACGCTTGCAGTGGTCAGCCTGATGACCGGGCATTGGTTGTTTTTGCCCCTGATTGCCATTATCCCGCTCGCAGAATTGTTGAGTGTCATGATCCAGGTCTCTTATTTCAAGATAACCGGTGGAAAACGTGTTTTCAAACGCACACCGATTCATCATCATTTCGAGGAAATCGGTTGGACGGAAACCCAAATTGTGATCCGCTTTTGGATTATTGAACTGGTTTCAGCCATGCTTGGACTGGGACTTACCTTTATCGGGTGATTATATGAAGAACTTTGAAGATAAAAAAGTAATCGTAATCGGAGCAGCCCGTCAGGGGCAGGCTTTGGCAAGGTTTTTTGTCAAACGCGGCGCTGAAGTCGTTGTTACCGATTCCCGCAGCGAAGATCAGCTCGTGGACGAGTTAGCCGTCCTGAACGCGCTGCCTGTTTCGCTAGATTTGGGCGGGCACGATACAGAAATTCTGGATGGAGCCAGCCTGGTTTGTGTTTCGGGTGGTGTACCCCTGACAATTCCCTTTATCCAGGAAGCCCTGGTGCGAAACATCAAACTGAGCAACGATTCCGAGATTTTCCTTGAAGAATGCCCATGTACCGTGGTTGGTATAACCGGTTCGGCAGGCAAAAGCACCACGACCGCGTTGGTCGGTTTAATGGCTCAAAAAACTTTCGAAATGAAATCGAATCGCCAAAAAGCCTGGGTTGGCGGCAATATTGGCAATCCGCTGATCGATCAGCTCGACCAAATGGGTGAAGATGACCTGGCAATTATGGAGCTATCCAGTTTTCAGCTGGAACTGATGAACAAGGCTCCGCAAATCGCCGCCATCCTGAACATTACTCCCAACCACCTCGATCGTCATGGAAGTATGGAAGCCTATATCAATGCCAAATCGCGCATCCTGTGGTACCAACATGCTGAGGATACCGCCGTGCTGAATCGCGACGACAAGGGCTCCTGGGATTTGCTTCGGGAAATCAAGGGCGATCTGATCAGTTTCGGCTTCAACAAACCTGAAACCCGCACCAGCGGAACTTATCTCGAAAGCGATACAGTTTGGCTGCAAATTGGCAGGGAAAAGTTGAAACTGTTCCCGCTTGAATGGAGTAAGCTGCGCGGGAAGCACAATGTCTACAACCTTTTGGCAGCCTCGGCAATTGCCGCAGCCGCCACGCTGGCACTTCCTGGTATCCAGAGTGCGGTCGAAGATTTTACTGGGGTGCCCCACCGTCTCGAGATTGTCAGAACAATTGACGATGTCACCTGGGTAAACGACGCAATCGCCACCACACCCGAGAGGACCGTCGCAGCCATCGAGAGTTTTAGTGAGCCGATCGTGCTGCTGCTTGGCGGGCGGGACAAAAACCTGCCCTGGGAAAAACTTGCCAGCCTGGTTCGTTCCAGGGTGGAACGGGTGATCCTTTTTGGCGAAGCCGCTCAACTCATTTCTGACGCGATCGGACCTCGCAAACCAGGACAACACCTGAAGTCTGTTGTGACTTGCAAAGACCTGGCAGAAGCGCTGAAAACAGCCAGGATCCAGGCTGAACCAGGCAATGTGGTGCTGCTTTCACCAGGCTGCACCAGTTATGACGCTTATAAAGATTTTGAAGAACGCGGTCAGTTCTTCAGAGATTGGGTAAACCAACTATGATTAACCAGGCAAAACCTAAACAAACACGCCGCCAGGTCAAGGGCTTTCAGATTGACATTCCCTTCGTTCTGGCAATTATCTCCCTGTTAGTAATCGGTCTGCTGATGGTCTACTCGACTGATCTGGATGCCTCATTACGCATGGGAGAAAATCCAGGCTACATTTTCCGAAGGCAGGTGATGTGGGTCGCGCTCGGTTTGGCAGCAGCAATTTTTCTGAGTTACTTTGACTATCATAATTTCGAAAAACTGGTCGTTCCCATGTTAATTGTGGTTGTGTTCGGTCTGTTTGCTGTGCTGGTTCGAAACGAGGTCCAGTTTAATTCATCCCGGGCGTTGTTCAACGGCTCGGTTCAACCTGGTGAATTGGCGAAAATGGTCGTGGTTTTGTACCTTTCAGTCTGGCTATCAAAACGAGACAGCAAAGACCTTGGCAACGTGATGATGGGTCTGATTCCATTGTTAATCATCCTGGTCTCCATATCCATGCTGATCTTTTTCCAACCTGACATCAGCGCCGCGATCACCGTCCTGGGGTTGGGCATCATGATGTTTTTCCTGGGCGGCGGGAATTGGAAACAAATTGTCGCCCTGCTGGGGATTGTTGGCTCTGTCGGTTTGGTCGCGATCAACGTATACGCGACCGGTCGGCTGCGCGTTTCGCAGTATTTACAGGGCTTGCAGGACCCCACTGCAGGGTCTTACCATATCCGCCGTACTTTCGAAGCAGTGATCAAAGGGAAATTCTTTGGGGTTGGTTTGGGAAAAGCGAACACCAAATTCACCGGCTTACCCCTGCCTCACACCGACAGCATATTTGCGGTTGTTGCCGAGGAAACCGGTCTCTTCGGATCTTTCCTGCTGATTGGGTTGTATATTCTGCTTATTTGGCGTGGATACAAAATCGCCCAGAAGGCGCCCGACCAGCTCGGCTCACTGATGGCTTTTGGTCTGGTCGGCTGGATCGTAATCGAAGCTTTGTTGAACGTGGCTGTGATTGTGGGCTTGTTCCCCTTTGCAGGAAACACCCTGCCCTTTATCAGTTCCGGTGGCTCCAGCATCGTCACCAACCTGGCAGCTGTCGGCATCATTATCAATATAGCCCGTCAGGGTGAAGGGTTAAAAATCCAGGAAAGGAGTCAAACCAGTGCGACTGTTGATTTGCGCAGGCGGGACTGGCGGCGGAGTGTATCCGGCGCTGACCGTTACGGAAACGTTAGATAAGACGAAGCATCCGATCCTTTGGGTCGGCAGCGAAGGCGGCATGGAAGAAGCCCTCGTCACTCGGACAGGATTGGATTATCAATCCATCCAGGCTGCCGGCGTCCATGGCGTTTCCTTTAAAGACCTGCCTCGAAACCTGGCACGCCTCGCGCGCGGTTATCGACAATCGAAAACAATCCTCAAGTCATTCCAACCCGACGTGATGCTCTTCACCGGCGGCTACGTGGCAATCCCGATGGCACTGGCAGGGATGAAATACAAATCTCTGCTTTACGTGCCGGACATCGAACCCGGACTTGCCCTGAAGACGCTGGCTCGGTTTTCGGACCGGATAGCGATGACAGTGAATGATACGAAAAAATGGTTTAAGGCAAATAAAAAAATGACAATTACTGGATATCCTTTAAGGGAAGAACTGAAAAAATGGACCCGGGAGAAAGCCCAGGCTTATTTCAAGCTTGAGCCGGGCATCCCAACCATCCTTTTTATAGGCGGCAGCAGTGGCGCGCGCTCCATCAACCAGGCAGTGATGGCGATCCTCGATCAGCTTACCCTCGATTACCAGGTGATTCACCTGACCGGTCTGCTCGACTGGGAGACCGTTGAAGCAAACACCGTCGATGCTGGTCCACGTTATCATGCTTTTCCTTACCTGCACGAGGTCGGAGCGGCTTTGGCTGCGGCAGACCTGGCAGTCTCACGGGCTGGCGCTTCCACATTGGGCGAATATCCTTATTTTGGACTACCAGCGATCCTGGTGCCTTATCCATACGCCTGGAGATATCAAAAAGTCAACGCGGAT
This sequence comes from Anaerolineaceae bacterium UBA5311, assembly GCA_002411175.1. Taxonomy (GTDB): domain Bacteria; phylum Chloroflexota; class Anaerolineae; order Anaerolineales; family Anaerolineaceae; genus Mesolinea. Next base: position 54,609 of record DHRN01000103.1, on the reverse strand, counting down.
TACCTCGTCGACCGTGAGGCAGCGGTACTTCTGCGTGATGAAGACTTGCGCACCCAGCTGTTGGATACCATCCACGAACTGCTTGCTCAGCCGGACCAACTGGCGCACATGAGTCGAAATATGAGAGCTCTTTCACAGCCAATGGCTGCTGAACGGATAGCGGAGCTGTTGTTCGAAATGGCAGAGGCATAGGGCAATTATGGTCAGTTTACAGTTTCTCTTCTACATTTTCCTGGCGCTTTTCGGCATAATTGGGATGATCCGCGGTTTTCGGAAAGAAATAGTCGTGACCGTAGCGGGTATCCTGAGTCTGTTTATCATTGACACTGTTGTACCGAAGCTGTGGGCGTCCCTGGATGCAACCAACGCGCTTTATGTGAACCTGGCTGTGATCTTTGTAACCGCGTTCTTTGGATACCAAACTCCCGGCTTTCAACGGATTTCCTCAAGGTTTGAACGCGACAGTCTGGTCCACCTGGTTATGGGTGGGGTCACTGGCGCGCTCAACGGATACATTTTCTTCAGTTCCGCCTGGTATTATCTTGCCCAGGCTGGTTATCCCTTCAGCTGGATTTTGGCTCCGGATGCCAACACTAAAATGGGACAAGCTGCCATCGCGCTGCTCGAAAATGCCTTCCCAGCTTTTCTGACTGGTTCATGGTTGTATATCCTCCTGGCTGCAGCGGTCATGCTGATGATTGTGGTGATACTCTGATGAAAAAAGTACACTTTATTGGGATTGGTGGTACGGGCATATCTGCCATCGCCCGCCTGCTGCTGGAAAGAGGCTGGCAGGTGAGCGGCACTGATATGCAGGCTTCGCCTTATTACCAGGCAGTGACCGCCCTGGGAGCGCGCACAAGACTCGGTCATCACCCTGAACTTGTTCTGCAAGCCGACCTTGTCGTGCGGTCGTCGGCGGTAAAAGACAGCGACCCCGAGGTGCAGGCTGCTTTGGAGGCTGATATCCCGGTATTAAAGCGATCAGAGTTCCTCCCGGTTTTGACGGAAAATCATCAGGTACTTGCCGTGGCAGGTTCGCACGGGAAAACGACCACAACCGCCATGCTTGTCCACCTGTTGCGGGCTGCCGGTCAGGACCCCAGCTTCATCCTCGGCGCAGATATCAAGGGGCTGAATACCAATGCCCACGCCGGGGAAAGCCTGGCATTTGTGATCGAAGCAGATGAATATGATTATATGTTTTTAGGTCTGGAACCGTTGATTAGTGTGATCACGAATATCGAATACGATCACCCTGATTTCTTTTATACGCCCGAAATCTATACACAAGCGTTCGCCGATTTCGCGAATAAGACCAAACCCGAAGGCGCCTTGTTGATTTGCGCTGATGACCTGGGTATCCATCACATGCTTGAGACCTGCGAATTGCTCCCGCGTGAGATGCTCAGTTTTGGCTTTTTTGAAGAAGCGGATTACCAGGTGGTTAATCACGAAACTTACCCTGCCGGGCAGCGCTTCCAGGTACACCTGCCAGATGGAAAGATCACCGATCCTTTCGAGTTGAAACTACCTGGTCGATTTAATGTAACCAACGCCGTGGCTGCGCTGGCTGCCGCTGATCGTTTCGGAATTGAAATCAACAATTTGCGCGATGCCTTCAGCAGCTTCGAAGGAACCAACCGACGTTTTGACCTGGCTTTCCAGTCTGAAAACGTATTGATCTTCAACGATTACGGACACCACCCAAGCCAGCTTGCACAAACGATCGCTGGTACCCGCGAGCTTTACCCGGATCACAAAATCTGGGCAGTCTGGGAACCACACACTGTCAGCCGGACAAAACGTATGCGCAATCAGTTTGCCCAGGCACTCGCCGAGGCTGACCAGAGTGTGATCCTGAAGTTATTCGGTGCGCGGGAAGAGGACGATACATTTTCAGCTGAGAGCATTGCTGCTGAAATATGCAAGCAAAATTGTCGCTATCTGCCGGAATACGATCAGGCGGCAGGATACATTTTGGAAAACCTCAGCGGCAAGGACCTGGTGATCGTGTTTTCAGCAGGAAGAGGACCTGAATTCACGGAATTGCTTTGCTCGAAGGTAAAAAAGGAAGGGCTCAATGACTAATCTACCAATGCAAAGCCTCCAGGAAATATTTGGCAGTCGGCTGCAGGAATTTGTTCGCCTGAACGCTTTCACTACTACCCAGGTTGGTGGTCCGGCGCGGGGTTTCATTTCCATCAATAATTCCGAGGAGATGGAACACACATTGAAGACTCTGTGGGAGCTGGATGTGCCCTATTACCTGCTCGGAAGCGGTTCCAACCTGTTGATCAGCGACAGTGGTTACGACGGTATTATTTTGCACAATCGCGCGCATAACATCAAGGTCAACACGAAAACCGCCCCCCCGTTGGTAACCGCCGAAAGCGGCGCTGGTTTGGGGCAGCTCGCCCAGATTGCATCCAGGCGCGGGGTAAGTGGTTTCGAGTGGGCAAACAGCATCCCCGGCACGGTTGGAGGGGCTGTCTATGGCAACGCCGGTGCGCATGGGTCTGATATTTCGGAAAAATTACTCACGGTAAAGATCCTCACGCGCGATGTGGGGGCTCAACTGCTCACCAATGAAGACATGGCATATCAATACAGATCGAGCAGGTTCAAGCGTGAGCGGATTCCAGTTGTGATTCTCGAAGCCACTTTTATAGGCGAGAAAGCCAACCCGGAAGATTGCATGAGATTGCTGCATGAGCTGACTGAAAAGCGCAAGAAAACGCAGCCCAACGGACCCTCCTTTGGGTCTACTTTCAAGAATCCGCCGGGAAATTTTGCCGGCAAACTGCTGGCAGAAGCCGGGATGAAAGGCGTAAAATGCGGAGGCGCTTCGATCAGCAGCGTACATGCCAATTTTATTGTCAATCACGGAGACGCGACCGCGCAGGATTACTACTGCCTGATCCGTGAGGGGCAGAAACGTGTGAAGGAACAATTTGGTGTCGACCTAAACCTCGAAATTGAGTTGTTGGGAGAGTTTGAAGATGTCGGATAAGCTCAACCTCGTATTGCTTTTTGGCGGAAGATCGGGTGAACACGAAGTCTCCCTGATGTCGGCGCGTTCAATTTTGAATGCCATTAACCAGGAAAAATACAAAATCTTCCAGGTCGGGATTACAAAAGAAGGTCGCTGGGTACATGGCACTAAAACGCTGGAAGCCTTCGAAACCGGGCGGGTTGAGGGGCTGGACGATGCGATCATTCTCTCGCAGGACGAACAACCATACCTCTATAAGCGTACTGATAGCCAGATTTTTGAGGTTACATCGATTGACATCGTCTTTCCGGCTCTGCATGGTACTTTTGGCGAAGACGGCACAATACAGGGGCTCCTGGAGATACAAAACTGCGCTTATGTAGGCGCAGGCGTGCTGGCTTCGTCGCTGGCGATGGATAAAGCCATGTGTAAAGCGGTAATCAGCAACGCGGGCATTCCCACACTTCCCTATGGTGTCTTTCCCCGTAAGGAAATCATGAACAACACAGATGAGGTGGTGGAGTCGATCGAAGACAAACTGCCATATCCCGTCTTTGTTAAACCAGCCAATTTGGGCTCTTCTGTCGGAATCACAAAAGCGAGGACCCGCGCTCAATTGAAGGATGCCCTGATTGTTGCCGCCAGGTTTGACCGGCGCGTGCTGTTCGAAAAAGGCATCGACGCCCGGGAGATTGAAATCAGCATCATCGGTAATGAGAGAACCTGGATTACAGTTCCTGGTGAAATTATTCCAGGTGATGAATTTTATACATATAAGGACAAATATTTTTCCGGAGACCCTGAGATAGCAATTCCTGCTCCGTTATCAAAGCAATTAAGCGACCAGCTGCGCACATGGGCAACTACTGCTTATCAGTCAATCGACTGCGCAGGTCTGGCGAGGGTCGATTTTTTGCTGGACAAAAACACTGGGGAAGCCTGGTTCAGTGAGATTAATACCATGCCTGGGTTTACGCAAATCAGCATGTTCACCAAACTGCTCCTGTCCAGTGGAATGGAATATTCCGAAATCATTGACCGGTTGATCGAATACGGACTGGCGCGAAAAGCAGACCAGGACCGTACGATCCGGAGATTTGAGGTTGAGAATGGCTAACACTGACAACCTTACCCGAGCAGACCAGGTTCGGCAGCGCCGGAAGATACAGCCTGTGCAGCGAAAACCGATCTCACGAACCCAGGACCGAACCTCTCGTGGGGCACAGAGCGCATCGCGGGTCATCTCACGACACGGCAACTACCGCAGTACCAGCAGCCGCGCCACGACCAACCGCCGAAAATCGGTCTACCTGGCAACAGGCACACCGGGAAGCGAAGTGCGCTTACCCGCCCTGCCGAAGCTGAGTTTTAGCTGGCGCATGCTTTCTGCCTTGATTGCTGTCGGAATGGTTGTCTTGCTTTATTTGATGCGAAATGGTGACACATTCCGGGTCAATGAAGTCAACCTGAGTGGCGGCATCCGCGTTCCGGCAGAAGAAGTGAAGGCGATTCTGAATGTTAGCGGCGAATCGATCATTTTCGTGCAGCCCAGTCAGGTCGAAGAGCAGATTCTCGCCACATTTCCGGACATCAAGAACGCCCATGTCAACATTTCCATGCCGAATGGTCTGGATGTGGTTGTTGAGGAGCGCATCCCTGCCATTTTATGGTTCGAGAACGAAGAGCAACTCTATTGGATCGACCAGGATGGTTACACGTTCACGGTTCGCGGAGAAGCAAACCTGCCCATCCGCGTGTATTCAGACACAACCCCCCCCCACTCACTTGGTTTTGTCGATCCTGAGACAGCAGCCGAGCAGGCAGAAGAGGGGGAAATCGCAAGAGACCTGCCGCCAATTGACCCAAAATTCGTCTCAGTGATCCAGCGTCTGAATACGATTAAGCCAGCTGACACACCGATGGTTTACAACCAGCAAAACGGGCTCGGCTGGACCGACCCTCACGGCTGGCAGGTTTTCTTTGGTACCAGTACCGAAGATATCGAACTGAAGTTGAATGAATATAACTATATTGTTGAAGCAATTCTGGAAAAGAACTTGCAACCAATATTGATCAGCATGGAATTTCTACACGCACCTTTTTATCGTTTGGAGCCTTAACATGGAAGAAGAAACTATTGTAGTCGGATTAGATGTAGGAACCTCAAAGGTTTGCACCCTGGTAGCCAGGGTCGAAAATGGCGCGAACCTGCGCATTCTTGGAGTTGGGATCGAACCCACCCAGGGTTTGCGAAAGGGCACGGTCACTGATATAAACGCTGCTTCAGAGTCGATTGCCCGTTCGATCGAAAAAGCGGAGCGCACCTCCGGTTTTGAGATCAACAGCGCGATCGTTAACCTGGCTGGGACGCAGGTGTCGTCTACGATCAGCAAAGGAGCCGTAGGCATATCTGGTCGGGTAATCGACCAGGAGGATGTCTACCGCGCCCTGGACTCTGCCCAGGCGATCGCTGTGCCTCACAACCGGGAAATTGTACACGTAATCCAACGAGGTTTTAACATTGATGGTCAGGAAGATATCAGCCAACCGGTTGGCATGCACGGCTATCGTATGGAAGTGGAAGCCCACATCATCACCAGCGCGGCATCGACGATGGAAAACATGCGCCAATGCGTTTCGATGGCTGGAATTGACGTGACCCAGTTCGTGCTCAACCCATTAGCCGCCAGCGAAGCAATTTTGTCAGAAACTGAACGTGAAATGGGTGCGGCTGTTGTAGACCTGGGTGCCGGTACAACCGGTGTGGCAATTTATATCAAGGGTGATGTCTTCCATGCCAATGTATTGAGCGTAGGAGGGAACTATATCACCTCAGACATAGCCCAGGGGCTGCGTCTTCCACTCGATATCGCTGAAGAAGTGAAGCTGCATCATGGCTATGCGCTCCTGGATGATATTGCCGAGGACGACTACTTCAATATCGTCGCGTTCGGCTCCGAACAAAGCACGAAAGTCGCCCGTACAGAACTGGTCAATATCATTGAGGCACGCGCGGAAGAAATCATGATGATGGTTCAGAAAGAAATCAAACGTTCGGGATATGACTCCATGCTGCCTGCCGGTGTTGTACTCACCGGCGGAGGCGCCCAGCTGCCCGGGATGCGTGATTTAGCCACAAAAATCCTGAACCTGCCGGTGCGGGTTGCCAAACCCGAAAAAATGGTCGGGCTTACCGATCAGATCAGCTCCCCTGCCTATGCGACCAGTGTAGGCTTGCTCAACTGGGGAATTTTATTCAGTGAAACCAACCAGATCGCTCCAGAGCGACCTGGAAAGTCAAGACAGTCCTCTTCACGATCCAAAGCGGATGGATTAAGAGAGTGGCTGAATCGCTTATTACCCTAATTACCTACCATTGACCAGAGGAGATATAAAATGGAAGCAAAACAACCAGAATCATTCGCAAGAATCAAAGTAGTTGGTGTTGGCGGAGGCGGATGCAATGCCGTCAACCGCATGATCGACGAAGGTTTACAAGGTATCGAATTTATAGCAATAAATACCGATGCCCAGGCATTGTTAAAATCAAAGGCGCAGCAGCGCGTTCGGATTGGTGACAAAGCCACACGCGGTCTTGGAGCCGGGGGCGACCCAAAAATCGGCAAGGCGGCTGCAGAAGAATCTGCCGAAGACCTGTACGAAGTGCTCAAAGGCAGTGATATGGTCTTTGTTACTGCCGGGATGGGCGGTGGCACCGGAACTGGCGCCGCACCCGTGGTGGCACAAATTGCCAAAGAAATTGGCGCGCTGACAATTGGCGTCGTCACCCGTCCCTTCTCATTTGAAGGTTCGCACCGCGCCCGTTCGGCGGACGAAGGCGCGCTGGCACTCAAGGACCACGCAGACACGTTGATCGTCATCCCCAACGACCGGTTATTGCAAATTGTGACCAAAAATGTCGGTTTGAATGATGCCTTTCGACTGGCAGATGACGTGCTGCGCCAGGGAATCCAGGGTATTTCCGAGCTGATCACTATTCCCGGCTTGATTAACCTGGACTTTGCCGATGTACGCACGATTATGTCCGAAGGCGGAGCGGCGCTGATGGCTGTTGGGCAGGCTTCCGGCGAAGATCGTGCCAGGCTCGCTGCCGAACAGGCGATTTCCAGCCAGCTCCTGGATGTGACCATCAACGGCGCTCGAGGTATCCTCTTTAATGTCACCGGCGGTCCGAATTTGTCCCTCTTTGAAGTCAACCAGGCTGCCGCGATCATCAAGGAGACTGCCAGCTCAGATGTCAACCTGATTTTCGGCGCGGTTGTCGACGAAACCATGGGTGACAACATTCGCATCACCGTCATCGCAACAGGATTTGATCGTGCCGCCCCTTCCAGGGAGGTGGAGCAAAGTTTTTTTCGACAAACTACGAGCCCACGGCAGGTAGATCGACCTGGAATCGTTGAACAGGCTGGGCAAAAGCAGGAACAAACACAAACAGCTGGAACAGCTGCGAAGGATCAGTATGTCTACACGAGTGATGTGGATGTGGACATGCCGGCTTTCCTGCGGCGGAATCGAAATTCCCGCTGATTTGCTATCGTTTGCTTCAGTTCTCTCTTAAATTCTCCTCCTCTGTACTTGAGGAGGAGAACAAAACCCCTTGTGTAAACACAATTTCAACGTAATAACCGATACTTTCATTTCACAGACCAATCGACCTCAGGTTTTCACAAGCAGTTCCTGCCCGTGCGGGCAATACGATGGTATTGTAGGGAACGCGGCCCTGTGCCTGCGCAGCAAGGTATGACCCGTTCCGGCGAAGCCCTCATTTTGTAGGGAACGCGTTTGGGAAACTTTACGGGCATTAAAATGAGACACTCAGGAGAAGAAAAATAACGACTATCGCCTACACGCATACTTTAGGATTTTTCAACGATTGCCTAAAAAGATATTTGTTAACAAATTCTGTTGTGTCGGCAACTTCCAGCCCTTATCGCAGTGTTTTATGCCGCATTATAGATTTACTCTGATTGTTTTCATCAAAATCATCCCAAAGTTAAAAAATGGAATATTTTAAGGTTTTACAAGGGCTATAAGGCGCTTGCACGTTTGTTATCTGTGCTAAAATTCATTCACCATATATAGGGGTAAAATCCCGATCAGCCCAATATGTAGGGGTTCAAGGAGTTTCTCAATGAAGTGCCCGTATTGCCAGCATCACGATTCAAGCGTGATCGATACAACCAAAGATTCTCATGGAGGCATCCGCAGACGGCGGGAATGTAAGTCATGCCATCAGCGGTTCAGCACTTATGAACGCCCCGTCCTCACTACTCCGCTCCTGATCAAGCGTGATGGAACCCGTGAGGAGTTTGATCGCGAGAAGCTGCTGGCTGGTCTGCGCAAAGCATGCACCAAACGACCAATCCCAGCCGCGCAAGTCGAACAATTAGTCAACGATATTGAATCTGAACTTCAGAAAAAAGGACGTTCAGAGATTAATTCCCGTATTGTCGGAGACCTGGCGGTTAAAGGTCTCAAAGAAATCGATCACATCGCTTATATTCGTTATGCAATTGTTTACCTGCGAATGGACGACCTGCAGACAATTCGTAACGAGATCAACCACTTGCTTACCGAAGAAGAAAATTAATCAGAGGTTTTATATGAATAATCAGACCCAAAAATCAGTGGGCTTGTACCCAACACCCCCAATTCCGGAAGACCTCCCATCGGTTGACCTTGCCGACAACTCCAGGCAGATCCTTGCCCGCCGTTACCAGCGACATGCTCCGGACGGCAGCCCGGCTGAAACGGTGGATGAGATGTTCTGGCGCGTTGCCTGGCATGTCTCCGACACTCCTGAACGAGCGGAAGAACACGACAAACTGGCACGCAGTTTCTACAACGTCATGGTCAGCAAAGCTTACTTTCCCAATTCTCCGACATTCACCGGTGCCGGGACACCCCTGGGACAGTTGGCAGCTTGTTTTGTGCTGCCGATTTCGGACGACATGGGTCGGGCGACTGATGGCATCTTCAGCACGCTCCGCAATGCGGCACTCATCCAGCAAACCGGGGGAGGCAACGGCTTTAACTTTTCGCGTCTGCGTCCGGCTGGCTCGACTGTTACCGCCTCTGCCGGTCAGGCAACCGGTCCGGTAGGGTTTCTCAAGGTCTACGACAATGCGTTCGGGGAAATCGCCCAGGGCGGTACGCGCCGGGGGGCAAATATGGGCGTTTTGCGTGTGGATCATCCGGATGTGGAGGATTTCATCGTCTGCAAGACCAGCGAGACAGCGATCACCAATTTTAACATCTCCCTGGCTATCACGGATGCCTTCATGAAAGCGGTCGAAGAAGATGCTGACTGGGATCTGCGCTTCCCGGATGTTCACGTGCCGGAGTACAAAAAATTCAGAGGCACGATCACCCAGGCAGAGAAAGCAGGGCTGCCGATTAAAACCCATAAAACGGTTAAAGCCCGAACCTTATTTAATAAATTTGTCAAACAAGCCCATCATAACGGTGAGCCCGGCGCACTTTTTATTGATGTCGCCAACCGACATAACCCCGTACCGCACCTTTACGAACTTGAATCAACCAACCCCTGCGGGGAACAGTGGCTCGGACCTTATGAGAATTGCTGCCTCGGTTCGATTAATCTCGCCCAGCATCTCGGAGAAAATGGCACGGTGGACTGGGAGAAACTGCGTCAGACCACCAAGACTGCCACGCTCTTCCTCGACCATGTGGTTGACAAAAACGCCTATGTTCCTGCCGTCCCTGAACTTCGCGAAGCTGCCATGAATGCCCGCCGGATTGGTTTGGGCATCATGGGTCTGGCAGACCTGATGTATCACTGCGGCGTGCGATATGGCTCCGAAGAGTCGCTCGAATTTTGTGGTCAGGTGATGGAATACGTTCGCTATTTTGCAATGGAAACAAGCATTGAGCTGGCTGAGAAATTCGGCGCCTTTCCAGCCATCAAGGGCAGTATCTATGATCCTGATAACCTCGTCTGGGAAGTTCCCACCCCATTGACGCCTTACACCCGAAACTGGCAGCGCCCATTCATCGACTGGGATCTGATCACTGATGGGATCAAGGCGCACGGCATCCGCAATGCTGCCCAGACGACAATTGCCCCCACAGGAACGATCGGGACTGTTGTTGGTGTTGAAGGCTACGGTTGTGAACCCGTCTTCGCGCTCGCTTATGTCCGCCATGTCAACGATAAGGGTAGTGATCTGGTCCTCAATTATGTCAGTCCATTTTTCAAGGCTGCCCTGGATGCAGTTGACCTCCAGGAAAGTGTCAAACAGGACATCATCAACCAGGTGCTCGAACAAGGCAGTTGTCAGCATATTGAGCAATTGCCGCAACATATCCGAAATGTTTTCGTGGTTTCTTCAGACATAAGCGCGGACGAACATATCCATATCCAGGCAGCATTACAACGCTTTGTTGATAACAGCCTGAGCAAGACAATCAACTTCCCCGAAGGAACAACCGAAAAAGAGGTCGCTGATGTCTTTATGCAAGCCTGGAAACTCGGCTGTAAAGGAATCACAGTTTATATCACCGGATCAAGAGAATTAGTGGTTTTGGAAACCAAGGCAACCCAGGAGAAAAAGGACGGCAGCGCGAAAACACAGGATATCCAGGAGCAGCTTCTCCTTTGGAAGGAAACTAAAAAACCGCGACCACGGGCTTTGAAGGGGTACACCTATTCGATCGAGACTCCTCTGGGCAAGGCATTTGTGACTATCAACGAAAATGGAGAAGAGCAGCCTTTTGAAGTCTTTATCAATACTGCCAAAGCAGGTTCAGAGACAGCCGCGCACTCAGAAGCGATTGGTCGGCTAATTTCTTACAACCTGCGCATCGCCTCGCCAATCGAACCGCGTGAACGCCTGCGCGTGATCCTCGATCAACTCGCCGGAATCGGCGGGGGACGTTCGTTTGGGTTTGGGATCAACCGGGTACGCTCGCTGCCAGATGGCATCTCGAAGGCGTTGGACGAATACCTTTACAAAGAGGAAGAAGAACCTGAAACAGCCGTTCAGACAGAAGTGTTCACACCACTTCCGCTGAGTTCTGAACCCGTCTTCCACCCCCTCGGCGAACTCTGCCCGGAATGCGGCGAAGCCACTCTGATCAATGAAGAAGGCTGCAGCAAGTGTTACACCTGCGGTTACAGCGAGTGTTGAGATGGAAGAAATCATAGCGGATCCTGTTTGGATTGTTATGGCTGGAAATATTGGCAGCGGTAAAACCTCGCTGACCCGTTTGCTGAGCAAGCGCTTCGGATGGCAGGGTTTTTATGAATCCGTCGACAATAATCCCTATCTGCCGGATTTTTATGCCGATATGAAAGCCTGGGCTTTCCATTTGCAGATGTATTTCCTGGGAAACCGTGCTCTTGAAATCGAATCGCTGCTCGGCTCGGGCAAATCCTCCCTGATGGACCGCAGCATTTACGAAGACGCCCAGATCTTCGTGCGAGCGCTCCATGAAATGGGGAACCTTTCCGATAGGGATTTTGATGCATACCTAAAGCTATATCATCTGGTTCTGGATAAGCTGCAAAAGCCCAGCCTGCTGATCTACCTGCAGGCACCGGTTGCGACATTGGTTGACCGCATCCAAAAACGCGCTCGCTCAATTGAAGAAAGCATCGACCCTGGATATTTACAACTTTTAGAGTCCTATTACCAGCAGTGGCTTCCTCATTATTCCGACAGCCCGTTGTTGACCGTTGGCAGCGCTTCTTTCGACTTTGTCAACAATCCAGATCACCTTAAACAAATCGCTTCAGCGATTGAATACTGCCTTTCAACGAGAAAAAACCTGGAACTTATGGTTCCTGTGCACAAAAAAATAAAAACCTCATAAAGGTTTGACGAATAAAGTAGATAGCTGTATACTATCGGTGTTCGCTGGGCAGGTGCCCCCTTCACCTGGTCAGCGAACTATTTTAATCCTGCCAGGTGAGTTCCCAGTCTCCGATGAAAACGCTCTCACCTTCCTGAATACCCGCTTTTCGCAGGGCTTTATCAACACCAATTCCAGCCATAAAACGTTGAAAGCGACGCACAGAGCCGGGTTGATCGAAAAAAGTCATTGCGGCAGCCCGTTCGATGCGTTTGCCGCTGACAAACCAACCTTCCTCAGTCTGTTCAATCTCAAAGGCGTTTGGGTCGACATCGGCACGATACACCGGCAAGGCGGTTTCCACCGGTTCAATCGGCAGTTCCTGCAGCCGCTGCCAGGCTCTCCACATTAATTCCTTGAGGTTCATATGTGAGACAGCCGAGACAGGCAGTAGCTCAATCCCCTCTTCGGCAAAGCGCTGATTGAGCCGGGGGAATTTCTCCGCCACCATTGGCAGGTCCATTTTGTTCAGCACCACGATTTGGGGTAGATTACCCAGCCGTTCGTCAAACATATCCAATTCGCTGTTGATTGTTTCAAAGTCTGCGTAAGGGTCTTCGTTCATGCCATCCAGAACGTGAATCAGGATGCGTGTGCGCTGCACATGACGCAGAAAGTCGAACCCGAGCCCAATCCCCTCAGACGCGCCCTCGATCAAACCTGGAATATCCGCCATAACCATGCTGTTATCAAGATCCAACTGCACTACCCCCAGGTTTGGTTCGAGCGTGGTAAAGGGGTATTCGGCTATCTTCGGTGTAGCTCTGGTTGTGGCAGCCAAAATCGACGATTTGCCGGCATTAGGCAAGCCGACCAACCCCACGTCTGCGATCAGTTTAAGTTCGAGCCTGAGCACGAATTCTTCTCCGGGCTCACCACGTTCGGCAGTCAAAGGCATCTGGTTGCGGCTGGTGGCAAAATGCTGGTTGCCTCTGCCGCCGCGCCCTCCTTTAGCGACCACGAGGGTTTGGTCTCCATCGGTCAGATCGCCCACCAGGTCTGTGGTTTCGTCATTATAGACGATTGTACCGGGCGGGACTTCGAGCACGAGGTCAGGAGCTGATCGACCGGTTCGGTTGGAAGGACCGCCATTTTTCCCGGGTTTGGCAAGGAATTTTTGGTTATAGTGGAATCGGTTGAGGGTGTTGAGGGTCGGGTTGACCTTGAGAATCACATCTCCACCCCGTCCACCGTCACCGCCGTCGGGTCCGCCGCGGGGTCGGTATTTTTCACGGTGCATATGCACCATGCCATCGCCGCCTTTACCCGAGCTGACGTAGATAAGAACTGAATCAATAAACATAGGCTTTCTCTTTCTGTTAGTGGAAGAAGTTTAACACAATGCGGTTAGGTTTCACAACGAGCATTAGCCAGGCAGCGATCGAGCCCCCTCCTGATTTCCCCGCCAAAGCGAAAATGGCAACGAGAGTCCGGATAAAAAAGAGGCTGGCAGCTGCCAACCTCTTCGTCTTTATTCCTGTAAATCATGTTTTACGCTTTTCGACCGAGTTTCTTTTCGATCACGTCCATCAATGTCGGTGCGCCGATTTCCTGCAGGGCGTAGGTAACGCGAACCGAGGGTTTATCGATGGTCATCACACGAGTCATGTCGATCGGGGTTCCGATAACAACCAGGTCAACATCTGATGCCGCAATGGTGGCTTCGAGATCACGAATCTGTTTTTCGCCATAACCCATGCTGGGCAAACAGTGACCGAGATGCGGGAACTTTTCGAAGGTTTTCTTCAAATCGCCCACTGCAAAGGGTCTCGGATCAACGATTTCAGCGGCACCATGACGTTTGGCAGCGAAATAACCAAAGTCGTAAGGCAAATCGCCGTGAGTGACGGTCGGACCTTCGTCAATTGCCAAAACGCGTTTGCCCTTGATCTCATCCGGATTTTCCACGAAAATCGGAGAAGCGGCTTCAACCACGGTAGCGGATGGGTTGACCTTGGCAATGCTCTGGCGGACGATGTCGATATCGCCTGGTTCGGCGGTGTCAACTTTGTTGATCACGAAAACGTCAGCCATGCGCATGTTCACTTCTGCAGGGTAGTAGCGCAGTTCATGACCGGCACGATGCGGGTCGATTACTGTGATCAGCAGATCGGTCTTGTAGAAGGCGAAGTCGTTATTCCCGCCGTCCCACAGGATGACGTCAGCTTCTTTTTCAGCTTCGCGCAAAATTGCCTCATAATCAACGCCGGAATAAATGATTACGCCTGTATCAATATGAGGTTCATATTCTTCACGTTCCTCGATCGTGCATTCATGGATATCGAGGTCTTCATAGGTGGCAAAGCGCTGAACTTTTTGCTTGACAAGGTCGCCATAAGGCATTGGATGGCGAATCGCGACAACTTTGTATCCGAGGTCCTGCAAAACTTTGGCAACACGTCGGCTGGTCTGGCTCTTACCGGCACCCGTTCGGGTAGCGACAACGCCAATCAGCGGTTTGGTGGATTTGACCTGGGTTTGCTCAGGTCCGAGCAAACGGAAGCTGGCACCGGCTGCATTGACCAACGCAGATTTGCTCATCACGTATTCATAGGGGACGTCGCTATACGCGAAAACAACCTCATCTACATCGAACTTCTTGATCAGTTCCTCCAGGTCGCTTTCAGGGTAAATCCCAATTCCTTCTGGATACAGATGACCAGCGAGGGCGGAAGGATATTTACGCCCTTCGATGTTTGGGATCTGTGTGGCTGTGAAAGCTACGACTTCATACTGCTCGTTGTCACGATAGACAGTATTGAAGTTGTGAAAGTCACGACCGGCGGCTCCCATGATGATTGTACGTATTCGACTCATATAAAACTCCTTTTCTTTTGGTTCTACTATTCTACATCACTTGCGGAGCTTGGATGCCCAACAAGTTGAGTGTTTTTTCCAGGCAGACCTTTGAAGCCTGCACCAGCGACAGGCGCGAAACTCGCATTTCACCTTCGGCTTTAAGCACCTGGCATTGGTTATAAAAATCGTTGAACGCCTTCGCCAGCTCATAGGCATAGGAAGCCAGCGACGAAGGCTTAAATTCTTTTGCCGACCTGGAGATCTCGTCCGGAAGTTTGGAGAGCAGTTCGATCAAATTGACCTCGCTGGGTTCCAGGGGATAGCCAAAGCTGGCTTTATGAGCTCCAGGTTTGTCTGCCCTGCGGAGAATACTGTTCGCTCTTACGTTGGCATATTGGATGTAAGGGGCAGATTGCCCGTTAAAATCCAGGGCGTTTTCCCAGTCGAAGGTGACAATTTTGGTGTTTTCACGCGAGATCATCGGGTATTTGATCGCTCCAAGGGCAACCTTGAGGGCAACGTCGGTCATGGTTGTCGCGTCGATACCGGGGTTCTTCTCACGCACAACGGCGAGAGCACGCTGTGTGGCTTCTCTTACCAGGTCATCAAGCAGCACAACCGTGCCATCTCGTGAAGACATGATCACATTACCCGGCAGATTGACAATTTCATAAGCAAGATGATGGATGCGCTTTGCCCATGGGTAGCCCATCAGCTCGAGCAGCTTTTGCATTTGTTTCATGTGCAGGCTCTGGCGCACGTCGATCACGTAGATGGATTGATCCAGGTCATATTCTTCAAACTTCATGATCGCGAGGGGCAATTCTTTGGTGGCATAAAGCGAGGTGCTGTCGGAGCGAAGGATCACCGCAACCCGAAATTCTTCTTTTGTGCCCAGAATGGCATCCAGGTCGACAATAACCGGCTTTTCGGGTCGGCCATCACTCGCCAATCCGCTTTCTATAAGCTGATCGACCAACTGCTTGCCCGACTCTTCAACATCGCTCTCGAAGTAGATGCGGTCAAAGTGCTCACCCAGAAGGGCATAAACTTGTTCAAAGCCTTCCATAGACCACTGTCTGGTTTCCAGCCAAAGGTCGTGGATATGCTCATCTCCGGCATCCCAGCGGGCGAAATAATCCCTGACGAGTTCCTCAAAGCCTTCCTGCTCGTGGAAACGACGGTCGGCTTCGGAGTAAAGGTCTGCCATCCAGCGCATCTTGTCTTCACCAGGCTGCTCACCGGCATGATATAACTCGTAGTTACACATCCATTTGATTACGTGCAGCCCAATGTCTCCGATGTAGTTGGCGCGGATAACCTTGTTGCCGCTGGCTTCAAGGATGTTACAAACCGAACCACCCAAAATAACGTTGCGCAGATGCCCGACATGCAGGGGTTTGTGCGTATTCGGGTTGGAATATTCGACCATTACCGTCTGACCAGCCGCAGGAGCATTGCCAAATTGAGCACCTTCCCGGTTGATCTGGTCTATGACGCTGGCTGCGTAAAGGGCTGTATCAAAATAGAGGTTCAGATAACCCCGAATCGCTTCTGAACGGGTGAAGCCTTCAGGCAAAGCGATGGCGTCTTTGAGTCTTTCCGCAAGGTGTTGCGCGTGCTGGGGAACAGGACCGGTTTTATTCGGGTCAGCTGCTGCCAGGGGGAAGAGCGGAGCCGCCATGCCCCACTCACCTGAAAAAGGGATGCTGCGAAACTCAACTTTGCCTGTTGGCAAATCGTTTTGTTGGCAATAAGCGTCAATTCTTAAAGCGATTTGGCTTTTTATGTCATCAAACATGCTTTCCTCAGTAATACCGACTGGATTATAACACCGGTTACAGGGCGAAAATCGTTTAATCGGGAAGATTTTTACTAAGTGCACTATGCGTTCGTCGTTTCTTAGGATGACAGGGAACAGGGAACCGGGAGCGGGGAACTGGGAGCGGGAAATGCAACCACGACCCCCTCCAGGTTGGGGCGCAACCACGACCCCCTCTTTAGA
>DHRN01000103.1:10646-37799 GCA_002411175.1 Anaerolineaceae bacterium UBA5311 | reverse complement strand
ATTAAAGGGGGTGAGAGAATATCCAATCAATAACGCCATCAATTCCAGGAAGGCGACACGAGCGGTAATTTGCCCTACATAATACCGCGTTTGCAATGTCAGGTTAACTAATTTCTGATAGGAAAAGATTAAAGGCAGAATGCTTCGCTTCGCTCGCAATGACAGAATACAGACCCGTCACTGCGAGCCCCCGTTACAGGAAGCGGGGATTGGGGAGCAGGGAGCGGGGATCAGGGAGTGGGGAGCAGCCCAGTCTATTCGTCCGATTAACGACAAAAAGGCGAGGTATCAGACGACCTCGCCAATTGTATAAGGCAGTGGATTAACTAATTCTTAATCGAATTATATTGTGCCATCAGGCGGGATTTTCTGCGAGCAGCGTTGTTCTTGTGAATAACGCCTTTCTGGGCAGCCTTGTCCAACGCGCGAATAGCCTTCAAAACTTCAGTTTCAGCCAGTTCGGTATCTTCACTGCGGATGGCAGACTGGGCTTTGCGGATATAGGTGCGGGCAGAACCACGGTAAACACGGTTGCGAAGGCGTGCCACGCGGTTTTGTTTGTTTCGCTTGATTTGTGACTTAATATTTGCCAACTTCTTCCTCCAAACTAATACTACATAATTCCAAACGACTATTTTACACTAATTTTAGCATTTGTCCAGAATTTCATCGAACATTTTCGCAATCTCCGATTTTTCAATAAAAATCGTCATCGCCTGCTCCGCTACCCGATATCTCCCCTGTCGCCACGTTTGATCGCAATGGCAAAGGTCAAGAGTAGATAATTAACAATTCACCTACATCTTAATGGTATCATCATATTGCTCAGGTCAGCCAGGTGCGCGCGCTTAACAGTGAGGAAAGTCCGTACACCACAGAGCAGGATGCCAGGTAACCCCTGGGAGGGCGCAAGCTTTCGGATCGGGCCACAGAGACATACCGCTCGCAAGAGTAAGGGTGAAAAGGTGGTGTAAGAGACCACCGGCATCGCTGGCAACAGCGATGGACAGGCAACCCCCATCCGGTGCAAGGTCAAGCAGGAGAGAGAACCGGCTCGGTTCATTTGATCTCCGGGTAGACCGCACGAGCTGGTTGGTGACAATCAGCCAAGATAGATGCGCACCCATGACAGAATACGGCTTACCGGCTGACCTGAGGGAACTTTTTGTGGGTGATTCAAGTCAGATTAACAGAGAAAAATGATCATGAAAAAGTGGATTTCCCCTGGCTTTCTCATCGCAGCCCTCGTTGGAGTGGGAATTTTGTTTGGCTGCAACCGCGGTTCATCCGCAACTGACTTGCAAGTAGAAATCCTGGATCCAACTGTCGGACAGGTTTTGGCTCTGAACAAAGAAGTGATCGTTCGGTCGGCTTTCCCATTTGGTACGAAATGGTCAAAGCTGGAGCTTTCGGTTAACGATCTGCCGATCCGCCTGGACCTTCGTGAAAACCACCCCGCCAGCGCTGTGGTAATTGAGCAGCCCTGGATACCAACCCAGCAAGGAGCGATGATTATCACAGTGACCCTTTTTGACGAAAGTGGCAAAAACTCTGTGAGTAGTCAGGTTGCCGTTTTGGTACAGGAGCTGTCAGAACCTGTGTTTACCCCCACACCAACGCCGCTGGCGTCCGCGACTGCAACTGCAACAAGCGCGATGACCCCGACCAGCGAACAATGTACACTCTCTGCCATTTTGCTGCAAGATGTCACATTTCCTCCAGGGTCCCTCCTGATACCCGGGCAAGACTTCACCAAGACCTGGCGCATTCAAAACAACGGTACTTGCCCGTGGAAAGGCTACAACCTGGTTTACATCAGAGGAACGCGGATGGCGGGCACATCTCCTACGAACTTGCGGGATATTCAACCTGGTGAAACTTTTGATCTTTCTCTTAGCTTGATCGCACCAAGTTACCAGGGACTACACCAGGGGGTATGGCAGATCCAATCTGACACCAACGTTTTATTTGGTCCGGAACTGGTTGTGTTGGTCGGCATTCCCACGCCGACGCCAACGCTTACCCAACCACCGACGCCAACCTATACCCTAACCCCAACGCACACGCACACCCCCACGCCAACTTCAACAAATACCCTCACGCCGACAGCGACCAACACGATTACACCTACGCCAACATTTACGGCAACCCCAACAGATTCAAACCGGATCACTCCGACAGACACGCCAACCCCGACGGAATCAAGCCATAACACCCAAATTGCCACCCCTGGAGAATAAATCCGGCAGGTTAGCAGATCGCGAGATAGCCTTCCAGCTGACCGCAGAAAAAATTATTCGATAATCAATTCGTCCAAACCGCGTTTTGGCACGTGATGGACGCCCTCTTGATCGCGATAGTACTCGATACCTTTTTCAGGGTCAAAATCTTCCACCACACTTATCTCTGCCGGTTTTCCCAAGGCGATTACAAGCACTATTTCGAGGTTGTTAGGGAGGTTTCTTATCTCTTGCAGACCGTCACGACGGAAGGCTTTGAGCATACAGCCTCCATAGCCAGCTTCTGACGCGCCCAAGAGCATCGTCTGCGCGACGATACCTGCATCGATCTCGAATGTGGGCTTAATTTCTGTATCGCCGAGAATAATGATGTATCCGCTCGGCTTTTCGCCCTCCTGCGGTCCAGACCAGGTTTTGAGATAGCCGGCAAACTTGAGGTTTCTAAAAACTTGTTCACATTCAGCTTCATCGCTGACCAACCAGAATTTAAGACCCTGTAGGTTTGAGGGACTGGGAGATAAACGAGCCAGTTTCACCAGGTCAACCAGGGTTTCGTGAGGAATGCGTTGGTATTGATCGAAGCGTCGATAGCTGCGATTTGCGCGTACTAAATCCGAAAATTTCATAAAGACTCCTTTTCGCAGAAAACCAGTTTGTCTTTTCTTTTGTCCTGATGGTCGGCGCAGCCACGAGAGGCAGCTTCGCGAGAACCCGACCCTGCTACTCCTGTGTCGTTGGGCTGGGCATCAGCCTTACCAAATAAAGAGCAACAAATAACAACACCAGCCCTGCGCCATCAAAAATGATAAATCTGATTACAGAACCGCGCAAGAGTGCATGTTCATCCGGGATCGTATGCAGCAGCAGGCTTTCACCGATCAACCCAATCGCCTGCATGATTACAGCTGATATCAGCGAAACCTTGTGCTTCACCGGATTTGCCAGGGCAAAGAAATACGGCACCTGCCACATCAGAAAAAGGATTCCAAAACCGATGATGACAGCTTTGCCAACCTCACCGTCAAGCTCGTAAGACCCCTGGTAAACTGACGGTCTGAGAATAAACTCAAACGCGCACAGCAGGTTAATCGTCAGGACCGTGACAATTAACAACCTGGCTGCCCAAAGACGATGTTGGGGTGTTTTCATCGCTTACGCTTCCGAGACGATGCCCTGGTGTACTTTCCAGATCTCGTGGTTGCCCAGAAAATCCGGGTCGAACATGTCCAGATCGGTCGTGGTTACGAAAGCCTGCTCTACCGTATCGAGTAAACTCATCAGAGCATGCCTGCGCAACGGGTCCAATTCTGCCATGACCTCATCCAGCAGCAAAACAGGCCACTCGCCGGTACGGGCGTGCATCAGGTGCACCTCGGCAAACTTGAGTGAAAGCAAAGCTGTACGGGTCTGCCCCCTGGAACCGTAATTACTCAGGTCAACCTGGTTGGTGAGCAATCGCATTTCATCCCGGTGGGGACCAATGCTTGTAGAGCCGCGCTGGATGTCATACCTGTGGCGCTTCTCGAGCCCAGTTTGGAAACTTTTCTGGATTTCGGGCAGCTCGATCGGGCTTCTGTCAGCCAGGTTATGCACAGGCAGACCAAGCTGACCGTTTTCTGCGACAAATGGGTCAAAAGCAGGCTGATAATCGATGCGAAAAACCTCTTTTCCTCCGGTCAGATTGTGATGGCTTTGCTGGGCGAGTGTTTCGAGTTGGTTGATCAGTTTTATTCTGCCTGCGATCAAAAAGGCGCCATGTTCCGAGAGCATCACATCCCAGGGTTCCAGCTGGTTGGGGTTGCCTCCGTATTCCGCCAATTGTTTCAAAAGCGCGTTTCGACGTGTGGCTGCCTGGTTGTAGCGTATCAGGTGGCGGGAATAGCCCGGCTCGACCTGGCAAAGCACTTCGTCAAGGTAGCGCCGTCTCTCAGAAGGACCTCCCTCGATTATTTTCGACATCTGGGGCAAAAAACTGACCGCATTAAACTGACCATATAATTCACTAAAACGCCTGGAAACTCCGTTTAACAGAGCTTCCTTACGCAGCCGCAGATTTCCGTCGCCTCCGTTTTGTTCCAGGATCAAGCGGGTTTCGAGGTGTTGCTTTTTGTTTCCCCGTTGAAAATCGGCGACTATCCGACCCACCCTGACAGGGTCAGATTCAGGCAGGTTAAAGTTGATCATCTGCCGATCTGATGAGGCGCTGAAGGAAGTGAAAAGTGCTAAAAAAGCAACCGCCTCCAGGACGGTGGTTTTCCCCTGTGCGTTTGATCCATGAAACAAAATAACCCGTTTGGGAAAATCAAGTTCCAAACGGGAAAAGATGCGAAAATTGGTCAGGGACAAATGCGTCAGATGCATTAATCCTCTGACTCAATAGCTTCCTCGGTGACGGGTTCGTAGATCTCGGAGGCACGGTCGATATACAACACGCCGTTTAAATGATCCATTTCATGCTGGAAAATTCGTGCCATCCAACCTTCCACCTTGATTTTCTGGGGCTTGCCATGGCGGGTTAAGGCTTTGACTGTAATCGCTTCGTGTCGATCGACCAGACCGATCAAGCCGGGAACGGACAGACAACCTTCCATTGCTTCGACCATATCCTCTGAGCGTTGGACGATTTCCGGGTTGACCAGCACATATCGTTTTGGTTTGGGAGCCGGCGCGTCTTCATTTTCCGGCTCTTCCGCATATTCAATCACGGCGAGCTGCAGCGATTGCCCAATCTGGGGCGCAGCCAGCCCAACACCCGGTTCGTTGCGCATGGTTTCGAACATATCATCAATCAGTGTTTGTAATTCTTTATCAAATTTCCTGACCGGCTTTGCCTTAATACGCAAAGAAGGATCAGGAAAAGTGACAATATCTAAAATAGCCATTCTTGCTCCTAATTCTGATGTATTGTACCTTATGCGGGAGGAGGATTCAAAGGAAAAGTGATATCCTGGCTGAGCAGACCAGCCTGGGTTTCTTCCTGAAAAACCTTGAACCACTGCGCGATGCGCTCTCGCTCCTGGATGGTCTGACGGTGTTCTTTATCCTGGATGTTTGTACCCATGCGGGCAAAGATATCCCGCTGAACATCAGATGGATGCCAGACATCGTTAAAGGTAAGCTGACTGTTGCCCACTGTGATATAGACTGTGCCAAAATTGAACAGCATGGGGATGATACCCCTGCGCTCGTACTCAATGCTGAGGATGTTTTCGAGTGGGGCAGCCCGGCGCGATTCCTGACCGAAGGGTTTTCTGTCGAGATCAATTACCTGGTTGGGTGTCAGTTGAAAGATATCATTGCGCCAGTCGACATATTGGTAGAACATGGTCGCGGCGAAAACAAACAGCAGAAATGAACCCAGGGTTAGTGCCATTTTGTAGTCGATCCCAGTGATATTGCGTGTGACCACCGCGATCATCAGAGCAGCCGTCAGCAACAGACCAAGCAAAGGCAGCAAGTTTTTCTGCACCAGGATCAACCAGTGCTTACGATAAGTAACCACGCCCGCGCCCTCATAGCGAACCTTCATAAAATCACTGAATAACCACTGAAAGAAGCCCATCTCCTGCTGAGGAAGCTCATTTTCAATCCCATACTCGTGTTCAAGTTCTTTGGCACTGACTTCTTCGGGGGCTTTGCCAAATTTTTGACGCAGAGCCCTGCGAATTGCCCTGGCGTCCAGCTCGAGATCAATGTGTTTACTTTTAGCCCAATAGCTTTCGATCAGCTTGCCAATCGTCTTCGCATGTGCGACACGTTCGAAGCGGATATCACCGATAAACGTTCGCACGATTACATCAGAATAACCGAGGATAGCCCCAGGTTGGGTGGTATGGACTCCGACGGAAATCAGGGTTCCGAGGGGAGCTTCCTGCCGGCTGTCGTAAAACCCGGAAACTTTTTCAACCCAGACCATCCGTTTGGAGGTAATCAGGTAAAAATCGTTGGACCAGTTGTGGACATTCCATGCCAGCCAAATGGCACAAAAGAAAAAAGCTGCCAGCATTCCAAACAGGGCTGCTATTGGGTAAACTGCCTGCAGATAATACAATCCCAACAGGATCAACAAAAAAACCACGATGGGGGGTATCGCTCCAAACAGCAGGAATACCGGATGTTTCCTGGTAATCAGACTGACTTTTTCGTCAGCTTCGAGCCAGGGTTTGGGGATTGTGCGGATCAAATTCTGGCTGCTTGCCAGGACAGTCAGCGTCTCCTGGAACGGCTGGCTCTGATCGCAGAGCGAAGCGAGCTGTTCATTGGGGATAAACCAGAGCTGCGAATCCGACAGTGCCTGGACATCTTCCTGCCAGGTATGTGGGTAAGCAGAGCTTCCGAGACCGATCAGATCTCCGCGCTGATAGGGTAATTCGGCTCCCTTCTGCGCCTCCCGACCGATTAATTTGCCAGCCTCAACGATAAACAAGCCGTCACGTTCCTCATCGGCAACAAAGAGAACCTCCCCAGCCGGCAGTTCTACAGCCACCATGACTTCAGCGATAACTGGAAGATCAATATCCTCCATCGCGCTGAAGAGGGCGCTTTCTCTCAACAGCTGGATCAGGCTCTCGTTAGTTGTGGTCATATTTTTGCTATTTCCTCAGCCCTGCCTTCACGTTGAACAGCGAGCCCTGGCTGCCGGGCGAAGTTGGCTTTCGCCATCTTCGCCGGCATAAAGCCAGACCAGCGTCTTATGCCTGGTTTTCTTCGATTTCTACAACAATAGGTTCCTTATGTTCAGCAACAAAGGACAATTCTGCCATATCAGGATTTTTGATAACGCGAACAAGGTCGCCCGATGTAAACTCACCTTCCAGCAGTTTGATGGCAAGCTTACTCTCAACATACTTTTGCAAGGCACGCTTTAGCGGTCTGGCGCCAAACAGGGGATCATAGCCCTGGTCAGCCAGCCATTCGCGGGCGCTTTCGTCGATAACAATTTCGACACCGTATTCCATGACACGGTCTTTGATCTCCTTGACCTGCAAATCGACAATTTTGGTCACATCGTCCTTTGAAAGTGGGGCGAAAGTGATGATGTCGTCGATGCGATTTAGAAATTCTGGTCTGAAAGCTTCTTTGAGCGCTTTCTCAATTTTCTCCTGGGAGGCTTTTACTTCGTCAGAATCGTCATCTTCAGCCAAAAAGCCCAACGCTCCGCCCTTGCGAACGAATTCGGTACCCAGGTTACTGGTCATGATCAGGACGGTGTTCTTAAAATCGACCACTCTGCCCTGACCGTCGGTCAGGCGACCGTCATCAAGGATTTGCAGAAGCGCATTCCAGACTTCAGGATGGGCTTTTTCGATTTCATCAAACAAGACGACACGATATGGTCTGCGGCGTACGGCTTCGGTGAGCTGCCCGCCTTCTTCGTAGCCAACGTATCCAGGAGGCGCGCCAAACAGACGCGAGGCGGTATGCTGTTCGCGGTACTCGCTCATGTCGAGACGAACGATTGCGTCTTCGTCATCAAACAAAAATTCTGCCAGCGCTTTTGCCAGTTCGGTCTTACCAACACCGGAAGGTCCGATAAAGATAAACGAACCAATTGGACGGTTGGGGTCTTTGAGACCCGAGCGAGCCCGGCGGATGGCATCTGAGATCGCGTTGATCGCTTCATCCTGCCCGATAATGCGGTCGTGAAGGCGGTCTTCCATCTCGAGGAGTTTTTGGGTTTCTGACTCGAGCAGCTGGGTCACCGGAATACCGGTCCATTGGTTGATCACCTCGGCAATATCATCGGCATCGACAACGTCGTCGAGCTTGTTTTCCTCTTCCCACCTGGTCTGCTTTTCCTGGAATGACTCTTCCAGTCTTAACCTTTCAGCCTTGAGCTTGACTGCGTGCTCGTACTCGCGGTCGAGGCTGGCTTTTTCTTCCTCCGCCAGGAGCCGATCGATTTCCTTGCGGTCCTGTTTTAGGTCATCGGGCAAAGAATATAAAGCTACGCGCAATTTCGCGGCGGCTTCATCCATCAAATCGATTGCCTTATCAGGCAGCTTGCGCCCGGTCATATAGCGTGCCGAAAGGTTGGCTGCGGCTTCGAGCGCTTCGTCCGACAGTTTTACCTTGTGGTGAGCCTCATAGCGGTCGCGCAGACTTCTGAGCATGCTGACAGTATCTTCGATGGTAGGTTCTTCGACGTAAATTGGAGCAAACCGGCGCTCGAGGGCAGCATCTTTTTCAATATGCTTGTGATATTCGTCAATTGTGGTCGCTCCAATACACTGCAAATCACCCCGTGCAAGGGCAGGTTTGAGCATGTTGGAAGCATCCATCGAACCCTGTGCGGCTCCTGCTCCGACCACGTTATGTAGTTCATCAATGAACAAAATCACTTCTCCGGCAGATTCCTGGATTTCTTCAATCGAGGTTTTTAGTCGTTCTTCGAATTCACCCCTGAAGCGCGTGCCAGCGACCATAGCACCCAGGTCGAGGGAATAGACCAATTTGTCCGCCAGTATCTCAGGGACATCGTCGTTGGCAATTTTTTGGGCAAGTCCCTCGACAATAGCGGTCTTGCCAACCCCTGCCCCACCGATCAGTACCGGATTGTTCTTTCTGCGCCGGCTGAGGATCTGGATCAGGCGAACGATTTCGAGCTCACGTCCGTAGACCGGATCAAGTTTTCCTTCACGCGCAGCCTGTGTAAGATTGTGCGAATATTTTTCGAGGGTCTTATAGCGACCTTCGAATTTTCCGCGCTGGGTAGCGCGGGGACCCCCGCGCAGTTCCTGGATAACCTCCAAAACGCTGACCCGGTTGAAACCGAATTCCTCCAGCATGCGGGCAAGCTGGGTGTTTTTCTCAGCCAATATCGCCAGGAAAAGGTGTTCGGTGGATATGAATTCGTCACCAAGGCGATTGGCTTCGGTCTTAGCCATATCCACGACCATTTTTACGCGGGGAGTCAGGAAAACTTGCCCTGAAGGACCGCCAAAAATGTTTGCCTTGGGCGTGGTGCGCAGGATGGTATCGAGCCGATCGACGATATCACCAGGAACGACATTCATCGCCTCGATGATTTGTGTAACAAAACCCTGGGGCTGCTCAATCAGCGCCAGCAGGATATGTTCAGAATCGATCTGATTATGCCCATAACGCTGGATAATCTCCGCTGCCCGGGCGGCGGCATCTTGCGCTCTTTCTGAAAATTTATCAAAACGCATCATTGTGTTTGTTTCCTCTAATTTCTATTCTTAGCAACATGTAATATGTTGCAACAAATGTTCCAATTGAAGTGTAGCAAATCGGTATTAGAAAATGGTTAATAAGCAGAGCAATGATCGTGCGATCGTACCGATCTTCTGAGCGTTTCAGGAGATATCCCAAGATTTTCCCAACGATGACAGCGGCTGGAGCAGAGCCCCAGCTGTACGTGTAGGGGACGGCTGCCACGCCGTCCCGTGAAAATTCGTAGGGCGAGATTGAGGGGGTTGTGAGATTGGTGTGACGGCAATGTTGCTCCCCCTCAATCCGCCATTCACAATGACCACACACATCGGCGGATTGGAGGTGGGAAACACTCTTGTAAATGGAATTTTCGACACTTCCAATACACGGCTTCGCCGGTACAGACATCTCGCCCTACGGAAAGATGGCTTTCGCCGGAACGGGACGAGCCACGTTCACTACGTAAAGATGGCTTTCGCCGGAACGGGACAAGCCACGTTCCCTACGAAAGGATGGCTTCGCCGATAAGCTTCTTGTTGGCAAAGGTTCAGATTCTTACTTTGTATACTTCGCATCACTTCGTTCAGAATGACAAAACCCATAAGAATCTGTTCCTACAATATCAACATCGCGTCGCCAAACGAAAAGAAGCGATAGCCTTCCTGTTTGGCAATTCCGTAAGCGTTCAAGATGTTCTCACGGCTTGAAAATGCACTGACGAGCATCAGCAGTGTTGATTTGGGCAGGTGAAAATTGGTGACCATTGCGTCCACACAGCAAAACTGGTAACCCGGCGCAATAAAAAGTGAAGTCTCCTCACAAAAGGGCTCTATCTCTGCGTTATCGCTGTCACGACAGGCGCTTTCCAGCGAGCGAACCGTTGTCGTGCCCACAGCGACAACTCTTCCACCGTTCTTGCGGGTCTGGTTGACCAGTTCCGCCGTTTCGCGGCTCACCTGGCACCACTCACGATGGATGTGATGATCGCTGATGTTTTCTTCGGTTACCGGAGCAAAAGTATCCAGCCCGACGCGCAGCTCGACACTTGCCAGATTAACTCCCATATCCTGGATTCTGCTCAGAAGTTCAGAGGTGAAGTGCAATCCCGCGGTTGGTGCCGCAGCTGATCCGGGATTCTGGTTATAAACCGTCTGGTAGCGTTCCGGGTTACCGACGTAATCATGGATGTAGGGTGGTAACGGAGTGTGCCCTGCCCGGTCGAAGAAATTCTCGATCGATTCTACAAAACGCACGATTCTTTTCGAGCCTTCCAACACGCTTTCAATTTGTCCCCTGGGTCCGTTGTCAACCTGAAAAGCGCGTCCTTCCTTCATCCCGCTGCCACCAACCAGGCACTCCCAGCGTAACTGATCGGTTTTTTTGAGCAGCAAAATTTCAATCCTGCCTCCCCCGGGGAGCTTTTTGGCATACAGTCGTGCAGGAATCACGCGGGTATTGTTGACCACGAGCAAGTCACCTGGATTCAGATATTCAATAATGTCATAAAAATGTCGGTGCCTGATAGCGCCGCTTTCCCGGTTCATCACCATCAGGCGGGAGTGATCCCTCGGTTCTACCGGAACCTGGGCAATGAAATGCCCGGGAAGCAGGTAATCGAAATTTTCAGTTTTCATCGTAGTGAGCTATTCAGGTGGTTCGAAGAGGCTGGTTTGCGCTGCAGCCTGGCGGTAATCACGACCCAGGTGTTGATAGGCAAGCTGCGTGGCGATGCGCCCCTGGGCGGTACGGTCGATGTAACCGAGCTGCAGCAGATAAGGTTCGACAACGTCCATGATCGTATCAGGTTCTTCGCTGACCGATGCGGAGATCGTGTTTAAGCCCACCGGACCGCCATTGTATTTGTCAATAATGGCAAGCAGCACCCTGCGATCCATCTCATCAAGACCGTGCGGGTCAATATCAAGCATGCTCAACCCCTGGATGGCGACTTCCCGGGTGATTTTTCCCTGCGCACGTACGTCGGCAAAATCGCGAACGCGCCGCAATAGGCGTAAGGCGATGCGCGGGGTTCCGCGGGCACGCCTGGCGATCTCGTGGATTCCAGGCTCTTCGTAAGGTAAGTTTAACAACCCCGCGCCGCGTCGGATGATATCTGCGAGGGATTCCTCATCGTAATAATCCATGCGATAAACTGCTCCAAAACGAGCGCGAAGCGGAGATGAGAGCAGCGCAAGGCGGGTTGTCGCGCCAACAACGGTGAAACGGGGCAGCTTGAGGCGCACTGATCGCGCAGCCGGTCCCTTGCCGATGATGATATCGAGGGCGAAATCTTCCATCGCGGGGTAGAGGATCTCTTCAACGAGCTTGCCGAGCCTGTGGATTTCGTCGATGAAAAGGATATCGCCAGCACGCAGGTTGGTCAAAATCGCCGCCAGGTCACCCGCGCGTTCGATAGCGGGACCGGATGTGACCTTGATGTTCACTTTCATCTCGGCAGCGAGGATGTGCGCGAGAGTGGTCTTGCCCAATCCGGGAGGCCCATGAAAGAGGACGTGCTCAAGCGCTTCGCCTCGTTGTTTTGCGGCCTGGATTTGAATGTGGAGGTTATCTTTAACTCCCTGTTGCCCGATCAATTCGTCCAGGCTGGTTGGTCGCAGCGTCAGGTCTACGGAATCTTCCGCGCGTTTTGCAGCCAGAATGCTGTCATCGTCTTTTGCCATCATAGGTAAAAATTATACCCTCAAATAACTCGCGGATTGAGTATAATAGGCGCCATGAAACTGTCAGTAGTTGTTCCGGTATATAACGAAGAAAAAAACCTGCCCGAATTGTTCGACCAGACGCTTGAGGCTTTGAAAGACGCTGATTATGACTGGGACATCACTTTTGTTGACGATGGCAGCAAGGATGGCAGCGTAAAGGTGATGAAAGCGCTGCAGGCAAAATACCCACAGCGCGTGCGCAACGTCGTTTTCAGACGCAACTACGGGCAAACCGCAGCCATTTCAGCCGGCATCGACCACAGCGATGGGGACATAGTCGTGCTGATGGATGCTGACCTGCAAAACGATCCGGCGGATATTCCGCTGTTGCTGGCAGAACTGGATAAGGGCTTCGATGTCGTCAGCGGATGGCGCAAGGACCGCCAGGATAACACGCTGACCCGCACGATTCCTTCCCGATTCGCCAACCAACTGATATCGAGCACAACCGGCGTGCACCTGCACGATTATGGCTGCACACTCAAGGCTTACCGGCGGGACGTTTTGGATAACATCAATCTCTATGGCGAAATGCACCGCTTTATCCCGGTTTATGCCGATGATGCCGGCGCGAAGATCAGCGAAGTGGTTGTTCGGCACCACGCGCGAAAGCACGGAAAAGCCAATTACGGTTTGGAACGCACGCTCAAGGTAGTTTTGGACTTGATCACGGTCAAATTTTTGATGAAATTTTCAAAGAAACCGATCTACTTGTTTGGCGGGGTCGGGTTTGGCATGATGGTGATCGGGTTTGGTTTATTCCTTTGGTTGGCAATTCGCAGAATCGTGACCGAGATTGGCGTGTTGACCTCGCCCTGGTTCCAGATCGCGGTGATGATGTTTTTGCTCGGCTTCATCGCGATTTTGATGGGTTTGATCGCTGAATTGTTGATGCGCACCTACTTCGAATCTCAGAAAAAGAAGACCTATACCGTTCGTGAAGTCGCAGAGCCTGTTAGAAGGAGCATGCCAGATTTGGCGGAGGGCTGAGATAGTCTGCCTGGTTACCAAATTTGTTAATTAATTGCTTGCCAAATTATTCCATCGGCGAGGGTAAGTGCTCCGCGCCGCGCGCCCGGCGTCAGTGACCCAAGGCATATGGACAGGGTTAATTCACTCCGCGCCATGCCAGGCTACAGGGGCAGGTCTTAATAAGGATAATCCTTTTTACGGTGCCTGGATTTGCTGTAATCGTTCGATCAATTCCGGTTCGTTATTGGGAATGAGCAGGTTAATTTCGCCGTTTTTCCAATTAAGGGCAAGCTGATAATCCATCAACATCGGCAAAATTACATTGCGCACATAACTGTTGTTCTCATTGGCAAAACTCTTCCAGCTCGATTGGATTGATGTGTTGATCGGTTCCATCAGGATCGCGCTGTAAAAGTGAGAATCGAGGCGATCGTAAAATTCCTGCAAGTACTCCTGGTTGTTGCCCATCGCCATTTCCATCAGGAAAACTTTTTCGTATTCCGGAATCAACTCAACCCCCTGGATATACCCCATCGTGAGCAACTGCCTTTCGGTTACAAACAAAATCGGACCTGGATTTTCGTTGACAATGTCGATTGCCTGCTGTATCTGTTCTAGATTAACTTGTTCTGCCAGATCCTGTCGAAATGTCCATTTGCCGGTACGCATAAAGGCAAACCAAACAGGCACGATGCAGATGAAGATCAGCAAGAGAGCGGGTACTTTTTGTAAATCAAATTGCTTTCTACGGGAAGCCGGGTCTTCGGGCGCCATACGCCCTGAAAGCAGGCTCAGCGAAATCAGCAAAAAGAAGACCAGGAAGGCATCCAGATTGTGCAAATCGCCTCCACCACCGATCTTCACGCTTACCAGCACACCACCAGCGAAGAACACCGCCAGGATACCCAATAATCCCAGCCAGCGCAGCCAGTGCACCTTCAGAGGAGAATTCCCGCGGAGATAAAGAATTACCAGGATTACCAGCGGCAGGCAGACCACAAAAATCGCTGGCAATACGCCCAAGAGAAAAGTTGCGTTCGGAAACAGGCGCAACCAGATCAACTCTGAAGTGAAGGCAGAATCGAACAGAGCGGGGTTCTCTCCGGAGACCGCCTGGTAGATCTGCTTGCTGCCAAAAGCTGTCGCCACACCCAACACGGACCAGATAACAGGCCATTTAAGGTAGCCCAGCCAATTTTTCGAGTCAAAGGGGGTGTCGAGCAGGTACAACGAAACTGCCAGTAAAGCCGGCACAGGGATCCAATTGATTCGGCAGATGCCTGCCCAAAGCGATGCCAGCAAGACAAAAATGAGCGTGCGCAGCGGCTTTTCTTTTTGATAACCGATCAATACCAGGATCACGCAAATCATCAGGTGATAATAGACCGCTCCCTGGAAAAAGAACAGAAAGCAAAACGCGCTCAGCCAGAACAGGGGCAGCTTGGGACCCTCCCGTGTTTTTTTGGCAAACAGCCAGGAAGCCCAACTGGTCATCCCGACCCAGAGCAAAACCTGCCAGAGCCGGTGGATAAAAATTGAATCGATATTGAACAAAAACGGCAGCGATTGCATCAGATAACGGCTGGGGTGTAAGACAGGAAGAGGAAACTTTTTTCCGTAGAGCTTTTCAGAAAAAAACAGCGAGGCGTTATAGATGCGGCTGCCTTCAGACCAACCCAGCGAAAAAGGCGAACTGCTGACTTCGTTTACAAATGCGCCAACCCGATACAGAACCCCGCCCAGCAAAAGGACAGACATGAATACGAGGTATGGGTTTTTCATGGGGTAAAAGGTGGCAACCAGGTAACCGCAAAGCACCGCCCAGCCCACCAAAATCACAAATCGGGCACTGCCGCTACCGACGAGTCCGCTTGAAAGGGTAAAGAAAAGGATGACAAGGATTGCCGCGCTCCAGGCAGGTCGGGAAAAGATTTTTCTCTCAACAAGCGCTTCGCGAGGCTGCCAACGGAGCTTGGGTTTACGCAGGGTCAAATACAATAACGATATGGCGCCAACAAGGAATGCCCCCAGGAACAGGATGTACCAAATATTTCTCACATGCCGATTGTCAAACAAGAACCAGGCAGTCGAAAAAAGGAGCGCAAACAGTCCATTGCGGACATAACGGGACAGATCAAAGTGTTCTTCCATGCTACTTTTGTTGTTTCTCCACTGTCATCGTATTTTGTTCAGCTTGTTCGGTGGGACGCTTACCCGCAAGTATATCACCGACGAAGAATGCCCCCGGCAAGCTAACCAGCATCCATAATATTCGAAGGAAGATCGCCAGGGCGAGGCTGGTCCCGATGCTGATCCCGCCCCACGCTGTGAAAAGGTTGGTCACTGTCACTTCCTGCAGTCCCAGACCGTTGATCGAAATGGGCAGCAAGGTGATAAAGTAGGTCAGGCTCCAGATTCCGGCGATGGAGAGGAAGGAAATATCTTCCCCCATTGCATTGACGAATATCTTGATGATCAGGTAGATGCATGCCTGGTGGGTCAGGGTGAAGCCCAGAGCCCTTGCGAGGTTGGCAGGCTTTTTTAACCATTTCTTCAACGCTTGAAAAGTGGACCTGATGTTTCTCTGCAGCCATGCGCGAAATTTGGCAAGAATACCAGTTCCAGCCACCAATCCCATCGCAGCTGGCGAAGCGGTTTCACGGAGGATGGGCAGAAACTTCAGCGCGAGCGGCAGCGCCAGAAGCATACCAGCCATCCCCACCAACCGGTCGACTACAAGCGACGCGGCAGCCAATGCCGCGGAAATCCCGACGCGAACTGCTCCTGCCAGGCGAAAAACGTCACCACCGATGGTCGTGGGCAAGACATTGGAGGCAAAAAGACCTGCAAAGGTCAGTTTTAGGCTGTCTTTGGGATCAATAGGTTCATCACTCGCGCGAAGCAGGCTGTGCCAGCGACCCCAGGTTGAAAAACGCGAGACCAATCCAAGCAAAATAAAGATGAAAAATGTCCACCAGGGGATCTGCCCAAAGCTGTCGAGCGCTTGCCTCCAACCGACCCTGGATAGCAAAAATATCATCACCCCCAGGGACAACAGGGTTCCCGCCCAGCGGATAATCGTCAGGAATAGCTTTTCTTTTTTCTGAACCAGGTTTGTATCCATCAGATTCTATTATAAGGGCTATCCGGTTTCGGTTTGATATAATTAGCGCGGAAGCCCGAAGGAGTTTTTATGATGCAAAAAAGAGAAATAGATCCTGAAAATTTATTGGTCAGACCCCATCATCTCTTCGACCGGCAAACACTTTTGTTGACTTGTGGTGATTTTGCGCAGAACGATTTTAATACGATGACAATCGGCTGGGGCAGTATCGGCACGATGTGGAACAGTCCTTATGTTTCCGTTGTGGTCAGACCGACCCGCTATACTTACGATTTTTTCCAGAAATACGATGACTTCACCGTGACAGCCTTTCCAGCTGAATTCAGACCTGATCTGATCTTCCTCGGTTCGCATTCGGGACGGGATTCAGACAAGCTCAAAGAGACGCGCCTCTCGCCTGCTGCTTCGGTGAAGGTCAAAGCTCCTGGTTTTGAACAGGCAGAATTGATTCTTGAATGTAAAACTATATATTGGTCAGACTTTGACCCTGCCAGGTTCCTCGACGCGACGATCGATAGAAATTATCCGAAAAAGGACTATCACCGGGTATTTTATGGTGAGATAGTTCACATTTTGGGGGATGAAAAGTTTTATCGCTGATAGCGTAAAAATTTTAATTTGTGAGCAAGGCGATCATGCTGCCAGGCGCAAAGTGAGCAGCGATTGCCCCGTTCGCCAGTTTTCCCACATTAAAACCTGGGAGCCGGACACGAACTCAGCTGCCCGCTCACCCGATTTCACGCAGTCCCGGAAGCTGGATCGGTAAGTAAAACAGACCCCTTGTCAGGACCGATACGATCGTATCAACAAAAAAAGCAAAAGACCTGCTCAAACTTCCCCAATCACGTTATAATCCAACCAAGATAGGAGAGATAATGACCGAAAAGAAGATAAGAGTACTGATAGCAAAGCCCGGTCTTGATGGTCATGACCGTGGAGCAAAAGTTGTAGCCCGAGCCCTGCGCGATGATGGCATGGAAGTGATCTACACAGGCTTACGTCAAACCCCCGAGATGATCAGCGAAGCCGCCCTGCAGGAAGATGTGGATGTGATCGGTCTTTCGATCCTTTCAGGCGCGCATAACGCACTGGTTCCCCAGATCATTCGCAAGGTCAGGGAAAACGGGCAAAACGAAGTTATCATTTTCGTTGGAGGCATTATCCCCGAAGACGACATCCAGGGGTTATTGGATGCTGGTGTGTTTAAGATTTACGGTCCGGGAACGGACACACGCCAGGTAAGCAGGGAAATCCGCGAGGCAGTTCAAGCTGCCACTCTGGTGGATTAATGGCATTGATTGATGATATGAGAAAGGGCAGCCGACTTGCCCTTTCTCGTGTTTTAACCCTGGTTGAAAACGCCAGCCCAACAGGGCAGGCAGCTCTGAACCAGCTATTCCCCTACACAGGCAAAGCGCACAAAATCGGTATCACCGGACCTCCCGGTTCGGGTAAGAGCACACTGGTCAACAAACTTGCCCACCAGCTGCGCCTCAATGAACCTGCAGCCAAAGTCGCCATTATCGCGGTAGACCCAACCAGCCCCTTCACTGGCGGGGCGATTTTGGGCGATCGTGTGCGTATGCTGGCGCTGCAAAATGACCCTATGGTCTTTATTCGTTCGATGGCATCGAGGGGAGCCTTGGGCGGTCTGGCTACCGCGACACAAGCGCTCAGCCAGGTTTTCGACGCGGCTGGTTATGATTACATTTTGATCGAGACGGTCGGCGCAGGGCAATCTGAAGTCGATATTGTTAACCTGGCTCACACCACGATCGTCGTGGATGTGCCCGGACTGGGCGATGACATCCAGTCGATCAAAGCCGGCATTCTCGAGATCGCCGATATCCTGGTGGTGAACAAAGCTGACCATCCGGGTGCTGATCAGAGCACACGATATCTGCGCTCGATGATCCGGATGGGGCACCGCACCTCGTCCCCGTCTTACGGCAAGCACGCGCTTAAAGAGTGGCAGGAACCTGAACCCAAAGAAAATGAACCTGAGAAAGAACTTGAACCCGATTGGCTTCCCCCGGTCATGAAAACCATCGCGACCGACGGAACCGGAATCATGGAAGTGGTGGAAAAGATCCAAAATCACCGCTCGTGGCTTGAAAAAACAGGCAATTGGGAGAAAAAGGACGCTTTCATCCTGCGGGAAGTGGTTAAGAAGATGGTCACCGCTTCCCTGGTGAGCAAATTCGAAGCTGAAGTCCCTGAAGATGAGATAGAGCGATTGCTCAGCGACGTTAACAGGCGAAAAGTATCTCCATCGGAGGCTGCAACACAATTAGTGGCTTATAATCGAACTGGCATTAATCCTCATTTATCGGAGTAATTACATGGAAAGAACACTGATCAAAGACCTGAACCAAAAAGTTGGAGAACAGGTGACCCTAAAAGGCTGGCTGCAAACCCTCAGGGACCAAAAAAGTATGCAGTTTTTGATTTTGCGTGATAAAACCGGGCTCGCCCAAATTGCGCATTGGAAAAAAGGAAACCCCGAACTGGCAGAGCTGATTTCAACCCTCGGAACCGAGTCTGCTCTGACCGTTTCAGGTAAAGTCGTTGCTAATGAGGTGGTCAAGCTCGGTGGAATAGAAATTCAACTCGAAGAGCTGATTGTCGAAAACAATGCCGAGCTGCCCCTGCCCTTTGAACCCTTTGGCGACACCCTTCCAGACCAGGACTACCGCCTGGACTGGCGCTATCTCGACCTGCGCAGAGAACGTAATCGTCTCATTTTCGAAGTCCAGACCACACTCGAGCAGGCAATGCGCGAGTTTTGGCTTCAGAATGATTTCATCGAGATTCATTCTCCGAAAATCATGGGCACCCCCAGCGAGAGTGGCGCAGACCTTTTCAAAGTTGAATATTTTGACCGCACTGCCTACCTCGCCCAGTCTCCCCAATTCTACAAACAGATGGCACAGGCTGCCGGCTTCGAACGCATTTTCGAGATAGGACCCGTGTTCAGGGCTGATCCTTCGTTTACTTCACGCCACATGACCGAATTCACCGGCATTGACTTCGAAATGTCCTGGATCGACAGCCACGAAGATGTGATGGCGTTTTCTGAAAATTTGCTTGCGCATGCCTACATGGCGGTGAAGGACAAGCACCACGATGCCATCCTGGAACAATTCGGCGTGAAACTTGAAGTCCCTGAGACCCCCTTCCCACGCATGAGTATGACTGAAGCATACCAGGTTCTCAAAGCGATGGATTACAAGCTGCCCCCGGAGAAAAAAGGCGACCTCGACCCGGGAGCCGAGCGGGCTTTGGGCGATTATGTCAAGAAAGAGTATGGCAACGATTTTGTCTACGTGACCGACTGGCCTTTCAGCGTTCGCCCGTTCTATCACATGCTGCATCCTGACAACCCAGCGCTCACACGCAGCTTTGACCTGCTTGGCAGAGGTCTCGAAATTACAACGGGTGCCCAACGCGAACATCGCTATGAGATACTGGCAAAACAAGCGCTTGACAAAGGTCTCACGCTCGAACCAATCCAGAACTATCTGAATTACTTCCGTTATGGCTGTCCGCCGCATGGTGGTTTGGGTATGGGCTTAAGCCGGCTTCTGATGGTTATGCTCAACCTGCCCTCCATTCGTGAAGCCGTATTCTTATTCAGGGGTCCGAATCGACTGGAGCCTTAGGAGTAAGAATGCCAGTTTTATATTCCAAAAGACTTCGCCTGCGCGCTCCTGAAAGAGAGGATGTGCCCCTGTTCTTAAAATGGGTCAATGACCCTGAAGTTACTGAAAATCTGGAGCAAGTTGCTGCTTATAACCTTCTGCAGGAAGAAGCCTGGTTCGAAAAAATGTCATCAGGTCCCAGAACTGAGATGCCATTAGTCATCGAGATTCACCAGCAAGACAGTGATGTGTGGATTCCAATCGGGAATATTGGCTTTGCGGACATCCATCAAATCAACCGTTCGGCTGAGATAGGGATCATGATTGGTGAAAAAGAGTATTGGGATCAGGGCTATGGCTCTGAAGCGATGAGGCGAACGTGCCAGTATGGATTCGAAGAATTGAACCTTCATCGTATCTATCTGCGGGTTTTTGAAGGAAACAACCGGGGAAAAAGAGCCTATCAAAAGATCGGCTTTGTGTACGAAGGTACCATGCGTGAAGCACGCTATCACCGTGGGCGCTATTGGGGTGTCGATTTCATGAGTATCATCAAAACAGAATGGGTGCAAAACCCGTAGGAGGATGGATTTTTCATGACCGGTATCAAGAAGGAATCCAGTTCACTTTATGGCGATATTCGCTTGTTTGCAGGCACAGCTTCGCCAGATCTGGCTAAAGAAATCGCGGATTATCTGGGGTTGGAACTGTGTGGAGTTGACATTCATGAGTTTACTAATGAGAACTTGTTTGTGAAATTACATGCCTCAGTGCGCGGGCAGGATTGCTACGTGATCCAAACCACTTCCACCCCCGTACACCGCAACCTGATGGAACTGCTTATCATGGCGCAAACGCTGATGCTCGATTCCGCGGGGAGGATCACGCTGGTGTTCCCCTACATGTGTTATGGTCGTTCTGACCGCAAGGACCAGCCCCGGGTTCCGATCACTGCCCGACTTGTGGCTGATATGATGGTTGTAGCCGGAGCAGACCGCTACATGACCATGGACTTGCACGCAGGTCAGATCCAGGGCTTCTTCTCCATTCCAGGCGATGTGCTTTCCGCTTACCATATCCTGCGCCCCTACCTTAAAGAATATATCAAGCCTATGACCAGACCGGTTCTGCTTACTGCCGACCTTGGCTACGCGAAACCAGGAAGAAGGTACGCCCAGGCGCTTGATATTCCCCTCTCGTTTATAGAAAAAAGGCGCCTGGACAACGAAGATCACACCGAAGCGCTCAACCTGATCGGGGATGTTTATGACCGGGATGTTTTAATTATCGATGACGAAATTGATACAGGCGGTTCAATTTGTGAGGCTGTCGGGGTGGCAAAGGCGAACGGAGCCAGGGATATCCACGTGGTCTTTATCCATCCGGTTCTGTCTTCTAATGCCGCGCAAAGATTATCGGCTCTGCCCGTTAAACACTTTACCACAACCAACAGTATACCGATGCCGGAAGAAGACAAAAGATTGTTTGGCAGCAGGTTGACGATCCTTAGCGTGGGACCACTTTTGGGCGAAGTGATCAAACGGGCGAACGAGGGCACCAGCGTTGGCGCAATGTTCAACGAATAGAAGCAGATTCTGAGGAAAAATTGCCTGAATTACCAGAAGTCGAGACAATTCGTCAGCGACTTATCAAGGGTTTTGAACAAAGCCCTTCCATCCTGAACCAAAGAGTAAGAAGCTGCCAGCTGCTTTGGTCAGGTTCTCTGGCGACGCCAAACCCTCAGACTTTTTTGAGCTTTATGCCCGGACAAGAAATCCTGGCGGTTAATCGCAGGGCAAAATTTCTTTATTTCTCACTCAGCGACGCTTATCTCGTGGTTCACCTGCGAATGAGCGGCGACCTTTACCTTGAAAAACAAACCGAAACAGCTCCATACCGTAACCCTGACCATGACCGGTTTTGGATGGATTTTGATTCTGGCTGGCGGCTGGTCTTTAATGACATGCGCAAGTTTGGACGCGTTTGGCTGTTGAACGATACCAGCAAATTGTTTTCAAAGCTGGGACCGGAACCATTCGACGAGAAGCTGACAGCAGAGGTTTTTTACGGAATGCTGCGTGAGCGTTCCAGGCAGCTAAAACCCCTCCTGTTGGATCAACATTTCATCGCCGGGATTGGAAACATCTATTCCGATGAAGCTCTGCACAAGGCTGGTCTTCACCCCACTCGGGTGAGCAGTTCTCTGAACGGTGATGAGGCAAAAAAGCTTCTCGATTCGATCCGTTTCGTGCTGAGCAAAGGGATAGACCAAAAGGGAGCCAGTATCGACTGGGTTTACAGGGGAGGCGATTTTCAAAACTATTTTCAGGTTTACCAGCAGGAAGGCAACCCCTGCCCCAGGTGTGGTCATCCCATCGAGAAAATTAAGGTTGCCCAACGCGGCACGCATTTTTGCCCGGTTTGTCAACGCCGGTCATCCTGAGCAAATACACCATTAATCTTGCGTTGATCCTTCTTATTACTATAAAAAGAACGACCGTTTTGATGAGAACCGGCTGACGAAACTATCCTGCCGGCGAGGCATTACGCAAGGTCGGTTTGATCATCCGGGCGTTTTCCTGCCACCACCAAACTGTATCTGTCACTGTCTCAATCATCGGTCTGACTTGAAAGTCCAACTCTCTCACAGCCTTGTCTCTGCTGATTACCGAATTGCTCATCAGTGTGTCGAGAGAATAACGTGTAAATCGCGGACGGGTTTTGGTCACACGATAAACCTTCTCCACCATCGGGGCGAAGAGCCGGGCAAATTTCGTCGGTATATATACCTCCGGAGCGCGTTTCCCACTGGCTTCCTGGACGAGCCGGCGATAATCCCGCACGGTTATACGGTGACCGGGCAAGATATAAGCCTCTCCGGGTTCTCCCAGCTCAATCGCCTTAATATGAGCCGCGACGACGTCGCGCACATCCACGAAATCGTAAGCTCCATCAAGGGTAAACGTAGGATAACTATTCATCCAGTAGTAAGTCATTTCGCCCATTTCTGAGCGTTTAAAGTCGTAAGGTCCAATAACGCCGGTCGGAGCCAGAATAACCGCATTTAAACCGTCTTTGGCTGCTTCTGCCACCAATTCGGAGGCTTTTGCCTTGGTCTGATCGTAACTACCGCCCCTGTCTACTGTGTCAAATGGCAGGCTCTCATCGATCACCAGTCCTTTTTCGGGATGTCCGTAGGCATGGATGGAACTGGTGTAAACCAGACGCTTCACGTTGTTTTCGAAACAAGCCCTGATCACGTTGGCAGTTCCTTCAATGTTCACTTTACGCATTATCTCAAATTGTTCCGGGACCAAAGCCACAAGCGATGCCAGGTGGAAAACAACACTAACACCGTCCATAGCTTTTGTTAATGCGGGATAATCCAGGATGTTTGCTTCCACTATTTCAGTTTTCGAATCTGCCAGCGGTCGGCAGTCTTCCCCGGGAAGCACCAGGGCTTTTACATTTTCACCCCTGCTGGTCAACTCTCTCACCAGAACGTTGCCGATGTGTCCGGCAGCACCAATAACTAAGATCATATTTTTTAACCTACCAATTTAAATGGGCAGAAAAGCTATTTCTGTCGATTAAGATTTTATACATAGGGAAAATCTAATCATAGTGATAAATGTCACCACCTGGACTTACAAATATAATTAGTCAGGTCTGTATGAAGATTTGGTTTTAACGTGTTAACAGTTATAATTTCCCAGTGAAAAGTGAGGTTCCATTATGAAAATAGCAATAGGTTGTGACCATAGCGCTCTCGCACTCA
Organism: Anaerolineaceae bacterium UBA5311; assembly: GCA_002411175.1. Taxonomy (GTDB): domain Bacteria; phylum Chloroflexota; class Anaerolineae; order Anaerolineales; family Anaerolineaceae; genus Mesolinea. The sequence goes on along the minus strand of DHRN01000103.1, from coordinate 14,145 downwards.
AAGAAACGATCAAGAATTATCTTGAAAGCCGTATGATCCCCTTTGAGGATTTTGGTGTGTTTACATCGGAAAGCTCCGATTACCCCCGCATCGCCGAATTGGTTTCGAAAGCGATACTTTCCGGTCAGTTTGACCGCGGCATCCTGATCTGTGGAACTGGCATCGGCATGTCCATTGCCGCCAACAAAATCCCAGGGATTCGCGCTGCCGCTGTGAGCGACCCCTATTCCGCCATACTCGCCCGCCGGCACAATAATGCCAACGTGCTTTGTTTCGGCGCCCGCGTGGTTGCAGGTGGTCTGGCAACGTTGATCACTGAAGGCTGGCTGAATGCTTCCTTTGAAGGTGGGCGCCATGCCCATCGTGTCGATTTGATCGCACGCATCGAACAACAATATATGATCCCCACTCCCAACGGTCAACAGGAGCAAACAAAAGAACCAACGCAGCCGGTAGAGCTTCCTGCGGAGGACCCCGACCTGCCCTGAGCGGTCAAATTATCGCGATTCACAGAAGGGTTTGCTCTTCTGAATTTTTAGATTAATAATTTTTGGAGGCTATATGAGATACAAAATTTTTGGAGACAAATTACCGGGTCTGACCCTGCAGCTTGACGCAGGTGAGAGTATCTACACGCAGTCAGGTGGCATGAGCTGGATGACTGACAATTTCCAAATGGAAACAAACGTTCGCGGCGGTATGATGAAAGGTCTTGGGCGCATGCTGACGGGAGAATCCCTGTTTATGGCTACCTACACCGCAAAGGTTTCTGGTGCCGAGATTACGCTCACCTCTGCCATGCCCGGCGAGATTCGCGCCCTTCAGCTGGATGGACAAAAACAATACATCGCTCAAAAATCTGCTTTCCTCTGTGCCCAACCCGGCGTGGAGCTCTCAACCTATGTCACCAAGCTGAAAACCGGTTTGTTTGGCGGTGAGGGATTCCTGATGCAGCGCCTCAGTGGTACAGGCATGGTATTCCTGGAGCTGGATGGCTCGATCGTGGAAATGGATCTCGCGCCCGGGCAGCGCATCAAAATCGACACTGGTAATATCGCCTTTTTCGAATCTCACGTGAAATACGATGTCGAGACCGTGAAAGGCTTTACCAATATCTTGTTTGGTGGAGAAGGTTTGTTCCTCAGTGTGTTGGAAGGTCCGGGCAAAATCTGGCTGCAATCGCTGAACACAGCCTCCTTCGCGGCACGACTGACGAGTTTTATGCCTGGTAAGGGTGGATAAGAAGATCTGTCAATCTGAACTTTAGCGAAGGATCTTGTCATTACGATCGGCAGGATTCTTCGCTTCTTTCAGAATTATGGGCATTTCGTTACAGTTCCCGCACCATATACAATTCCTCCTGCTCAAACCCTCTCGTAGAATAGTATTCGCGCGTGCCTACTGCAGAAATCACCGTCAGGTTCTCATAGCCGTGTAAATGGGCAATTTCAGCCGCTTTTTCAACCAGGCTGCTTCCCAAACCGCGATGCTGTGCTGAGCCGCCACCTTCACCACCCACCTCGATCGACTGTCCATACACATGCACCTCCCGGATAATAGCTGCGTCCTGCAGCTCATCCGCAGGGAAGAAATGATCCTTATCCGGCAGCGACAAACGCAAAAAACCAACAATATGGTCATCCTGTGTATTAAACGAGAGAAAATGTTCCTCCGCCCAGCCTGCTTTATAGACCAGGTCGGTAAAAACCAGTTCGTGGTCGTCAATTTTACCTTTGCGGATCTCGCGGCAGCGGATGCACTGGCAAGCCGTGCCGCGCTTTTTCATCTGAAAAGCGACATCCTGCCGCAAACTGGTATTGCGGTTTCCTTCGACTACATGGGTGGATGGAATGTCGCGGATAACGCGGTTTATCCGGCAAAACCGTGGTACAGTCAGCTTGATATCGGAAAGAATATCTATCAATTCCGCTTCTGTATACGGTTTGTATTCTCCGAGCTGCCAATAGGTAAAAAGTTCCGAATTGCGCAGCAGCTGGCAGGGATAGATCTTCAGTTCATCCGGGTTAATCCCACCTTCGCGCCATAAGCGGGCGAAATCCTCCCGATCGGATTCAGGCGTTGCCCCCAGCAAATTGGGCATCCAATGGACCACGACCTTATAGCCCGCAGCTCTCACCAGTCGAATTGCCTCCTCGGCTTGTTGGGCGGTATGCCCGCGCTGGTTTAGCTCCAAAACCCGGTCGTCCATGCTTTGTACGCCAATTTGCATCTTGGTAACTCCCTGCCTGCGCATCTCGATCAGGTTGTCGATGGTAATCAGGTCGGGTCTGGTTTCGATCACCAGACCGACGTTGCGGTGGCGTGCCTTACTGTTGGTCTTTTGTACCTCAGCAAGGTTCACTTCGCCCTGGTTGTCGTCGGGGTTTTCCTGGTTTAGCGCTTCGAAACAGCGTCGAATGAACCATTCCCGATAATGCCTGGGGTAAGCCGTCCAGCTGCCGCCCAAAATTAGTAATTCGATTTTGTCGGTTGGGTGACCTACCTCGTGCAGCGCTTTCAAGCGGGAAGTGACCTGGGTGTAAGGGTCAAATGCATGCTCCACTCCGCGCCTGGCACCGGGCTCGTCAGAAAGATAACTTTGCGGCAGTCCTTCTTCAGTGGGGCAAAAGATGCACTCGCCCGGGCACGGGTGTGGTCTGGTTAGAACAGTGATTGTGGTGACGCCGGAAAGCGTGCGGATCGGTTTCATACGGATCTTGGAAAGCAGGACCGGGTCATCGTCCCATTCTCCTGTGCGCACTTTATCACGGTAAGCCGCGACAAGAGCATGTTTGGCTAAAAAGCCGCGCCCACCCGGCAGTGGATTGGAGCGGATCGCTTTTCTTGAATCTGCTCCCTGCTTGATTTCTTCCAAAATCTTATTCGCCAGGAGCATATCCTCGTCAGAATATTGCCGTTTTCTGCGCCATTGTTTGCGTGCTTCATCTGTCATAATGGTAATTCTACATGAAAGCGGGTCGAATTCCAAACATCCATCGCTTAATGCAGATGGTAATCAGCCCAAAAATGACTTTTATACCGTTACTGACTCAGCCATATTCCAGCAATTTTAAATGTGAACGTGCTTGGATTGAAAACGCAATATCTAATGTATTCGAAGGAGTGGGTTCAGGACGTGAGCAGTGAGCAGGAAAGAGGGAAGAGGGACTGGGTTTTGTCATTTTGGACGAATTGATGCGAAGTATACAAAGTAAGAATCTGAACCTTTACCCACAAGAACATTACAATGTACGCTGCGCAACTCTCTGTTTAGGAGGACAATACATCGTACAAGCTAAAACTTGTGACCCTTTTTGTAGGGAACGTGCACCGCGCGTTCCGGCGAAGCCATCTTTCCGTAGGGAACGCGGCTTGTCCCGTTCCGGCGAAGCGAAGTTGTTGTATGGAATGTGGTTCGTCCCGTTCCGGCGAAGCCATCTTTACGTAAATCGAGACGTTTGAATCGGCGAAGCCATCATCGTAGGGAACGCGGCTTGTC
>DHRN01000103.1:0-10535 GCA_002411175.1 Anaerolineaceae bacterium UBA5311 | reverse complement strand
TTGTCCCGTTCCAGCGAAGCCATCATCGTAGGGAACGTGGCTCGTCCCGTTCCTGCGAAGCCATCACTTGTAGGGAATGTGGCTCGTCCCGTTCCGGCGAAGCCATCTTTTCGTAAATCGAGACGTTTGAATCGACGAAGCAGTGTATTGAAAACACCTCGTACTTTCCTCTACTCGCACATCGTGTGTTTTCAATCTGCCGAGCACAACGACAGGACACATCGGCGGATTGAGGGGGGGCAACATCGCCGTTTCACCAATGTCACAACCCCCTCAATCTCGCCCTACGGTTGTTCGCGGGATGGCGTGGCAGCCGTCCCCTACACCACATTGTGGACAGATTGGCAACCGCGAACAGGGAACAGAAAACAGGAACTGGGTTTTGTCATTCTGAACGAAGTGAAGAATCTGAACCTTTGCCAACAAGAACCTTACAAACTTCGTTGGTACAGACATCTCGCCCTACGATTGCTTTCGGGACGGCGTGGCAGCCGTCCCCTACACCACAACATAAACAGATTTTTCCACATTGAGAGTTGCTGGTCATACTCCGGGGATTTTCATTAACCTGCTTCCATACGGTAAAATTAACCATATGAAACCGGAAACCGTCGACTTTCTTCTAAACTTAAACCGCGAATTTTACGATGCCTACGCGCAATCATTTTCTTCAACACGCTTCTCGATCCAACCCGGAGTCCAGCGCTTGCTGCCCCAGCTCCTGGAGGCAAAAAACCTGATGGATCTGGGCTGTGGGAATGGAAACCTTGCCCAGGCACTGCTCAATTCGGGCTATCATGGCAGCTACCTTGGGGTGGACAACAGCGCCAAACTTCTGCAGGAGGTGCGCAAAGCCATACCCAGAGCTGAAAGAGATCGCTTTACCTTCAGGCAGGTGGACCTTGCTTCCAATTTTGAGTTGCATTCAGACCAGCCAGGCTGTTATCATCTTGCCTGTTTTGCCGTAATCCACCATTTCCCGGTCGAGCCCTACCTGGACCGGTTTTTCAGCTTCGCCGAGCGCACCCTGACCGTCCATGGGAAATTTTTTCTCTCCACCTGGCAGGTAAAGAACAACCTCCGCCTGAGCAACCGCATCCAACCCTGGGCTGTCATCGGTCTGGATGAGCAGGACCTCAGCGAGGACGATCTTCTGCTCGACTGGCGGGCAGACCTCAGCCAGCCTGCCCGTTTTCGATACGTCCACCACTACGATTCAGAAACATTGACAAAATTTGGCAATGATGTCGGACTTGTCTTGGAAGATGAATTTTATTCCGACGGGAAAGAAGGCAATCTGGCGCTTTACCAGGTTTGGCGAAAGGTTTAGTTACCTTACGGACAAGTTTTGCTCGATTGAGCCTTGCGTACCGCCCGAACTTGATGAGCGGCTCTCCAGCTTAACAACGACGCATCCTCGCGGTGTTGAGCTTTGGGAATCCCAACCTGTAATCCGCGAAACTTAACCAGGAACTGAAATAAGGAAAATGAATAAAGCTCCATGCTTGGTTTTTGCCATCTAGAGGGGGACCTGTTTAGAGGATTAATCAGCAGACGTGTTTAGAAAACGCATTCCATTAGCTTTTTGTCTGAAATGCGTTGACCAATATCGGGTTCAAGGTTACACTTATTGTATATTAATTCACAAAGTATGACAGTGCTTTGTACAAGGAGAAAAAACGAATATGATGAGTACAACTCAGCCAATTGACCCGCTTTACAACCCAAAGTTGAGGCCAATTATAGACGAAATCATCGAAGAAAGCATCGATCTCGATGGTGGACTTATGGTGGTTTTGAACAATTTGCAATCAAGGATTGGTTATCTTTCAGCCCCAATGCAAGAGTATGTGGCTGAAAGCCTGAGCATTCCGGTAAGTAAAGTGCATGGCGTGGTTTCCTTTTACTCCTTCTTTACCACGATACCACGAGGTAAACACGTTATCAAATTCTGCATCGGCACAGCTTGCTATGTTGGCGGAATCAACCAGCTGATCGACAAAGCCAGGCAAGTTATTGGCGTCGAACCAGGTCAAACTACCAGTGACGGAATGATCACTTTGGAAATTTGCCGCTGTGTTGGCGCCTGCAGCCAGGCACCAGTGGTTGTTGTCGATGAAGTCAACATTGGTCGGGTAAAACCCTCCAGGTTGGAAAAAATCGTACAAAACGTCCTCAAAGAAGAGGCAGCTGCTTGAGAGAATTAGCCCTTCATATCCTGGATATTGCTGAAAACAGTATCTCTGCTGGCGCGAGCCAGGTTAAGATTTACGTTAATCAGAATACCCGGGTTGATCAACTGTGTATCGTGGTCAAGGATAACGGTAAAGGCATGGACGACGAATTGATCTCAAAAGTTTTGGATCCGTTCACCACCAGCCGAACCACCCGCAAAGTTGGGCTTGGTATCCCGCTGCTTAAGCAGGCTGCGGAAGCCTGTAACGGCAGTCTGACCATCGAATCACAGCCAGGCGAGGGCACAATTTTGACAGCGAAATTCCAGGAATGTCACATCGACCGTATGCCGTTAGGCAACCTGGCAGACACATTTTTAACCCTTTTGTTAGGCACGCCGGATGTAAACTTTGTGCTCGACTACCAGGTCAACGATGAAGTCTTCCATTTTGATGACAGCGAGGTCAAGGAAGTTATGGATGGAATGTCGCTTACCGATTACAGAGTAATCGAGTATCTCACTAATACCATTCAAACTGGTATCAATGAAACTAATGAAAAAGCAATTCAACAAGGAGTGAATTATGCCTACAATTAATTCGATTGAAGATCTGAAAAGATTGCGTGAAGAAGCCCGGAAAATCAAAGACATGCGCGACCAGACTGGGAAAACCCAGATCGTTGTCGGTATGGGCACAATCGGCATCGCAGCCGGCGCACGCGAAACCTTGAAAGAAATCCTCACTTTTATTGAGGAAAATCGCCTGCCCGATATCATCCTCCGCCAGACCGGAAACCTCGGTCTCGATGGGATGGATCCTATTGTGAAGGTTACCCTGCCCGACAAAGAAGAAATTGCTTACTGCAAAGTCAATACTGATATCGCGCGCAGAATTATGCAAGAACATGTTGTCGATGGCAACGTGCTAACAGAACACTTAGTAAAAGAATAAATTTCAGAAAGGTAAGAAGAGAGAATCCAATATGGCATATTATCGATCAACGATTCTTGTTTCGATGGATCCGATTTGTATCGAGAAAGGCGCCCTCCAGATCAAAGAGCAGATCATCGAAGAACTAAAGCTGCAAAATATTCTGGATGAAGTCCAAATTCTCGATACCCCGCGGATCGGTGACCCTGAAACCGAAGGTCCAGACATCCTGGTCTACCCGGAAGGCAGCCACTACATCGCCCTGACACCTGAGAGCATACACCCCCTGGTCGTCGAACACTTCATTAAAGGTCGTGAGCTGCAGCAGTATGCTGCAAAAATGCGCGATCTTATGGATGAAGAAGTGCGGGCACCAAAAGAAAAAGAGGTCCGCGTTATTCTGGAAAACATCGGCGTGATTGATCCCCGGAATATCGAAGATTACATCGCAGTTGATGGCTACGCAGCGCTGGCAAAAGTGCTCACCGGGATGACCCCCGAAGGTGTTATTCAGACTGTGATAGATTCCAAGCTTCGTGGGCGCGGTGGCGCTGGCTTCCCGGCAGGTTTGAAGTGGAAATTCGCCCACCAGGCTCCTGGTTCACCCAAGTACATGGTCTGTAACGCAGACGAGGGCGACCCTGGCGCTTTCATGAACCGCAAGGTTTTGGAAGGCGATCCACACTCGGTCATCGAAGGAATGGCAATTGGCGCTTATGCGGTCGGTTCCAACCAGGGTTATGTTTACTGCCGCGCGGAATACCCCATCGCAGTCAGCACTCTTAACATTGCCATCAAGCAAGCCAAGGAATACGGTTTGCTGGGTAAGAACATACTGGGTACAGATTTTTCGTTCGATCTGGAAGTCCGCATGGGAGCAGGCGCATTCGTTTGCGGTGAAGAAACCGCTTTGATCGCATCAATCGAAGGCTCTCGCGGAGAACCTCGCGTTCGTCCGCCATTCCCCGCGACCAAGGGTCTTTGGGGCAAACCAACCAACATTAACAACGTTGAAACTTACGCCAACGTGCCAAAAATCATCCATCGTGGGTTGGACTGGTATACCAGCCTCGGATCTGAGAAGAGCAAGGGCACGAAGACCTTTGCGCTCGCCGGAGACGTTGCCCACACTGGCCTGATTGAAGTCCCCTTCGGCATGACCCTGCGCGAGATCATTTTCGATATCGGCGGCGGCATCAAAGATGGCAAAGGCTACAAGGCTGTTCAGACTGGCGGTCCGATGGGCGGTTGTTTGCCCACAAAATACCTGGACCTCGAAGTTGACTATGAAACCCTGGGTGCTGCCGGGTCGATTATGGGTTCGGGTGGTATGGTTGTCATGGACGAAGACACCTGCATGGTCGACATTGCCCGCTTCTTCATGGAATTTACCCAGGAAGAATCCTGCGGAAAGTGTGTGCCCTGCCGCGTTGGTACCCGCCGCATCCTGGAAATCCTCGAGCGGATATGCGCTGGTGAAGGCATCCCCGAAGATATCCCAATGCTGCGCAGCCTCTGTGATGAAATCAAGCAGGATAGCCTGTGTGGTTTGGGTCAGGGCGCTCCCAACCCGGTTGTTTCAACTTTGGAGCATTTCCTGGATGAATACGAAGCCCACATTTACGAAAAACGTTGCCCTGCAAAGGTCTGTCGGAACCTGATCACTTACAACATTACAGAAAATTGCACCGGTTGTACTGTCTGTGCGCGTAACTGCCCTGTCAATGCAATCACTGGCGAACGCAAGCAATTACACGTAATCGATCAAGATGCTTGTATTCGCTGCGGTATTTGCTTCCAGGTGTGCAATTTCGACGCTGTAGAGGTCAACTAATCATACGAGACGATGGAGAAAATTAGATGATCAAATTAACTGTTAATGAATTACCTGTCGAAGTGGAATCAGGATCAACCGTCCTGGAAGCAGTCCAAAAAGCCGGATTCAATGTCCCGACTTTGTGCTACCACCCCAAACTGGTACCATACGGAGCCTGCCGCTTGTGCCTGGTTGAAGTTGAAGGCGCCAAAACCCTGCAGCCTTCCTGTACTTTTCCTGCAGCGGAAGGAATGAAAGTTCACACCGACACGGAAAAAACCAAAGCAGCCCGTCATTTCGTATTATCAATGCTTTTCAGCGAACGAAACCACTTCTGCATGTACTGCCAGGATACTGATGGCGATTGCGACCTGCAGCAAGCTGCTTATGATGAAGGCATGAACCATTGGCCTATCACACCGGCTTACAAACCTTTTTATGTTGATACCAGTCATCCGGACTTTGTCCTGGATAACAACCGCTGTATCATCTGCCGGCGTTGCGTCCGCACCTGTGCTGAACTGGTGGGCAACCATACCCTCGGCATCGAAGAGCGCGGTTCTGCCAATATCCTGGTTGCAGACGGCAATGTGCCCCTGGGTGAAAGCACCTGTATATCCTGCGGAAACTGTGTCCAGGTCTGCCCGACCGGCGCTCTGATTGACCGCCGTTCGATGTACCAGGGTCGCGAAACCGATCTGACCCACACCAATTCCATTTGTATGGACTGCAGTGTCGGTTGTTATCGCGTGGTCAAAACCCGCGACAATCGCCTGGTTCGTATTGATGGCGATATGGATGCCACCTTCGCTGATGGTTTGTTATGCGAAATGGGTCGTTACAATCCGGTCAAAGAAAATCGTGTTCGCGTGAACGAACCTTTGATTCGCCGTGAAGGCAAATTGCAGCCAATCAGCTGGGATGATGCTCTGAATGTAGTTTCTACCCAACTGAAAGCACATGACAGCACCGAAATCAAAGCCTATATCTCCGGGCGACAATCGATCGAGAACCTGAGTACTTTCCAGAATTTCTTCAAGGATAACTACAAGGTTGGTCAAACTGCCCTGTTTGGTCACGACGAGAGCGCTGCAGTGAGCATTGAGCTGGCACGAGAATTTGGCGCTTTTGAATCTGACCTTGGCGCCCTGGAAGAGGCTGACGCCGCGGTAATCCTCGGCGCAGACCTGGTTGACGATTACCCGGTTGCTGGCTTTATGTTGAAGCGCAAACCAGGTGAACTGTTCAATATGGTCCTGGTAACCAAAGAAGAGAATAAGCTCGCAGATAACTTCTCCAACCGCCTGGTGTCTGTTGGCGAGAATTATGAACAAATCATTAATCTCCTGGCTTGCCACAAAACCGCAGGCAGTTGCGAAGAGACTGACCAAATTATCGCAGAGGAAGGTCTCGCTGCTCGAAGGGCATATCGATTACTGGAAAGCGTCCAAACCTGGCAACACCCAGTGATTATTGTCGGTAAAGATTTTGCCAAGTTGGAAAACCTGGAAACTCTGAAGAAATTAATCCGCTACTCACAGGAAGTTGGCGCAAAAGTGATCATCATGAAAGGTGACACCAACAGTTTTGCCGCTTCCCTGCTCGGTCTCGAAGTGAACCCTGAAATGGGAGAGAGCCCGGTGGCTTTCTATGCGATTGGCGATGGTCACGCATGCCACCACGCAGTGGATGGGATGAAAAACGGCGGATTTAAGATCGTACAGACCAGTTACATGGACGAATTCGCTGAACTGGCTGACGTTATCTTACCCAGCAAAATCTGGGCTGAGGAAGAAGGTCATTATCTGACCACAGACGGTCGCATTGAGCTCAATCGCCAGGCATTGATCCCTGGTGTGCAGCAGCGATCGGTCTCCGAAGTCCTGGCTGGTCTTGCAGAAAAGTCCGGCTTCAGCCTCCAATCGGATTGGCAGGCAGTAGTGACCGACAAAATTTCATCGATCGTCCTGGCATAAGCCAGCGGTTGAGATAAAGGAGTATGAAAGGAAAAACATGGCAAAACCAAAAGTGGCTTCAGACTGGCTCGCGGGTTGTGCTGGCTGCCATATGTCTTTTTTGGACATGGACGAAAGAATTATTGAATTGACCAAATTGGTTGATCTCCGCGCTACTCCGATTACCGACTTGAAAGAGCCGGATATCGATGGTGTGGATGTGGGCATCCTTGAAGGTGGTATTTCCAATTCGCATAACGAAGAAGTTGCCATCAGAATGCGCGAAAGATGCAAAATCCTGGTCGCCCTGGGTGACTGCGCAGTTTTCGGCGGCGTCCCCGCCATGCGTAATTTCGTTGGTGCCGATGAAGCCCTGAAACGTGCTTACATCGAAACTGAAAGTACCGATGAAAGCGGCAAAATTCCGGATGACCCTGAACTGGCGGTGCTACAACACGTTCGCCCGGTCAGCGATGTGGTCAAAGTGGATGTCTTCCTGCCCGGTTGTGCACCTCATGCCGACGCGATTTTTCACGTTCTGGCTGAGCTCGCACAGGGTCGCATGCCCGAAGTCAACGAACTTACCAATAAATGGCACTAGGAGAAGATATGGTTACACAGAAAATAACAATTGAACCCGTAACCCGAATTGAGGGACACGCCAAAGTTACCGTCCACATGAAAGACGATGGCAGTGTCGAACATGCATATTTCCACGTGAATGAATTCCGTGGTTTCGAAAAGTTCTGTGAAGGACGCCTCGTGACCGAGATGCAGCAAATCACTCCACGCATCTGCGGCATTTGCCCCGTCAGCCACCACCTGGCTGCCGCCAAAGCCGGAGATGTGGTTTTGGGCTGTCCGCCTCCCCGTCCCGCGTCACTCTTGCGTGAACTGATGCACATGGGGCAAATCATTCAAAGTCACGGCATGCATTTCTTTGAACTGGCAGGACCAGACCTTTTACTTGGTTTCGATGCCGACCCGGCAACCAGAAATGTAGTTGGACTGATCCAGGCAGACCCTGATCTGACTGTAAAAGCTGTGCGCCTGCGCAAGTTTGGTCAGTCGATCATTTCCGAATTGGGCGAACGCTCCATCCACCCCACTTTCGCTATTCCCGGCGGTGTCAACCGAACGCTGCCAGCTGAAGGACGCGATCGCATTCTGGCTCAGTTGGATGAACAGATCGCGACAACACAGCTTGGGATTAAGATCGTCAAAGACTGGATGGAAGCTAACGCTGAGACCGTTCAAAAATTTGCTGTCTTCCCCACTGGCTATTTCGGTTTGACCACCCCTGACCATGGTCTCGAATTATATGATGGTGACATGCGCCTCATCGGTCGTAATGGAGAACCACTTGAGACCTTCAGCGCTCAAAACTACCTCGACTATATCGCCGAGCATGTTGAGTCCTGGTCTTACCTGAAGTTCCCCTATTACAAGAAACTGGGCTTCCCTGAAGGGGTCTACCGTGTTGGTCCGCTCGGTCGTATCAACCTGGCGGAACACATCAGTACCCCACTCGCCAACGAGGAGTTGAAACTCTTCAAGGCGATCAATAACGGAATGCCTGTTGAAAACACGCTTGCCTACCACTACGCCCGCATGATCGAAACGCTCTTTGCATGTGAACGCGTGCGTGTATTGCTCGCTGACCCTGATATTCTCAGCAACGACATTCTTAACACCCATCAGGAACCGACCGGTCACGGTGTTGGGGTGATCGAAGCGCCCCGCGGCACCTTGACTCACGATTACCATGCCGACGAACTGGGTCGCCTGACCAAGGTTAACCTGATCGTCTCCACCGGTCACAACAACTACGCGATGAGTAAAGCCGTTGATATGGTCGCGAAAGAGTACGTGCGCGGTCCTGAAGTAAAAGAAGGCATGCTCAACCGCGTTGAACATGCCATCCGCGCTCACGACCCCTGCCTGAGCTGCTCAACTCATGCATTTGGTCAGATGCCAATCGAGATATCAATTATTGATGCCGATGGCAATCTGGCTCAAACGATTAAGCGTTAACTAAAATTGATCTGCATTAAAACCTCCCCTTAAGGTATCATCAGGGGAGGTTTTATATTAAATTTAGGATTTGACAATGAAGCGACTGATTATTGCATACGGAAACCGCGACCGGGAAGATGACGGCGCTGGCTGGCATGTTTTGGAGAAAATTACCTCGGTTTTTGGGTTGAGAGTACCCGAATTTCCCGGAGAATGGGTGGAGACTGCGGATGGTTCGCTGCGCTTCTTGTACCTTTTTCAATTGTTGCCCGAGATGGCGGAAGATATTTGTGATTATGATCAGGTGATTTTCATCGATGCCCACAATTCAGAACAGCTCGATGACCTCCTGCTCCTGGATGCTGAACCAACCAGCGAACATTCCGCATTCACCCATCATATGGGCGCCGGTGTGCTGCTCTCAATTGCCAAAACTCTTACAGGCAATTGCCCGCAGGCAAAAATGCTGACCGTCAGGGGCTTTTCCTTCCAATTCAAACGGGAACTTTCTGAAAAAACAGCAAAATTGGTAGATAAAGCAGTAGTTCTGCTGCAGAACGAACTGGGATTGGCAGATTGCGGCTTGCTTCCATATGTTGAGATGCCAACGAAACTTTTTCTGGATACTGCGCCTGGCTTGATCGACCAGGACAAACCGGTCATCCGTGAGCACTCGCTCGAGTTGATTGTCAATGGTGAAAGCTGGCTTTCTCTAATCTGCTCACCTTGTGATCTGAAAGAGCTGGCAGTCGGCTTCCTTTGGAATGAGAATGTGATCTCAGAGAAGGAACAAGTTAATGAAATTACGCTCACACACGATTTGAGCACCATCGAGGTGACGGTCAACGGAGAGGTCACCAAGCCAACCACCTTTCATCGCACGTCAACCGGCACTGAACCACAGGCAACTCCGGTTTTCTCAACCAGGGAAAACGAAGTCGAAGTCCGATTGTCTGCCAGTGAACTGCCGGAATTGTATAACCGCTTCTCGATGGAGCAAAAAATGCACGATTTTGCCGGCGGATTTCACACCGCCGGGCTTAGTGATGGTGAAGTGGTTAACCTGGTGATGGAAGACCTGGGCAGGCATAACTGTATCGACAAACTGGCTGGCGCCTGGCTGCTGGGTGAGCAGGAATTTGAGCCCCTGGTCCTGATGCTCACCGGACGCGTTAGCTCCGAGATGGTTATGAAGAGCCTGGCGCTGGGAGTCCGGTTCATCATCAGCCGGACAACACCCACGGCGCTGGCAGTGCACATGGCTGAAGAGGCGGGCATCTGCCTGGTGGGTTATATGCGTGCCAACCAGTTTGAAGTCTACTCCCATAGTGAGTATCTCATTTAAGATTATCATTCTGGAAACGAAGGACCTGTGTACGTCGCGCGTTTGCCGCGGGGCATGATGCGCATCCTTACCCATGTGTGCCGCCTGAGTTTTTGATTTTCCAACAAAAGCTTGATTTCAACGAGGAAGAGCGTGTTTTTCAGGACACTAAAATGAGGAAATCAGTGGATTGGCTCGTTTCGGAAGCTTAGCGTAGGGAACGCGGCTTGTCCCGTTCCCTACGGAAGGATGGCTTCGCCGGAACAAACGTCTCGCCCTACGAAAGGTTGGCTTCGCAAGAACGGGACAAGCACTTC
>DHRN01000065.1 GCA_002411175.1 Anaerolineaceae bacterium UBA5311 | reverse complement strand
CACGGGCTTTTGAAACAGATATGCGCTGTGAACCCTTCCGCAAACTTTGTATTCAAAGCCGAGACAAGCAGCCCGCTTGCCGGTATAATTTGGCTATGCAGACAAAACCGCTGGTTTCTATCATTACCCCTTCATTCAACCAGGCTGCCTTCCTCGAACAGACCATGCGGTCTGTATTGGAACAAAATTACCCAAACATCGAATATTGGGTTATCGACGGCGGGTCGGATGATGGCAGCGTTGAAATCATCCAAAAGTACGCCCATCAGTTGACTGGCTGGCTCTCAGAAAAAGACCGTGGGCAGGCAGACGCCGTCAACAAAGGCTTTGCCAGGGCGACGGGGGCGATCGTGGGCTGGCTAAACTCGGATGATCTTTATTTTCCGGGTGCGATCCAGGGCGCGGTGGAGGCATTTGAGAAACATCCGCAGGCGTCTTTTGTTTTCAGCGATGTCGAATCGATCGATGCAAAAGGCAATGGGTTTCACCTGATGCATTACGGAGACTATAAGCTGGCAGACCTGATGTCTTTTTATATCATCGGTCAGCCTGGTGTTTTTATGCGCAGAGACACGCTGGAACAAGCTGGTCATCTGGACGTGAGCTATGACTATTTGCTGGACGTACAGTTGTGGTTGAAAATGGCTGCCATTGCCGAGCCTTTTTATGTGCCTGGGCAAGTATGGGCAGCGGCACGGATGCATGAAAACGCGAAGAATGCTGCCCAGGCAAGCGAGTTTGGACCCGAAGCCTTCAGACTGGCAAAATGGATTTGTGAAGACCCGCGTTTTTATCCCTTAAGCGCTCAGAACTTCAACAACATCTGGGCTGGTGCTTACCGTTTCGATGCCTCTTATCTGGTTGACGCAAAAAAGTATCCCGCAGCCTTGCGCTCATATAAACAGATGTATCGCTATAAACCCAGCGGGTTTCCAAAAACTTTTCGCAAAGTGCTATTTGCCATGTTGGGCGCCTTTGGACTGGACAAGGTCAGAGGGGTTTATGAAAAAATTCGGGCTGCGCGCTATGCAAACCAGAGTGGATAAAATGGAAAGAACTAAAATAGATCCAACCGTCTCACTGCCAAAGGTCAGCATAGTGACACCCTCCTTTAATCAGGCAACATTTCTGGAGATGACCATCCGATCCGTTTTGGAACAGGATTATGAGAATATTGAATATATCATCATTGACGGGGGATCAACTGATGGTAGCAAAGAAATTATCCAAAAGTATGCCCATAAGCTGGCTTATTGGCAATCAGAAAAAGATAAGGGGCAAACCGACGCCCTCAACCAAGGCTTTGCCAGGGCGACCGGGGAGATTTTAGCCTGGCTGAACTCGGATGACGTCCTGTATCCCGGAGCAGTAAGTGCAGCAGTGCGCAAATTAGCGCATCACCCTGAGGCTGCCATGGTTTATGGAGATTGCGACTGGATCAACGCGGACAATCAGGTGATCGGCAGGTTCCCGGCAGCGCAGACCGACCTGAAAAAGTTGCGCAGGGGCTACGTACACATCCCCCAGCAGGCATCATTTTTTAGAGCAGATCTCTGGCGTAAGGTCGGACCGTTGGACGAAAGCTTCTACTTCGCGATGGATTATGACCTGTGGACTCGCCTGGCAAGCCACGCGCCATTGCTGTATGTACCGGAGGTCTGGGCTGGTTTTCGCCTGCACGAGGGTGCAAAGTCGATCGCGGAAGACGACCGTTGTTGGCCTGAAATGTTGCGGGTGCATTATCGCGATGGGGGAAAAAAGATTTCGCTTTTTACACTGAAGTATTGGGTACGGAAAATCCTTCAGCCTTTCTGGATCTGGCTGCGGCGCAAAAGAATCAAAGCATAAATTCCAGCTTTTTCATCCGTATTCCGGGAAGACGACCGCCTTTACTCGATGGCGTCGATTGTCATATTTGGGAAAAACTGGCGGATAGACCCGGCAACCCACCCTTGCAGAGTTTGCGTTGAAAACTCACATTCCGCGCAAGCACCCCCCAAACGCACTGTAATGGTGTCGTCTTTGATGTTTACCAGCTCCACCGAGCCATGGTGATAATGCTCGATGTAGGCGCTGAGTTGTTCGATTAATCCCGCGATCCTTTCGTTACGGGTGAAATCAGGTGCAGTGTGGTCAGTCATACGGTCCTCCTCGGGGCTGATAGGTGTATTTTATCACGACAGAAACAAGGAGGTGTCGCCCCGAGTTCCACCACCAAAGGTATGCAAGTAGGGGAAGGCTGCCACGCCGTCCCGCGAATAGCCGTAGGGCGAGAAGATGGCTTTGCCGGAACGGGACGTGCCACGTTCCCTACGAAAAGACGACTTCGCTGGAACGCGCGGTGCACGTTCCCTACGAAAACAGTCGCGGGTTTTAGCTTAAACGGTGTATTGATTCCTGAACGGAGCGATGCGCAGCATACAGAGTAAGATTCTTGTTGGCAAAGGTTCAGATTCTTACGAAGTACACTATGTGTCACTTCGTTCAGAATGACAAAACCCAGTCCCAATTCCCTGTTCTCTGCTCCCTGTTCTCCTTTTCAAACACATTCATATCGAGAATTGCAGTCATAATCGACTGGTCTGGCACTGAAGTGAAACAGCGCCTTACTATTACAGATCAAACAATTTGCCCTGGAGCAGGTGTTCGGTGAAACTAACGCGATGGAGAGGGCAGAGACCAAGCTCTTCGATGGTTTTTAAATGCTGCGCGGTGCCATATCCCTTGTTTTGATCAAAATGATAGTCCGGGTAAGTCGCCCCAAGCTCAATCATCAGTTGGTCACGGGCTTGCTTAGCCAGGATGGAGGCACAGGCAATAGAAAGGCTGCGCTGATCGCCTTTAACCAGGCTAAGCTGGGGTATACAGGGGTCCTGGAGCTTGAAATAATCGAGCAAGAGTTGGCTCGGAGGTTCTTTAAGCCCCGAGACCGCTCGCTCAAAAGCCAATCTGCCTGCCCTGGTCATGCCGAGTTTATCAATTTCTTCGATTTGCACCCAGGCAACCGCGTGATCGATGGCAACCTCCTGTATTTTCAGCGACCATTGCTCGCGTTCGATGTAACTGAGCTGTTTTGAGTCCCGAACGCCAAACAAAGTTTTCTCCAGGTCTGGCTGGTCGTGGGGGAGGATAACAGCAGCGGCGCAAAGGGGTCCAGCCAGCGCTCCTCGACCAGCTTCATCTACTCCCGCCACGCTAAGGCAGCCCCTTTGCCACGCCTCGTTTTCAAATTGAAGCGTAGGATAAGGGGGAATCAGGTCAGGGTCGAATTTCCTTCCCATTGTATAGCCCTTTTCGCTTGTTCCGCCTGATTAACAAGATCTCTTTGAACATTTTCCAGCTATCACGGATCAAATGCATGCGTGAGCCCGGATGGTAAACCCAGGTGATCGACACCTCAACCACCTCATAACCCAGGCTTCGCGCGATTCCCAGGACCTCCACATCAAAGCTCCAGCCGTCGAGTGTTTGGTGTGGAAAAACACTTTCGGCTGCAGAAGCGCTGAAACATTTGAAGCCGCACTGGGTATCCTGAATGCCGGGCAACACCAGGACCCGCACCAACAGGTTGAAAACCCTCCCGACCAGGTGGCGGTAAAAAGGTTCACCGATCCGTTTTGAACCTTCCTTTTCACGCGAACCGATCACAACCTGCGGCTCGGAGATCTTCGGCGGAAGAAAATTGAGTATTTCATCCACAGGCATCGAGAGGTCCACATCCGCCATAAACCGATACTGCCCCGAAGCAGCCAGCATTCCAGTGCGAATGGCATTCCCTTTGCCGGGCTGATCGAGATGGATCACTTTGAGCTGTGGGAAATCTTCCTGGCACAACCGGGCGATTCGCAAGGTGTCATCGCTGCTGGCATTTTCGACGACGAGAACCTCTGATAGAAAGCTTTGAGAATCAACGAATTGTTTTATTTTTTCCAGGGAGTCGCTCAGTCGCAGCGCCTCGTTGTGTGCAGGTAGAATGATCGAGAGGTAAGGTATGGTCACAATAAACCGCCTGTCTCTTTAAAAGGAAGGTCGGGGTGGGCGGATTCGAACCGCCGACCTCTGCGTCCCAAACGCAGCGCGCTAGCCAACTGCGCTACACCCCGGCGAAGGTGAAGTATATCGCAAATTTGAAGTTTGATGCAAGTTTCGCACGACGGACATTTTACCTACTCAATTTGATTTTTTTCAACAAATCCCGATATATTTTATCATCGCGGGTCGCGATAAGGTTGCCCCAGGCATTTTCATCGTGCAGCTGGTGGGGATATCTATAAAAGCCTCTCCAGGAATGCTGTTCGCCATATCTGATAATCGGATGCCACTCTGAAACGATCACCTTGTAACCTTTCGAGACCAGGCAATCAGCCATGGTTGTGTAGGTGTAGTTCAATTTTTTTGTTTTGTTGTCTTCAAATTCGCACAAAATTACACCTGGCTGGAGCTGACCCCAAGGCACTCCCTGGAGCACTTTCAAATCGAATCCCTCAGTGTCTGTTTTCAGATAGTCGATATTGTCCAGTTTTTGTTCTTCGATAAACTGGCTCAGGGCGGTTGTGCGAACCTCACAGCTTAATTCGTGGCTGGGGAGGAAGGCAAGCAGGCTGCTAACGCCATCAGATTCTTTTGAACTGTAGAAAGCGACCGAGTCAATCAGCTGGTCTGTAACAGCCCGACCGTCCACATGCACATTGGTGAACTTTCCGCTGTTCTCGAGTAATTTAAAGCGGTTTACCGGGTCAGGTTCGAAGGCAAAAACCTGCCATTGGGCTTCAGCGAAACAGAGGTGGGAATATCCATGATGAGCGCCGACATCCACCATGATTCCTTTGGGAGTGTGGCTGCTGAGGATGTCGAAAATCATTTTATTTTCGTCAACGCAGTTGAGGGCGTTTACCTTTTGGCGGATCGTCCGCCAAACTCCACCAGGACCTTTTTGCCTGAAGATTGTGTACGCAGTGTTGAACTTTTTACTGATGCCCATGAATAATCCCTCATTGGTACAATGATATTCGTTTTTGATTTGTTGCTCTGCTCAGACTTTAGTTGATTATAAAGTGAAACACGAATCCATGCAGATGGATACAACCCCCTGCAAGACAAGTTGTATCTGATTTCAACATGGAAAAAGGTGTTTTTCACGACACTGAAATGAGGATCTCGAGAGATTGGTGGATGGCTGATGTGACGACTTTGTTGTTGGGGACATGGTCATGATGCCGGGAGCGCAGCGTGCAGCACTTGTCTCCTTCCGGCGAAGCCAGCCTTTCGTAGGGAACGCGGCTTGTCCCGCTCCGACGAAGCCATCATTCGTAGGGCGAGACGTTTGTAACGGCGAAGCCGTGTATTGAGGGGGTTGAGAGATTGGTGTGACGGATAAGTTGCTCCCCCTCAATCCGCCGTACACAATGACCACAGACGTCGGCGGATTGGAGGTGCATCACTATCGCGCGAATTGAAATAGCCGGCACCTCCAATACCGACTTCGTTGGTACAGACGTCTCGCCCTACGGTATTTGTTCCGTACCGTTATGTTGATGCTACAGATTTTCAAGCCCAGGAAGTAGTGGCTGAACCATAAACCTTGTACCAATCCAATCTGTTTTGAAGAAACATTCAGGACACTAAAGTGAGAAACTCAGGAGCAATTATCCCGCTCCGACGAAGCCATCATTCGTAGGGAACGCGGCTTGTCCCGTTCCGGCGAACCGGTGGTGCCATTCCTTGCGAAATTTGGTATACAAACGTTAAAACAAGCTGTTGTAATCGATTTTCTCGAAGATATCCAATTTTCCACCAATTGTTGCATCCAAAATCCGACGACCGTCCGCTTCGTAAGCTTCGCGAGCCATGCGATAAGCGATTTCGGAGGTTTCGAGGTCAGGCAGCTGCCAACGGAAGCCTTTTCCAAAATATGCAGCCGAAAAATGATTGGGGTCATCGCCCTTGGACTCAACCGTTGTGTTGGGAGTGCCCTTGGTGGCAAAGCTGTGGTCCACGCCAATGAGAATAACTTCCTCAAAACCCATATGGTAGGCAAGCTGCAAGCACACATTGGTAACTGTAGCGCCCTCCCAAACCCGCCCGCTCACATCCGCTGCGAAGCGCGGCGATGTGTACGTGGTGTAGAGAAAATGGGTATATGGATCCATCGTCAGCCATTTGCGGGCACGCCAGGAGAAAAATTTGGGAATCTGCAGATTTTCAAATTCACTCACCGATTGCTCGACCACGAGATCGTTAACACAAACCAGGATATCAGGATAAAAATTCAACTCATCTGCTGCCAGGAAGATGCGGTTCATTCCAATCGTAAAGTCATTGGAAAGTTTGCCCAAATCTGTAATCTTCAGTGAAGGTCCGTTGCCGATCACAAAACAGCGTTCCCCTTTGTGGCTATCTCTGAGTGCAGCCAGCTTTCGGCGCGATTGCCTGCGCCATGGATGCAGGTATGTGCCAGGCAGCCCGGGAATACGACGAACAGCGTCGTAGCCGCGTCGGGCGAAGGTCATGAAGCGGTCTTTGAGGGTCAGAGGCATGCCAGTTTACTCCGTGCTGAGCCGGCAAGTCGCCCCGCCATCCACGACCAAACCCTGCCCGGTAATAAAACTCGAGGCGGAATTGTCTGCCAAAAAGTAGATCACCGAAGCAATTTCTTCAGGGTTGGCAACGCGACCGTTGACTGTTTTCGCAGCCAGCGCTGCCAGCTGCGCTTCTTCAGAAGGCTCATCGAGGCGTCCACGGTGAAACCCAGCCCTAAGCATGGGTGTATCCACGGCGCCAGGCAGCACAGCGTTGACCCGGATGTTGTCCGGCGCAAACTCAATCGCCATGGCACGAGTCAGTGCGAGTAATCCACCTTTGCTGGCTGCGTAAGAAGCGATATTCGCAGAAGTAGCCACGGCATGCACAGAGGAAACGTTGACAATCGCACCACCTGCTTTGGCTTTTAGCAAAGGATGGGCGAGTTTGACGCCCAAAAATACCGAACGCAGGTTTGAGCCCATTACAGCATCCCATTCTTCCAGGCTGGTTTCAAGCAGCGGTTTGGTCACCTGGTAAGCAGCATTGTTAACCAGGACATCGAGAGAGGGAGAAAAGTCAGCAGCTTTTTTATAAATCATTTCCAGGTTTTCCTGGAGGGAGATATCTGCCTGGATGTAAAGTCCGTCCATGGGAAACCCAGGATAAACCGGCGATCGATCCACTCCGATCACCCCAAATCCGCGTTGGTTAAAATAAGCGACTGTCGCTTGTCCCACACCCCCGGCAGCCCCTGTGATCAAGAGGGTTTTCTTGTTCTCAGTCATATTTCTCTCCACTTCGTTCATCACAAACCTAATATTATCTCACTTACTCCATCTGCTATTTATTTTCCATTGCCTTGAGGCTATCCACATCACCAACCGCAATGTCGAGCCCAATCAACAGGTTGCGGATCGAGTTCCAATGAATGCGTTCCATGAAATAGGGGCTGCTGTTGGTATTGTGCGGTGAGAGCAAAACGTTGTCCATCTCTTTTAGCGGGCTGTCTGCTGGCAGTGGTTCCTGCTCAAAAACATCCAGCGCCGCTCCTCTCAGGCGACCTTCCTGCAGAGCCTCGATCAGCGCTTCTTCATGGACAACCGGTCCCCGGCAGGTGTTGATCAGTACCGCGGTCTGTTTGACACGCCTGAGGGTTTCTGCGTTGATCAGGTGCCTGGAGGTGGGGTTCAATGAAGTATTCAGACTAATGTAATCGGAACGTTCGAGCAGGTCCTGCAGGCTGGTCATCTCGATTCGCTGTTCGATAATGAAATCTGGTTCGATTTCGATAATGTCGTTTGCCAAAATCTTCATGCCAAACGGTCGCGCGCGCCGAATTACCGCCTTGCCGATATTACCAACACCAACAACGCCCAGGGTGGATTCCATCAGCGTATGCCCGGAAATCTTCTTCCATTCGCCAGCCTTCATGGCACAATCCATCCAGGGAACATTCCGGGCAAAAGCGAGCATGTTTGCCATGACGCTCTCGGAAACTGGAACAGTAAAGGCATTAGGAGTGCGGAATACTTTGACACCATGCTTGTTTGCGGCTTCCTGATCAATCGCGTCGATTCCGGTGCCCCATTTCGACAAGACTTTTAATTGAGGGGAGCAGGCAGCAATTACCTCAGCAGTATAACGGTCATCTCCACAGATGGTGCCTTCAAACTGACCGGCAAATCGCAAAATTTCA
Organism: Anaerolineaceae bacterium UBA5311; assembly: GCA_002411175.1. Classification (GTDB taxonomy): domain Bacteria; phylum Chloroflexota; class Anaerolineae; order Anaerolineales; family Anaerolineaceae; genus Mesolinea. The sequence goes on along the minus strand of DHRN01000065.1, from coordinate 19,886 downwards.
TCCGGGTCGAGCCGCTCATTCACTTCCGGGAAAACCAAATTGAGCCCAAAAGACTCCAGGATGGGGATAAATCGGTGCATTACGGGCAAGATATAAGGGGCAGTGATCAGAACAGTTCTCATAATTCCTCGATTATTTTAGATTTTGCATCAAAGTTTCAGCGATGGTGAAGTCCAGTTCTTCGTCTATATCAATGGCTTCGAAAGGGTCCATCTCAAATAGTAACGGGCGTTCGCCCAACCGGTTACGGCGTGTGAGCAGCGTTTCGCGGGTGAAAAGGTAGATACAGGAATTTTCTTCATAAATTGGGGGCAGGTCCTGGGTGCGCAGGAGCGTTGCCGGGTTATGGTTGACAGCACGACCGAGCTGATCCCAGAGCCTGGTTTGCAGGCGGGTGACGCTGAAAAGCGAATCGTGTTCCGGGTAGAAACTGCGCAATTTTGCGATAGCGCTTGATATTGTGGCGGATTTTAGCAGCGGGTTTGTGCTGTGGGTTTGCAGATAAAGATCTGAGGGCACGAGCCCGGTGTCATGAATCAGGATTTCGTTCGTCGGGGTTGTGTCGGCGCGCAAATGTTCAGGACGTATGAGCACCGTCACCTGGGGATAGTCTTTGGCAAGCCCTTCCTCAATGATCGGAGAGTCAGTATCCACCACTACCTGGTTGATCTCACCGCAGACGAGCAAGGTCTCAATGATATGGGCATAGAGTGGTTTTCCGCACATCGGTCGGTAATTTTTACCTGGTACTCGGCTGGAGTCATGCCGCATGGGCACCAGGGCGACGATTGTTTCAATTTTCATCCAGTCTCCTTAAGCATAAAATCGCCATTATTCATAATCCCATCGCTAATTGTTGCCAGTGTGGGCGAATTCTCTGGCAGCAGAGCTTCCCAGCTAAAATCTTTCAGCTTTACGTACCCCGTCCAGACGCCGTCGGGTTCAAGGAAATCCTCAAAGCTGAGCGAAGAGCGATAAAGCTGCCAATACAAAAACCGCCTGGCATTGGTTTTGAAATACACCGGGGCTTGAACAGTGTCTGAGCTTAAGAGTTGTTCTAGCGTCCCGAGGTATTCGGCTTTGCTTTTTGGCAGCCAGACCACGTCAGAAGCAGTATAGCGGGCTTTGCCGGCAGAAAGAACCGACGCGCCCAGGATGGAAGCCTCAAGACCAATGGTCGAGTTGTATACCATCACAAATTTCGCCATACGGATCAAATCATAAGAGTTGATGTATTCATGCGGCGGGATGAAGTGCACGTTTTTTAAGGTGGAAATGCCGCGGTTTTGCGCCCATTGTTCTACCGATTGTTCGCTGGCTTTGCCCGGGCGGGATTCGTCCGGATGGGCACGGATCACAAAAAGCGTTTGTGGGTGGTTTTTTGCTACTTCCAGCACCTCATCCAGCCAGGCGAACATATCTTCAAAGATTACGTTGGCATGAGGTTGGCTGGTATCAAAAATTACATTGGTGAAAACGGGAACGACGTGGTCAAAACGCCGGGCGGTCTGCCGGAATTCAGGCGTCAGTTCGCTCATTTCTGGCCAAAACTGAACCCCAGCCATGTGGAAATCGCCTTTGAAACGAGCGGTCAGGTAGCCATCGAGCTTTTCATTCTGTTCCTGGTCTAATTCAAACGATTCGGGGATGTCGAGATCATACGCCGTGGCATCACCTTCGGTGAAATAGCCGGTGAAAGGCATCAGCCCGACTTCATGAGAGATTACCCTGATGCCGTGTTTACGCGCAATCCAGCGCGCTGTCGCTTCGGGATACTGCATCCCATTGAAAACTACCACCTGCTGCGGGTCATGCTCGAGAATCAGCAGCTCAAACTGGATAGCCAACGACCAGGCTGATTTGATATAGTTGCGGTAGAGCCGCAAGGTAATTGCATCGTCCTCGAGTGCGTGACGTCGTAAGATCCAGCGCACTGCCGGGAGAGTTAGCTGCCCCAGGGGTATCGATTGCATTTCGAAGTTCATTAGTTCTTCAATACTCAGTCCCTCAAGCAACCTGTCCAGCTCTTCGTTGGGCAAGAAGCGAAAGGTGACCAGGTCGGAATAGCTCAGCAACTCCCTGGATTGCTTCATGCAACCAGCGCACGGGGGTCGGGCGTCGGGGTCCTTTCGGTTTGTTCCGAGGATACAAGGGCGCATCCCGGAGGTGCAAACAAAATGGACCACGGGCACTCCCTGCAGCTGCAGAGACCAGGCTGCCAGGAGCGCAAAGCCGGCATTAAGGCTTACCCCTTCCAGGCGTGTGGAGGCATCAAAGAAAATTACCGGTTTTTTGCCCTCTGATTTGGGAGAGTTGCGTTCCACCTGCCTGGCGACGCTGCGAAAGCCCAGGTTGTTCATCCGGTGTATGGAATCGCGCAGAAGGCGTGTGTGAATTCGCCTGTAAATACTTTGGTTTGACATTTATTGACTAAACCGCCTGAGTTTTTTAATTGAAGATTGTTCACTATCGTAAACGTGTTTTACGCCATCCCCAAGCGATTTTTCTGTGACCCGGATGTATTTGACCAACGTGACCAGCCCCTGAGGTTCAACGGATGCGCTTTGGTCCGAACCCCACATGGCACGATCGAGCGTGATATGGCGTTCCACCAGGCAAGCCCCGAGGGCGACCGCCACAGCAGAAGGAACCAAACCGACCTCATGTCCGGAATAGCCTATTGGACATCGGAATTGGTCTTTAAGTGTCTGGATCATGCGCAGATTCAGCTCTTCGGGGGGGCATGGATAGGAACTGGTAGTATGGCAGAGCACCAGGTTGTCTTCGCCTACTATTTCCATTGCCTCATTTATTTCCTCCATGGTGGACATGCCGCTGGAAACGATCAGGGTTTTCCCAGTATCACGACAGGCTCGCAGCAACTCTTTATCGGTCAGCAGCGCTGAAGGGATTTTGTGAGTAACAGGGTCAAATTGCTCAATAAATTCGAGCGAAGGGAGATCCCAGGAAGATGCAAACCAATCGATACCCAATTCCCTGGCATACCGATCAATTTCCTGGTAGGCAGCGCGGTCGAATTCAACTTTGTAGCGATATTCCAGGTAGCTGATGTAACCCCAGGGGGTATCTCTCATCTGAGATTGTTGTTCCAGTGGGACGCAAATCTCGGGGGTGCGTTTTTGAAACTTAACCGCGTCAACTCCGGCTCTTTTGGCAGCCTTCATCAGGGTTTTGGCTGCCTCGATATCACCGTTATGGTTGATGCCAATTTCACCAATAACGTAGGTTGGATGACCATCCCCCACCCAGCGATTGCCAATTTTCACTTCACGGGACATAGGTATTACTCCTCGATTTCCGATTTATTTAATATAATTTCTACCAATTCTCGAATAGCGCCATCACCGCCCTTATGACACAGGACCAAATCCGCCCTTCTGAGCACTTCGGGCTGCGCGTCGGACGGGCAGGCAAAAAACCCGACATAAGGAATGACCACCAGGTCAGGCAGGTCATTGCCAATAAAAATGATCTCGTTTTTATCCAGCTTGCGCTCCTGAACCAGAGCTTGGATCACCTGGTCTTTATGAAAAACAGCCTGGCAGACCTCAATATCCAGCTTCTTTGCACGCGCCGAAACCACCGGGTTTTTTTCACGCGAGATGATTAGCGGATGAATGCTGGTATTTGCTCTTAACATGTGAATACCAGAGCCGTCAGAACGACTGCAGCGCACACTTTCGCGACCGTCCTGATCCACATAAACCTTGTCATCGGTCATCACGCCGTCAAAATCCATGACCAGATAACTGACCCGCGCAGGAAACTTGCGGCGCTGCTTAAGCGGGTCGACAGGGTCCAGGCGCGAGTCGCCCATCAGCTGTGCATATCGCTGCAGGTCCGCGGGTGTATCGATATCAACCGTATAAAGCGGATCGATCAGGATGGGGATAAGCACATCGCCGGTAAGACTTTTTTTCTCAAGAATGGTTTCAGTTCTGATTACGTCGATATGACCGGTCTGCCAGTAGGTTGGCGGCAAAGACTGGCGGGGAGCGTTATATGGCTCCGGCACACCCGGCAAGCTCAGCAGTGGCTCAAGGCTGCCTTCGGCGTCAATTTGCCACATCTTGTAGGGGTTTTGAGTGCTGGGAACCACCCCGCGAACACAATCTGCATCCGGATGCCCGCTCATTTTTCGAATCGCTTCGTCAACCAACCCCCGCGGTCTCACCGGGGAGGTCGGTCGCAGCTGCACCACCATATCGGGACGATATCCTTCATTTTCCCATAACCAATAAAACGCATGCTGGAAAACAGGCAGGTCGGTGCTGTCATCCTGCGCGAATTCGGCAGGACGCACAAAGGGCGTTTCCGCGCCCCATGCCCGGGCAGTTTCCGCGATCCCGGCATCGTCAGTGGAAACAATCACCCGCGTGACCAGATCTGCCTGCAGAGCCGCGGTAATGCTGTATGCGATCAGCGGAGCGCCGGCGAACTCGCGCAGGTTTTTTCGCGGGATGCCCTTGGAACCTCCCCGCGCCGGTATAAGCGCAAGCACTTCGGGTTTGGCTACCATACCGTCCACCCTCCATCAACCACGAGGTTGCTGCCGGTCATGTATGAGCTGGCGTCACTACACAAAAAGAGCATCGCGGCGCTCATTTCATCGAGGTTTGCCATGCGTCCCAAAATTGTTCGGGCGCTATACTGGCTCGTGAAGACCTCATCATGCCCATTATAGACCCCACCAGGGGTCAGAGCATTGACGCGGATATTCTTTCCGGCATAGTAGGCTGCCAGATACCTGGTAAAACCGAGGATACCAGCTTTGGTGACCGAATAATAAACCGGTTTAAAAGAACAGCTGCCGTCGGGGCGCTCATAAAGGCGTTGGTCCGGACCAACAAGACCGTAGGTTGAACAGATATTGACCACTACCCCATGCCCTTGCCGCAGCATGGGCTGGACAGCTGCCCGGGTAGCCAGGAAGGTGCCGGTCAGGTTAACATCCAGTGCCTGTTGCCAGGAATCAAGCGCGTAAGTTTCGAAGGCGTTCGCGCCCTGTGAACCAGCGTTTTCAGGGTCGAATTTCGGGTCGAGTGCAGCGCTGTTTATCAGCACATCCACACTGCCAAAGGCATCCAGCGCCGTTTGAACCATCGCTGAAGTTGACTCCGGGTTGGTCACATCAACGCCGGTGCTGATCGCGCTCAGCCCCTGGGTCTGCAGCCCGGCAGCGTTTACCTGGGCGGCTTCAGCTGCGAGGTCAGCAAGCAGCACATTCGCGCCGACTTGCGCCAACGCGAGGCTGAATTGCTTTCCGAGCAAACCCGCCCCACCGGTAACGATCACGGTTTTTCCACTCATGTCGAATTTATTTAAAATCGATTCACTCATCTCCACAATGCCTCTGTTGACAGGATTTTACCATCAGGGTGCCTTTATGATGGCAGCTGGACGGAGCAGCCCCGCTGACCTGAACTCTGGGCGCTCACTTCAACGATCTTTTGAACGCGTTTGCCATCTGCCAGTCTGCAGTGAGGCAGGTCCTCCCCCTGGCACAACCGGACAAAAGCATCCATCTCAGCCAGGAACATGTCATTACGCTTGAAGCCCTCAGGTGGTTGGATGAAGACTTCGGTTTGATTGCTCACATCAATGACCCTGGCTGCGCCTGTGCTGTTATCCCAACTTATTCTTCCTTCTTCAAAAACGATGTCAAGCGTGTGCGAAGGCGGTTGCTGGTAATAATCGAGGTGGATGGTTGCCATACTGCCGGATTGTAGGCGAAAAACCAATTCCACGTTATCCTCAACGTCCAGCTGAAGGCTGCTCAGGTTCGATAAATCTGCTGAAACTGAGCCTACTTCGCCCATCAGCCAGCGGATATAGTCGATGGGGTGTGAGAGCGTATTCAGCGCGCCGCCACCCAAATCGGTACGAGCCGCGTACGAAAAACGATAATCTTCCCAGGGGTGCCAGCCAGGCAGGTATTCTCCCCAGTGGGCATGCGCTTTAAGCGCTTTGCCCAGGCGTCCGGAATCGATCAAATGCTTTATTTCCAGCAAGACCGGGTGATAGCGGAAATGAAAACCCACCAGGGCTGGCTTGCCGGTTTCGTCGAGCGCGGTTTGCAGCTCACGAATACCAATCAGGCTGTCGGATACTGGCTTTTCGATCAGCAGCGCTGCCCCAGCCTTTGCAGCCGGAATGGCAACGCTTAAGTGTAAGGAGGTTGGATTTGAGATAATAACTCCATCCGGTTTTTGCGCCAGCGCTAAGTCCAGGTCGGTGAAAGCCGGGTATTCGATCAGCTCTGTGTCAGGCAATGTGGCTTTGTGGGTGCGATAAAGGATCAGGTCATTTTGCCCAAGTGCTTTCAGATTGCGCAGATGTCTGCGCCCGATCGATCCAAGCCCTGCAATCAAAAATTTCATTCTGAATCTCCTTCAACCAATAACGCAGTCGGCTGCGTAGAAAACAGCCCGACCGTATCTGAATGTTATCGCATCTTCTGCAGAAATGGAGTCTTTCACGCCCGGTCCTGCTGATGCAATTTTTGGTAAAGCCGATTAATCACACCCTGGGTGAGATTGCGGATACGCGGGTTCGACCAAAACCCACCTGGCTTTATTGTCTCATTGGGCGATATCGCCGCCTGGGCACCGATCCCGTGCGAAGCAGCCAGGGCTTTTACTTCGTCGTCAATCGCATTTCCCAACAGGCGCATGGTTTGGTCAAAAGTAGTCAGGCGCAGGTAGCCCTTTTGGTCCATTCGGTCGTCCATTTCAACCATTCGCCCCATCAGCTGGTCGCTCCAGCCGTCTTCGAGCATTTCAGCCAATACTTCAACAAAAATCCTTTTTGGACAAAGCACCTGGAAATGATGCGCCGAGACCCAGGCTTTAACGCCCTGGTAGTTAATCGCCACATCTTCCAACCCGGCAATTTCGCCCTGGTAGCGTTCCTCGCTGCGACCCGAATTGTCCATGTATTCTTCTTCCCATTTTCTGGGGATCAACTGACCGCGTTGAACGGCAAGCATTCCATTTTGTTCGTTTTCACGAACCCAGGCGAGTGTCTTTTCGGAGCTCATATCAACCCGCTGCTTGATGTAAAAGCCAGTTACCGCGCCGACATTGGGATAAGTATCCAAAATCTTAAGGTGGGCTGGCAGCCAGCCAGGCAAATGGTAGACATCATCATCGCTATAGGCAATAATTTCACCCTGGGCTAACTGGCTGATGCGCCAGAGAGCGTTGAGTTTCCCGATGTTTTGCTTCGACAGCACCAGGGTGTCGATATCACCGGCGTCATGAAGAGCCTTGAGATGCCCGGTCATTTCAGGAGCAGATCCGTTATCAAAAACGAGCAGCTCGAAAGGTTCCTCGGTGTTTTTGATAATGCTTGCCAGGGTGAGCCTGGTGACGTCGAGCCGGTGCTGGAAGTAACCAGTCTGATTGGGCTCATAGACCAATACTGCCACGGTTACCCGGGCAGGAGTAAACACCAGCGTTTTTCCCCGTGAGGGATTGGTTCCTAAGCGTGCCATTGGATCCTCGCAAACTTGAGTTGATTGTTTTTCACGGTTGCACCTTTACTTCTCCACCGTTTTGAGCCTGGAGCATCATTTTATGCATTTCCCGGTTCTTCCAGAATTCTATACGCGCTCTGCCGGGATTCAAAAGCATAAAACGCAGCTGGGTACAGAAATAGTTGCCCCGTCTTAACAGGGGTCGGTTTTGCCATTCCCGCAACTTACGCTGCCTGGTTTGTGGCATCTCCACCAGTTTTCCATCCACCAGCCGGCAACTGGCATCATCCAGTTCAAAGATCGTCCGTCTGCCGCCGGCAAGGCGGATATTTTCACCTGTTTCGGGGAGGCGATAGTGGGGTTTGCCCCCGGGCAGGTGCCGGTAATCGTGGTTTTGATGGATTATTTCCAAATCCGCGCTGCAATCCACGGCTTGCCAGCCCTGCCGACGAGCCTGGAAGATCATCCAGTTATCCCAACCAGCCCGACCGACTGTGAAATCAGGGATCTCCCGGAAGCACTCCCGTGGAAAAACGAAATAGTCGCTGCCGGTTCGGCTGTGCAGTCTGCCATGTTCATGCATGGTCGCTTTCAACTCCGACACCCAATCATTTTCAAAACTAAGAAGCTCTTCAACCTGCAGGTCCCACCGTTGACCGATCATCAGGAAATGTTCACTTTGCCTGGCAACCTGACGGGTGATCGTAATAAATTCGGGGAAAAGGATGATATCAGCGTTGACATACGCCAAAAAAGGGCTTTGGCTGGCTTGACGTCCAAGTTCGAATATGGAACTGATCAGGGGTGTGCCCAGCTGGTTTGTTTTTACATCGGGGCGGTGGATAAAGCCATACTCAGCCGCAGCCTCGCCGATACCTTCTTCGTTGCCGATCAACACGACTGCAACCTCATCGCCCAACGCCTGCCACGATCGCAGCGCGTTGTGTTGGATCATGCTGGTGAAGGGCTCTTTAAAAGCTTTGGGAGCGCTGAAAAGCGTGAGAAAGGGGGTCATTTTTCACCTTCCAGGGGCAGCCAGCTCGCTTTTGGTCTCAGCCTGGTCAGCAGCTTGCGTTTGAGCATACCAGCTTTGCGCTTTAATACCACCCGCGTTTCCGGTTGCACGCTGGCTGGGATGGGTTTTCTGCTGGGTTTGGATAACGCCGTCAGGTAAAGGTTCAGGGTTTTCGAGCGGGGCAACCCGTGTTTACGGGATGCGATTGGTTCAAATCCAGCCTGCAGCAGCATCTGCTCGAGCGTGTGCGCGGTGAAACAGGACAGGTGTGCCAGTTCGTAGGAATCGTGGACATAAAAATTGGGCACTTCCACCAAAAGCAAACCATCATCCGCCAACAATCGCTCACGGATTCGGACGAGCTCGGTTATCGGGTTTTCAAGGTGTTCAAGCACGTGCATAAGCGTAACCAGGTCAAAAGGCTGCGGGTTGGAAGCGATCAGCTCACCAATTGAGCGGTACATGGCGATATTTCTGCTGTTTGCCAGGTTTCGGTAGGCATCTCCCGGTTCCACGCCAACAACCTGGGCGTTGAAGCTGTGTCTGAAGGTATCCAGCAGAATGCCGGAGGAGGCGCCGATATCGAGGATGCGGTCAAATTTCTGGCGATCAAGGCTATGCAGCCAGGTTGCCTGGTTTTGCGCGCGTTGGGTCTGCTGGTAAAGGTCTTTTTTGGTTGGTTCAGGGCTGGCTTGGTAGATCTTCCGGTAAGTTTCCTGGTAAAAATCCGGGTCCGATGCCTGGCTCTGGTTGTTATCCTGGAAGACAATGCCGCAATTGCCGCAAAGGTAATAGGGAACTATAAATCCAAACGAATCGACTTCTTCCAGCAGCCTTGCCACGCTTTGAGAGCAAAGCGGGCAGACTGGCTTGACGCATCCCTCTTTTGAAGCTGCCCCTCTTGAGTCAACATCATACAGATTCTTATGCTGAACCAGGGCAACTTCCTGCTGCCAGTGAGGGTTTTTTTTATTTTCTTCCAGCAGTTCCTGGAGCGTGAAATCATCACGACCGCCAAATGCGGCATAAATTTCGTTGGCAAGCTGCAAATCTTCCGGAGTATCTACGGTGAAGCGTAAATTGCCCAGATCAGGCTGCATGATCACATGCAAAACCTTGAAACGCCCCGCGGTATCGTATAGATAAGGCATAACGTGTTCGCGCTGGTAGGGCTGATCGGCTTCACGCCAGGCACGCTCAAGCGCCGAGAAAGTGCACACTTCGGTATCCATGCCAATCGGTGTGGTCCGTTTGAAGGGCGGAGGCAACCGATTTGCAGCGAAATCCACACCGTTGTCCAAAAAGGCACGAATAACGCGGTCGATTTCAACCGGGTCGATCATCGGGCAGTCGGCTGTTATGCGGACGATTATATCCGCCTGGGTCTGCCGGGCAGCCTGGTAATAGCGATCGAGCACGTCGTAAGGGTCACCGCGATAACACGGCACGCCCTCGTCCCCACAAAATTGCACGATTTGCTCATCGCTGAAATCGCTGGTCGTGGCGACAATAATTTCATCGATTAACGAGGCTCGGCGCACTCTGCTGACCACCCGGGCAAGCATTGGCTGTTGGGCGATGGGCAGGAGCACCTTCCCGGGCAGGCGGCTTGAAGCCAGCCTGGCTTGAATAATAGCGACGGTTTTCAATCGGATCGAGTTTCCTCTCTCAAGCTTATTGCAGCGGGTCGATTTGCATCGAACCAATACTGCTGTCGTATTCTGCAAGACTGGCTGCCAAATTTGCTGGTGTGGTGATAAAAACGCTGAGCCACAACTGGTCTTCGGCTTTGAAGAGATACGCTGCCCAGGCATTTCCGTCCATGGAATAGGTAAATCGGGTCACATCGCGATCATTGAGCGTCAGCGAGTCACGATCGACCTGGGCGCTATCCCTGCCAAGCAGCTGTTCCAGAGCCAGGGTGATCAGGCTTACAGGCGTTCGTGCCAGGCTCTGGTTTTTAATCACAACCAGGCGGGTGGGATAGACAGCCGGTGTGCCGCCATCATAGCCATACCAGGCAACGTCCTTCTCCAGGTTTTTAACCAGGTCACCCAAAAATCCTTCTGAAGAACCAATCAGATTGGTGATGGTTTCGAGGATGTTTGGCAATTCCGTCTTTATATCCTGGGCGATATAGGTTGAAGGCAGCATAATCTGCATGCCGCTTCCATAGTAGAGCTGCATGCCGATATCAGGAATTGGAGTTGGCGGAATTGGCGTGGCTGTCGCTGTTGGTGTTGGCTCAGGAGTGGCAGTCTTTCTGCCTGGAAAATTACAGGCGCTGGCTACCATCATCATAACCATTATTATCAATATCAATTGGATCGTTTTCTTTTTCATCTTAACTTCCTGTTTCAGGTGACAACTGCTGGTAAGCAGACAGCAGCGTTTGTTTGTTTTTTTGCCAGTCCGCTTTCTTAGCCGCAGTCAGCCTGGCTGATTTCGCCATCTCGGCTAAATTAGACCCGGAGACGGTCAAAAGTGTGTTCTTTAACTCGTCAATGTCATTGTCAGTGAAGATCCAGCCGTTTTTTCCGGGTTGGACCCACTCAAGGTTGGCGGGGATATCTGAGACTATCGCGGGCAAGCCACATGCCAGGGCTTCCATTAGAGAAACCGAAGAACCATCTACATGACTTGGGGTTACGTAGACATCGGCAGCGCCATAGTAAGTTATCAGGTCCTGGTTGGGCACACGCCCCCCTACAAAGACCTTTTCCTGCAGCAGGTCGGCAGCGAGAATTTTAGCATATTGATCGTGCAGGCTGCCATCGCCCAGCAGGATAAGCCGTAGGTCGGGGTCCGTGCTTACAGCCTCGGTGAAGGCATGCAGCAGAACGTCAACGCCATAGTTAGGCTCCCAGCTGCGCAGGCAGAGAAAGACGCGCTTATTGACCCAGCCCATTTTCTCGCGCCAGGGCAGACCTGCGTTTTGAGCGTTTGAGGGTGAAAAATGCTCCAGGTCGACACCCCATGGGAAAATAATAATCTTTTCAGCCGGGAAACCGAGGTTTTGGGCAACTTCTGCCGAACTATAAGCATCCGTAATCAACGCGCGGGCATGTTTGAGGGCAAAGCGGGCGCGATGCTCGTCCAGTTTGCTCACGTGAACATCGTGCATAAGGTCAAAACCCCAGCTCATGGCAAGCAAGTTTTCAAACCCGGTCGTGGCAGCCAGAAATGCCATATCTGTCAGAGGACCAGCGTGGATTAGGTCTGGCTCTATCTCAGAAATGACGTTTGTGAGCGCGCGCTGGGCAATTGGCAGGTTCCACGGCTGCAGACCACCTTCAAATCCTACCCATTCCAAAGCCGTCACGCCAGCCGGAGTAGGGAACTCTCCCGGATACAACCGTAAAACAAAGGCTTCATGAGAGCTTTCGGCAAGCGTATGCATAAAACGCTGGTCGTGAACGGAATCGGAGTGGGTCAGGTATAGTATGCGCATAGGTTAGTCTCCGAGCAGCGTCCAGCGCAGTTCCTGCCCGCTCTCGAGCGGCTGCAGCACCGTCAGACCAATTGTTTTTTCAATTTCATAAGGCATGATCGCGCCTGGAGTTGCCGGACGCAATACAGAGATCATCTCACGGGTCAGCCTTTCGCCAGGCTGGATGCCGCGCGCAGCCCGTAAACAGCGTCGTTGAACCACGGCGGTCTGTTGTTCGTTTTCCGCGACGAACTTGTTAGCCGAACCAAGCGCTCGTTCAAGTTGGCGGGTATTACTGACCATATCCGCCCAACTGAGCGGGTTCATCGCAAAGGCATGGTCGGGACCTTCACGCTGGTTATCATCGGTAAAATGCTTTTCAATCACCCGTGCGCCCAATGCCACAGCGCCAAGCACCGTGGCATGACCGTGGGTATGGTCGCTGAGCCCCAGGATCAAATTAGGCCAAATCTGGCGGTAGGTTTTAAGTACATTTAAATGGATATTGTCAAAATTACCATCAGCAGCGGTGTAGTTCGTGTTACATTGCATCAGAACCAGCTGCGGGTTAACCGCCAGGATGGCGTCTGCTGCATCTTGTACCTCCCCGATATCGGAAGCGCCGGTGGCAAGCAAAACCGGTTTGCCTTTGCCAGCCATGTGCAGGCAGGCTTCCAGCCAGGTGATGTCACCGGAGCCAATTTTGTAAGCCGGCACATATGGGTCGAGCATATCGGTGGCTTCGAAATCATAAGGAGACGAAAAATAATCGATCCCAGCCTGATCGCAGGCATCTTTCAGGACTGGCGTCCATTCAAAAGGCACCGAAGCTTCGTTGTAAACCTGGGTGACGCTCTTTTTCCATTTCGCCTGGTGGGAAACCTGGGTGTTCATGTGACTGAAACCATAGTCAGAGACTATTTCAGGTCCGCGGAAGTTTTGGAACTTGGCTGCATTCGCTCCGGCTTCAGCAGCCAGGCGGATAAGCTCCAGGGCACGCCCGAGACTGCCGTCGTGGTTGGCAGCGATATCAGCGATAAAGTAAGTGGGGTGATCGTCCCCGATCAGGTGTTTGCCAATTTTCAGTTCCATCGTGCTCCTATTATGCCAAAAAATCTGCAAGTCGTTTTCGCAAGCCTTTTTGATAATCTTCAAACAAACCGTCCATGCCTTCCTTGATACCCGGCAGGTCGTGAGCCAATGCGTTTTTCAATTTATCGGTATTCGCGCTCAGGTTGAGCGAACGCGTCGTCAGCAGGTTGCCCTGGGAAGTCTGAACCGGGGTGATCAGACTCTCATCAAGCCCAAAACGCCGCGCCAATGCCACACCAAACTCGTATTTGCTCAGGCTTTCCCTTGAGAAAAAGTGGTAGGTGCCCGACAGGTTTTTGGAAAGCGCTTCCAACAGCAAGGCTGCCAGGTCACGCGCATAAAGCGGGCTGAAAATTGAGTCTGTAAATCCGTTGACGGATTTTCCCTGGCTGAGGTTATTAAAAAAGAACTCTGCCAAGCTGCGCGTGCCTGAGATCGACCAGCCATAAAAAACCACGCGCGCGACCAGCGCGCCTGGGTAAGCCTGCCGGACTGCCTGTTCACCAGCCAGTTTCGATTGCGCGTAGGTGTTTTGTGGGTTGGGCAGGTCATCTTCACGATACCCTCCCTCGCTGCCGTCAAACACCGAATCGGTGGAGATATGGACGAAAGGAATTCCAAACTTTCGAGCTTCGCATGCCAGCACGCCAGGCGCCTGCGCGTTGACCAACCTTGCCAGCTCAGGCTGCTGCTGGGCAGCATCCAGATTGGCAATCGCGGCACAATGGATCACCGCATCTGCCTTTGCGGATTGCAGTGCGCCGGGCAAGCTTGAAAGCTCTTCCAGCGAAACATTCTGCTGCTCGAAAGGCACTCCTTTCAGGGAGCGCCTGTTGCTCCAGCCAACCACATCGCAGCCTTCTTCGACGGCAACCAGGGCAAGGTTGATGCCCAGCAATCCGCTCACGCCGGTAATCAGCAAACGTGTCATTGGTTAAGCTTCCTTCGCCAGTTCTTCCTCAATTGGTTTGATAAATTTCATTATGCCTTCAACATCCAGCCACTGGGTGTTATTCTCGCTGTTGTAGATGAAGCCATCGGGCATGGGCGTGCCCTTATCTTCCCAGGCGCGCCCGAACCAGAGCTCAGCCCCAGCTGGTTGAACCACAAACATGTTCTCTAACTCAATCGTGGTGCGTGCTTCGTCTTCGGAGATCAAGCTTTCGTGGAGCTTTTCTCCGGGTCGAATACCAATGATCTTAATCTCCGCATCCGGCGCCATCGCTTTGGCAAGGTCGGTCATTTTCATGCTCGGGATCTTTGGGACGAAAACCTCGCCTCCCTGCATATTTTCGATCGCATGAATTACAAATCGAACTCCTTGTTCAAGCGACATCCAAAAGCGGGTCATGCGCGCGTCGGTAATCGTCAAAACGCCGCCGGGACGCTGCTTGATAAACAGGGGAACGACCGAGCCGCGCGAACCGACCACGTTTCCGTAGCGCGTGCAGGCGATGCGCGTGTTCCGCCCGCCAGCGTAAGCATTGCTTTGTACCAACAGCTTTTCAGCTGCCAGCTTGGTGGCTCCGTAAAGGTTGATCGGATTAACCGCTTTATCGGTGGAAAGTGCCAACACCTTCTCAACACCATTTTCGATCGCGGCATCTGCCACGTTGGCAGAACCGAGAATGTTGGTTTTTATTGCTTCCATGGGGTTATATTCACAAGCAGGCACCTGTTTAAGCGCGGCAGAATGTACGACGATATCCACGCCATAAGTCGCCCGCCTCAAGCGATCTTTATCGCGCACGTCGCCAATAAAATAGCGGATGCGCCGGTCGTTAAAACCGCCAGTTGTCAGCATTTCGTGCTGCTTAAGCTCGTCACGGCTGTAAACGATCACCTTGGCAGGGTTATATTCGTCCAAAAGTACACGGATAAATTTTTTGCCAAACGATCCTGTGCCGCCGGTTACCAGGACTACTTTATTTGTCCAGTCCATACTTACTCCTTGGCGCTTTCGGCGCCTTCTTTTGAAATTACTATCAGTGGATACTGACCCTTCTCGCCAAAATAGTGGGGGAACCACTCTTCCAACCGGTATAAAACCTTCAGCCAGAATTTTCCAGCCCACTCAGGTTGGATCACTGAGCGTAAAAACCTCACTGAAACACTGCGCCAGACCCGAATTTCATAGTTCAAAACACCTTTCATCACGCTGTGGAACCATTTTGCGCTGGTTTTGAGCACGAAGGTGCCGACCGGCTCGTGGCTTGCTGTCTTTTCTTCGTTATTCAGTTGGCTTGCAGAAGTGCCATTCGGCATCATTTCGGCTTCTTTCCCCGTCCAATGCCGCAGTTTGTTAGCAAAGCGCATAAAAAAGTTCATCGCCTTCGCCAGTGGAACTTCCGCCCAGCCATCCACGGTCACCATTTTCCGACCGGGTTTCAAAACCTGGTACAGCCCCTGGTATACGGTAACTTTTTCCTCGATGGGCACATGGTGGATGGTATGAAGTGAAACGATACCATCAAAAGCATCTCCGCGAAACGGCAGATTGGCAATATCAGCAACGACATACAACCCCTTTTTCCCCAGGCGCTTGCGCGCTTCCTGCAGGGCAACCACAGAGAGGTCCATACACACCCGGTAGCGATAATCTTCTGAATACGTCAAATATTCAGGATACTGCACCGGACCCGAGCCGGCGTCCAGCAGATAGTCACCGCTGGGCGCGAGATGGCGTCTGACACGCATATGGCATTTATGGATATAGTCAGCTGAAACCGGACGCAGGTCTTCATAGCGAGCGTTTTGATAGACATCCCCTTCCAGTTGCCAGCCAACTTCGTTGTAAAACTGACCGATTTCTTGCTTAACGGATCGCTGGCTCATGGGCGCGCGTCCTCCTGTGGGTTAAGGGTATCCAGCCGTGCCAGACCGCGTTCGGTCCAGTTGAGCGGCTCACCAGAAAGGTAGGCAAAGGTCTGTCCATATTTTTGAAGCCCTTCGTCTGATAAAACATAGCTCATCGGTCGGTTTATAAAGTCGTTATGGAGCCAAAGGATGTGCCATGGGAAAGGCAGCGAAAATTCAAAAAAGAAAAGGTAGGCATACAACCAGGCTTTTTCAACTTGTTCTTCTGTGAGCCGGTTGTCAGCCGGGTCTTGGCTGACCCGATCGAGCATCTGTTCGTACTCTTGCCAGGTTTGTGGGTCGAGTGTGAAGCCCTTGCCGGCATAGTGAGTTTTGCCGGTAACAATTACAGGCAAACCCGACATCGCCATCTCCATCCCGACTGTGGTGGTGTAGACCAGACCGAAATCGGCAATCTCAACCAAATCGTAGGTGTTGGTTTTGTCTTCCGGTCGGATGATGTGGATGTTTTCGGGAAGCTGGGGATAAGCCTGCGTAATTACGTCAATCATTGAAGTGCCATGATTTTTCAGTTCACCAGGGTGCACGCGCACAACCAGTTGCAGCTCAGGATGCTGCATGAAGTAGCCAATCGTCCCCACGATCATTTCAGCCATGGTATCAGTAATGCGCTGCCTGCCAAGTGTGAGACTGTCACCTAAAACGTTGGTTGCCAAAAGTGCGAGAGGTCGCTCGTCCAAATTCATGTTCGCGCGGACGCTGGCGCCGCCTCTCACCGGGTTTTGCTGCCACTGGCGGGCAAAATTACCCCACAAGTGGGCATTCTTCCGCGCCGCAAACAGATCCATCATTGCCTGGCGGGCTTTTTCAGGCAATGGTTGGTTGCCCAGGCTTTCCCACAAATCAGTGGTCTCATGCTTCATGATCTCGTCGTTTTGCGCCAGCCAGATGCGCTCCTGCTGGTCAGCAAACTCAAAAGTCACCGTTTCGATCCCGAGCAGCTTCGCGACCTGGTAAGCCACGCCCATCTCCAGGATGGTGCCATTGGGGATCACCAGCAGGTCCGGCTTCTCTGCCCGCAGCCAATCATGGATCGCTAATGCTGCCTGGGCGTTGCGCTGTTGCCGCAGCAGGTAGAGCGGGCTGGAGAGGTCGGTTTCTTCGATCTGCAGCGTATATTGCGTGTCGTAATCAGAAACCTGGTCAACAATTTGCTTCAGCGCGGGTGATAAGTCCGGTTTGGGGGTGGTTTTTAGACTCGGGTCCAGCAGACTGCCTATGCGCATAACCTTTGAAGCAGGTCGCAGAACATGCCTGGTGTAAAGATCCTGACGACGCAGGTCAAAAATATTAATCTCCTGGTCCCATTCCGCGTAAGGCAGCCAGGCAAAACTGACCTGGTGTCCATGCCCCGCCAGACCGAGCGCGACCAGCATGGCTTGCTCTACCCAGTAATGCAACGTGGCAAACACACAAATCTTTCGAGGCAGCTCAGCTTTACGCTGATGTTTCAAAACGTCTTCGACCGCGCCGGGGAGCACTTCTTTGAGGCTTTCCAGTTCGTAATGCGCGCTCCAGGGCTTGTTCCTTCCCCGCAGTGTCCAATAAGCCTCCACGGTCAAAGGCATTCTGCCCATAAAATCTTTTATGCTGCTCATGAGCGACCTCGCTCTTCAATTGTCCATTTCAGGGCAGGTCTCACCGCTCCGGGGCGCGGCTCAGGCCACTGCGTACCCGCTGCGCCGCTGGCGTCAACCGAAAAACTGAGCGCCTGGTCGTCCTGAAAGTAGCGTTTGATGCGATACGAGCTGGCATTCACACCGAGCACAAAGCGCCCTTCATTGAGCGTGTCTGCCGGGATTACGCAGCGGCTGCTATAAACGCCTTTTGGTCGCGCTGTGAATTCCCTGAATAGCTCTTCTGAGTCAATATCAAAGCTGGTGAAAACTGGTTCACCACGGGTGGTCAACAAATAATAACCTACGCGCAAGCCAGTGATTTCCTCGAGCAGCTCGTAATCAATTTCAATCGTAATCGGTTCAACCGAACGCACCGAATCGGAAACATTTCCATCTTTATCAACGATTCGGATCGCCAAAGGCTTAAAGGGTTTGCTTGAAGCTGGCACTTCATCCTCTTCCCAATAGCGTTCACCCAGCTTGGAGAGCCCGCGATTCAGGTAAAAATCGACAGCTTCGCCTGAAGGCGCGCGTAACGACAGCCCACCTTTATCCAGCACGATGGTTTCCTGCGTCAGGCGCAGAATCGCGCTCATGTTATGACTGACAAACAACACTGTCCGCCCCGAATCCGCCACATCGCCCATTTTGCCAAGGCACTTGCGCTGAAAATCCGCATCCCCCACCGCCAAAACCTCATCGACGACCAATATTTCCGGCTCCAGGTGAGCTGCCACGGCAAATGCCAGGCGCAGATACATGCCGGAGGAATAGCGCTTGACCGGGGTGTCGATGAATTTTTCCACTTCCGAGAAAGCAACGATTTCGTCAAACCTCGCTTCAATTTCGCGTCTTTGCATCCCCAAAATGGCGCCATTCAGGAATATATTCTCGCGTCCGGTCAGCTCGGGGTGAAAACCGGTGCCAACCTCCAGCAAAGAGCCCACCCTGCCGCGCAATTCGCCATATCCTTCGGTCGGGTCGGTCACCCGCGATAAAATCTTTAACAGTGTGCTCTTGCCAGCTCCGTTTCGACCAATAATCCCCAGCGCTTGCCCCTGCCTGACGTCAAAGCTGACATCGCGCAGCGCCCAGATCTCTTCTTTCTTGCTCCTGCCGCCGCCTTTACGGAAAACATTGCCCAGGTTTTGCACCTGGTTGACGATCAGGTCGCGCAGCGTGTCCTGCCGTTCCTGGAAAGCGCCAATTTTGTAGCGCTTGCCTATTCCGCGAACAACAATTGAGGTGTCTTTTTCCATGTTACACCACGTCCGCGAAAGTTTTTTCCATACGCCGGAAGAAAAACAGCCCACTAACCAACAGCACGACCACCGCGATTGAGGAGAAGAGTAAAGTCATATCCGGCGCAGATCCGCCAAAGAGCGCCCACCTGAAACCCTGCACCACCCCCACCATGGGGTTGAGACTGTAAAGATAACGGATCGTGCCCTCGGGGATGATCGTGATGGGGTAGACAATCGGGGTGGCATACATCCAGATCTGCAGCAAAAACGGGACCATCTGCTGAATGTCACGATATTGCACATTCAACGCCGAAAGCCACAATCCGACTGCCAGGGCTGCCAGAACGGTCAGCAGCGTCAGCGGTACGAGCCACAAAGCGTTCCATGTGAGAGGCATTTTATAGATCGCCATGGCGATGAACAGAATCACCAACGAAATCCCGAAATCAACCAACACCGCCAAAACAGACGACAGCGGAATGATTACCCGCGGGAAGTAGATTTTGGTGATCAAATTGGCATTGCCCACCAGACTAACGCTGCTTTTCTGCAGCGAAAGCTGGAAAAGATGCCAGGGCAGCAGCGCCGCCAGCGTAAAAACCGGGTAAGGCAAGGTGCCGGTGTCGACCTTTAGCAAATAGCCAAAAACGATCGAGGTGATTAGCGTGGTCAAAACCGGTTGCAAAATCGCCCAGGCGATGCCCAGCGCGGCTTGCTTGTAACGCACCTTGATATCCCGCCAGGTCAAAAAGTAGATCAGCTCGCGGTAGTGCCAGAGCTCCTGCAGGTCGATCCCCAGCCAGCCCTTGGCAGGCTTGATCGTTACGACCTGGTTGGCGGGAAGTGTTTTACTCTCTGCCATGTGCCCTTTCGTTAGCATACCACTCGATCGTACGCCGCAGCCCGTCTTCAAAATTGGTTTTGGCTTCAAAGCCGAAGCGCTCCTTCGCGCGGGAGGTATCCAGTTTGCGTCGGGGCTGTCCGTTGGGTTTGCTCGTATCCCAGCGGATCCCGCCCTCAAAGCCGGTCAGGCGAGCGATCAGCTCGGTCAGGTCTTTGATCGAGATCTCAAAATTCGAGCCGATGTTAACCGGGTCGGAGCTGTTGTAGC
>DHRN01000067.1:25672-30568 GCA_002411175.1 Anaerolineaceae bacterium UBA5311 | reverse complement strand
AAACAAAACCTACGGTCCGGCGACTACAAGGTTTCCCTGGTTTATCCAATCGTTCATCCCGCCTGCCATGCTGGTGACGGCTTTGAAGCCAGCTTTCAACAAGATATCCCGTCCCTCGGCACTTCGATTGCCAGAACGGCAGACGACAACGATTTTCTGATCTTCAGGCAGTTCGTCAAGCCTGTCGTTCAACTGCCCCAATGGAATCAGGGTCGCCCATTCGATGTGCTCTTGATTCCATTCGTCTTGTTCGCGTACATCCAGGAAGAACCATTCTTGCGGGTCGAGTTTTGCCGCTTCCGCCACGCTAATCTCCGCAGGAAGGGTATTGGCAACTTCCTGGCGCTGGTTGGTTATCCGGATGAGCCAGTAACCTCCAGCCGCGACAACAATCACGACCAGGGTCCAAACCCAAACAGGGATTGATCCTGTCGATTTCGCCGTCTTCACAACCTGGGGTTTGGGTTTATGTGCCGAGGCTGTTTGCCGGGGGTTTTTATCTGAAGTGGTCTTCTTTTTTTGCTTAGATTTCTTTGATTGCGACATCTCGGTCCATCCTGGTAGTTTAATGCTCATTATTATACAATCACTGCAGTCAACGTGACATTCTAATACATACCTTCCTACCTAAATTATAATGTCTTAGTCATGAAAAATACTGCGACCAAACCTTTTTTCTCCGTCCTCATCCTGTACTGGAATAGCGCTGAATATCTTCCGGAAAACCTGCATGCGTTGAATGAACAAACTTTCAAAGACTTCGAGGTAATCCTCCTTGACAACGGGGCAGATGAACCGCCTGATCCTGCCGTATTGAGCCAACACACCCACCTGGAAATCCATTTATTGCGATCTGAGACAAACCTCGGATTCGCCGGTGGCAACAACCTGGCTGCCCAAGAAGCGCGGGGGGATTACATCGTCCTCCTCAACGGCGATGCGTTCCCTGAACCCAATTGGCTAACCGTTCTTCACCAGGCTGCGCAGCATTATCCGGATCATTGTTTTGCCTCCCGCCTTCTGAAAGCAAATCATCCCGAAATTTTGGATGGGGAATGGAATGTCTATCATGCCAGCGGCTTAGCATGGCGAAAAAACCACAATCGCCCCACTTCGCTGAGTTCAACCAGAGCTCGACACGTGGTCAGCGCTTGTGCCGCTGCCGCTGCTTACCCCCGTGACGCCTTCGAACAAGCGGGCGGATTTGATGAAGACTTTTTCGCCTACATGGAAGATGTCGATCTCGACCTGCGGTTGCGATTGGCTGGCTACCCTTGTGTTTATCTGCCTGGCGCTGTGGTTCGGCATGTCGGCTCCGGCAGCACGGGCAGCCACAGCGATTTTTCAACTTTTCATGGTCAAAGGAACCTGGTCTGGGCTTTTGTTAAGAATATGCCCGGTCTGCTTTTCTGGCTTTTACTGCCGGCTCAACTGCTTGTGAATTTACTTTATCTGTTGGTTGGTTTGGTTATGCCAAATCGGGAAGCAATCTGGAGTGCAAAAAAAGCTGCGTTCAATGGGCTGCCCGGAATGTGGAGTAAACGCCGCAAGGTGCAGGCTACACGAAAGATATCAGTCTGGAGCTTTTCCAGGCTGCTGAATTGGAATCCATTATCCCCTCTGACCAAACTGTTCGCGCGTAAGCCATCGGCCCAAAAGGAAAACTAACATTACGACAACATCACCGCAAAGGGTTTTATGCGACCTTTCTATCTTTCCGAAGCTGTTGTCAGATCCCGGTCATCTTCTGCAGGGTCTTGCATCTTCTGCCGCAGCTTGATTGCTTCGCCAATATCCAGGGGAGCGTTGATCAGCATGTCAAGTTTTTCCCACACACCATCAGACAGGGTCTTATCCCATAGGCTGATAAAATTTTGGTAATCCTCATTACGGCTTGCCTTCCGGTCTGCAATAAATACTTTAAGCCCGGGTAAGAGCCTGCGCAGGGGACGGCTGTGTCCAAAATAGGTGGTGATGCGCTGCTCTTCTTCCTCGATAAACGTTGGAATCATTTCCATCCACACATCCGAGTCATGGATGGAACCCAGAATGTCCTGCAGCTTTTTGGTCTGGTTAACAAAAGGTTTGATTTGTTCGCCATAGAGACTTTCAAAAATCTCCATTGTATAACGCAAGTGTTTGGCGCTGATGCGCATAGCGTGCAATTCAGCAACATTCGTTTCGTCCCGAACGATCTGATCAAAACTGATCGTGTCTTGCAGCCGTGTTTTGATGTTTGAAAACGCCAGTTCAAACAACGCCGGTGAATACAGGTAAATCGAATCACTTTTTTCCAGCCAGGGCGCTGCCCAGCGGGCAATCCTACGCAAGGTTTCTTCGTCTTCCAACGTTTTCATTGCCGCGATCACCGGGGTTTGAACGACCTGCCGCTGCTGTTTCAGACGCAGGATTAAGCGGTTGATCCCCGGGCTGAGCTGTGGGTCTGCATACTTCGGCAGGCAATCTTCCAACATCCCGATCTGTACATCCAGATCGCGTGCCTGACCGAGTGCTTTGGTCACCTGGCGGATGTCTTTGGAAAATCGCTTGTAATCTTTTTTGGGGAAGCTTTCACTGAAGATTGCTAATGAGCTGCGCAGCCGTCGTGATGCCACGCGCATTCGATGGATATATTCAATATCATCGCCGGTCATCACCCCTTCCACTTCCGCCTGCATCGCCGAGACGTGCGCGTAGATTATCGTCGCTCCGTAAACATCAACTGCTTCAACGGTCACTTTTGCCTTTTCTCCTCCGTTACCCCTGCACAACTACCCATGCGGCAGGTTTGATCTCTATAAAGCTCCGCTAAAAAGGGCGCTCAGACTTCGTCAGCCGGTTGTGAAGCAATAAGCGGATCGGTCGTTGAAGATCCTCAAAAATCTCCAGGGGTGTCCGATCGGCATCAACTGTCACAAAGTTGTACTCCCGCGCCAATTCTTCCAGTTCTTTGAGGATTGCGGTCTGATAAGTCACGAAGCTGTCATAGAAATTATCTGCCATGTGCAGGTCCATGCCCGATTCCCAATAGTTTAGCCCGCGTCCATGGATTAAGCGCTGAACCAGAGAGGGCACTGATGCCTGCAGATACATGATCAAATGTGGACGCAAGGCGATGCCATACAAAGCCCGGGACCAGTTTTTTTCAATACCGCGGATGCTGTCGCGTGCGATCATGGAGTAGAAGTAACGATCGGACAAGACTATAAAGCCAGCCTGAAGCGCTGGGATAATTTTGTTTTCGAGCCGGTCAGCGAAATCGGCAGCGTAAAAAAGGCTCATGGTGATCGGTCCAAGCGTGTGCCCACTCTTTGCCGCATCCAGCCCCGCTCCCGTCAGCTCAGAACGAGTCAGCCCGGTATCGGCGACCGCATACCCTTCTTCTTCGAGCCAATGTCGCAGCATGTTAATTTGCGTTGAACGACCAACCCCATCCGTGCCTTCCAAAACGATCAATTTGCCCGTAAGATTACCGAAATCACGATAGGGAAAACCAGCGCCATAAAAATCTGCTTTAGCCATTACTTCCCTCCTTTTTTACCTTTCTTGCGTGCTTGGGGGTTGTCCACTGCGATCCCTTGTTTATCCGGATTCGGCAAACCTTCAAAACCCACCAGGATGCGCCTGATCAATGATCTAACCTTCTTTTGTTGATCTTTTACCGGCAAGGTGCCATCAATCATGGTCAGACCAAATTCGTCCACCATTTTGTCGTATTCATTCAAAATCTTACCCTGAAAGAGTTTGAAACTCTCTTCATAATTATCTGAGAGCGCCAGGTCCATGCCGGCTTCATAATACTTCAACTGGGCACGTGACCCCGTGATGCGTTCAACGGCGATATCCAACGGTACCCTAAAATATAAGGCTGCGTCCGGCATGATGGCGAAAGAATACATTTCCCGCACCCATAGTGGATCGTTTGCGCGGGCAACGTCCCGTGCGAAAGCGGTGAAAGCATAGCGATCCGCCAAGACAATCACACCCGCCTTGAGCAGTGGATAGATGCTGTTTTCCCAGCGGTCTGCAAAATCAGTACAGTGAAGAATGCTGAAGGTTGCCGGGGTAAATGCATGCGTCTTTTTTGCGACCTTTGTGGTGCTTTTCACCAGCGCAGAGCTATTCCATTCGCTGAAATAGACGGAATAGCCTTTTGAAAGCAGCCATTTATAGAGCAAATCGATTTGGGTCGACTTGCCCGACCCATCGATACCTTCCACGACGATTAATTTTCCTTTCGTATCATTGGGTCTTAACACTTTTGCCACCTCCAGCAAAGACAACACTCAGCATCTTAATAATTGTTTTTTTGATTGTAATTGTCATTATAATGTAATCTTCTGAGAATTTCGTTTGAGGTATTTTCAGAGCAGCAATTCTCGATATGGAAAAATATGATTTTTTCCACCTATAAAATCCAAAACTGTTTATTTTCTCTGCATACAAGCGTAGGGGACGGTTGCCGCGCTGTTCCAATTGTGGTGTAGGGCGTGACGTCTGTACCAACGAAGTAGGTATTGGAGGTGCCGGATATTTCCATTTGCAAGAGTGTTTCGCACCTCCAATCCGCCGTTGTGTGTGGTCATTGTGAACGGCGGATTGAGGGGAGGTAACATCGCCGTCACACCAATGTCACAACCCCCTCAATACACGGCTTCGCCGGTACAAACGTCTCGCCCTACGAAAAGATGGCTACGCCGGAACGGGACAAGCCGCGTTCCCTACGAAAGATGGCTTTGCTGGAACGGAACGAGCCACGTTCTCTACAAAAAGATGGCTTCGCCGGAACGGGACAAGCCGTGTTCCCTACGAAAGATGGCTCTGTTGGAACGGGACGGGGTAAGTGTATGGCGGATTGAGGGGGAGCAACATATCCGTCACACCAATGTCACAACC
>DHRN01000067.1:14425-25426 GCA_002411175.1 Anaerolineaceae bacterium UBA5311 | reverse complement strand
GACAAGATCCTTCGCAAAAGAGGACCAGGATGACAAAACCCAGTTCCTGCTCCCTGCTTCCTGTTCCCTGCTGCCTGTTTCCTGTTTCCTGCTCACACGTCCTGAACCCACCCCTACCGTTTCGGAGTCCGATTACCTGTGCATTTTACGTTTTAAATCTAAACACATTCATATCGAGAATTGCTGATTTTCAGAGTTCATGCAAACGACCTGTACACGAGGTTCCACCTCCATTGCTTAACAAAAACGCGCTTATCGCGCGTTTTTACAACCAGGCACGGTTAGATCCGTCATTATTCCATCAATTCATCGTCAGAGACATCAAATTCGATTGACTCACCGGATACGATAAAGACAGTTCGTTCGCAGATATTAGTCACCCGGTCTGCAGTGCGCTCGAGGTTGTGTATGACCCACACCAGCTCATTAGCGACATCAATATACTGGGGGTTTTTAATCATGCACTCTACAATTTTCCGGTAAACCGACCTGTATAATTCGTCAACATGGTCGTCTTCCTGAGGGATGCTATAGGCAGCCTCAAGGTCTCCCGCGACAAAAGCCCCCAGAGCACGATGTAACATTGATGTCGCCTTATCTGCCATCATGTTGATCTCGCGCATTGGGATGGGAAAATCACTATCGCCGATATGGATGGCAACTTTGGCGATTCCCTTTGCATAATCACCGATTCGTTCCAATTCAGTATTCACTACCAGCACTGCCGCCAGCAGGCGCAAGTCACCAGCCAATGGGCTCTGCGTTGCGAGAGTAATCAGGATATGGTTTTCAATTGCGTAGTGCTTTGCGTTAATCTTTCTGTCATTTTTATAGACGCGTTGGGCGGCTGCCTTGTCACGTTGCTGCAAGGTATGGACAGAATTGAGTATCGCCTGCTCCACCAGGCTGCCCAACAAGAGTATCTCATCCTGGATCAGCCGTATTTCCTGGTCTAATGTGAATCTGGACATCTATGCCTCCAAACACCCACGATTTTTGATAGTTAATTTTACTTCAGGCTTGCTGACCGATAGTCTGTCCTTCAATAATATCATTTACGGTGAGCATATAGCCAATAACAGGCTTAATGTTTTATATCCTGACTGAAAAAGCAGGATTAATCCTGGCTGTCCCCTGCAGTTGCCGGTAATGTAAATAGAAATTTACTGCCTGCGTTTACTGCGCTCTCTGCCCAAATCTTTCCGCCATGCTCCTCAACAATATGTCTTGAAATCGATAACCCCAACCCGGTTCCTCCACCAGACCGGGCTTTATCGGCTTTGAAAAATCGTTCGAAGATCCTCTTTAACTCCTTACTTGCGATTCCGACACCGTCATCCCGGACCATAAAGACCACTTTATTCTCATCCTTCCAGGCTTCGAGGTGAATCTGCCCACCTTCAGGAGTAAATTTAATCGCGTTATGGATCAAGTTGCTAAAAACCTGCGAGATACGTGCCGGGTCGGCAAATACCTGGGGCAGGTTGCCAGGGCAATTCTGGGTCAGATTCAATCCCGCCTTTTCTGCCTGCAAGCTCATCCGTTCAAAGGCATTATTAATCAGCTCGCAGGGTTTACTGCGTTGGAAATCAAAACTGGAGCGCCCCGCCTCAATCCGTGAGAGCTCCAACAGTTCGTTGACCATCTGAATCAGGTTGTCAACTTCGCTGTCCATACGAACTAAAAACCTTCGTGCCGCAGGGGGATCATCCAGCGCGCCGTCCAGCAGGGTCTCACTGATTGCTTTTATGCCTGCGATAGGGCTGCGCAGTTCGTGGGAAATATTGGAAACAAAGTCACGACGGACGATTTCCAGCTGGTGGGTCTGGGTCAGGTCTTCAAAAAGCAGCATCGTGCGCCCGGGCAGGTCTTTTTTGAGATTGATTCCAACCACCTGCAGGAATTTATGGGCAGAGCCCAACTCCATTGTGATCGTTTCGGGGTAGCCGTTCTTGGTTTTTTCCCATACTTCAACCAGGCTGTAATGGCGCATGACCTCAGTTACTGAACGACCAACTGCCTGGTCGTTTTCGATCCTGAAAAGTCTTTCAGCAGTGGCGTTTAGTAACTCAACCTTTCCGTTGTCATCGGCAATCAAAACGCCATCGGTCATATGTCCAAGGACCGCTGTGAGCATGGTTTGTTCTTTATTTAACGCGTTAAATTGCTCTTCGGTTTGATGGGCAGTTTTCTGCAAGGCTTCAGCCAACTCACGCATCTCGGGCAGATCACCAACATTTTCTGGAAACTTGATTTCTTGAAAGCGTCCATCGCCCAGTTCTTTGGCTGCATCGGTCAGATCTTCAAGAATGGTGAGGTGCTGATTGGTGTAGTAGATGTTGACGAGCAATCCGACAGCCAGCCCTATGGTCAGGATTAGAAAGAAAAGCGAAAAGAGAGGAACAAAATTGACATCGCCAGAGGCTGCCGCGTGTTGCTGGATTGACCTTTCGACGAATGGGTACAAAAAGAAAAAAGCAATTAAGCTCATTCCCAAAATCAGGATGAAAGGCCACAAAATCCTCAGGTGGAAACGCGATTTCATTTTTGTATTTTACTATCCCTCAAAGCGATAGCCGGCTCCTCTAACGGTAATGATGCGTTGTGGTTTTTCCGGGGTCTGCTCGATCTTCTCCCTCAACCAGCGGATGTGCACATCCACGGTGCGCGAATCTCCAACAAAACCCCAACCCCAAACACGTTCCAGGATAAATTCACGCGTAAGCACCCTGCCTTTGTGCTGTCCCATAAAAGTAAGCAGTTCGAATTCTTTCGGCTTGAAAGCTACAACCTCACCGTTCAGCCGAACTTCCCGCCGGGTCAGGTCGATTTCCAGGTTGTTGAAGGTCATAATCTGGGGAAGGGCGCCTTCCTGGACGGCAGCGTTTACTTCCTCACGCATCAGACGTACGCGGCGTAACAAGGCTTTCACCCTGGCGATTAGCTCCCGCATACTGAAGGGTTTGGGCAGATAATCGTCCGCCCCGACCTCCAAACCGACTACACGGTCGATCTCGTCATCCCGGGCAGTTAGCATGAGCACAGGGATATTGGTTTCCTGGCGAAGAATCCGGCAGACTTCAAATCCATCCATACCGGGCAGCATAATATCCAGGATTACCAGGTCGGGATTTTTTGAACGCGCCAATTCGAGACCTTTCAGACCATCACCTGCCACTTCGACTTCGTATCCCTCTTTTTCCAACTTGTATCTTAGAGTTTCCTGCAAAGAGATCTCGTCATCGACAACCAAAATTTTTTCAGCCATGCTTACCTCCATGGTTAAATGCAATCAAAATCCATCATAATTTTTAGGTTAACTTGTTAACAATTATAGTGCCTCGATTCTCTACCGATAACTTTATACAGAAGCATAACCAACTTTTTACCAATCCTTAATCAGAATTTTCCGGCAGACCCTCAATTTGTAATTTTTTTGTTCAAAGGTTATCTGTCTTTGTCTATCCCCAATGGTAAAATCTACTTATTAGCGGATCACTATATGATTAAAGATATACTTACTGCCAGGGCAGACTTCCCCATCCTCAGCCAGACTGTTAATGATTTGCCGCTGGTTTATTTGGATAACGCTGCAACCACACAAAAACCCCAAAGCGTAATCGACGCGATCAGCCGTTATTACACGACGCTCAACGCCAATATCCATCGCGGCAACCATACGCTGGCGGTGTATGCTACCCAGGCTTACGAAGGCGTGCGCAAAAAGGTTGCTGAGTATATCAACGCCCCTTCGACAAACGAAATTATCTTCACCCGGGGGACTACCGAGTCAATCAACCTTGTTGCGCATAGTTTTGGTGAAGCCTTCGTTAAACCGGGAGATGAAATTTTGGTCAGCCAGCTTGAACATCACAGCAATTATGTTCCCTGGCTGTTGATGTGTAAAAAGCGCCAGGCGACGTTCCGTGTGGTTCCTTTTGATGAAAACGGCGAACTCAACCTGGAGATTTTCAAGTCGATGCTCAACGAAAAAACCCGACTTGTCGCTGTTAACCACGTTTCCAACTCGCTGGGCACAGTCAATCCGATCAGGCAGATCGTGCAAATTGCACACGCTGCCGGCGTGCCCATCCTGGTGGATGCCGCGCAGTCGATCCAACATATGCCTCATAACGTGCAGGAAATCGACGCTGACTTTTACGCTTTCTCAGGGCATAAAATGTACGCGCCCATGGGCACCGGTGTGCTTTTTGGCAAAGAAACCTGGCTCGAAAAGTTGCCCCCTTATCAGGCAGGCGGTGAGATGATTGATCATGTCTCCCCTGAGGAAGTCACTTTTAATATTCTGCCCTACAAATTTGAAGCCGGCACCCCAAACGTTGCCGATGTAATCGGGCTGGGGGCAGCCATCGACTATATTAACCAATTCGATTTTGCCGATCTGCAGGCTTATGAGGAAGAGCTGCTTAACTATGGGCTAAGCCTGCTTAAAGACATTGAAGGGTTGAATATTTATGGAAACCCGACGCATCGCTCTGCAATCATCCCCTTTAATGTGGATGGAATCCAGCATTACGACATGGGCGTTCTGCTCGACGCGCGGGGAATCGCTGTGCGCACCGGGCAACACTGCACTCAGCCAATCATGGACGCGCTGCACATCTCTGGAACAGTGCGTGCGTCTCTCGCGCTCTACAACACGCATGAAGATCTTGATGCCCTCGCCCAGGGAATACGGCGTGTTATCAGGATGATCAGGAGATAATATGACCGAAAAAGCCACCATCAAAGAAATTGAGCAAGAGCTGATTGACGATTTTAACCTCCTGGATAATTGGGAAGAAAAATATGAATACCTGATCGAGCTGGGTCAGGATATGCCCAGGATGGACCCGACTCTAAAAACGGATGATCGCCTGGTGCAGGGCTGCCAGTCCAGTGTATGGTTTGATATCCATTGCCAGGAAGGCAGACTCCTTTTCAGCGCAGACAGTGACTCTGTGGTCGTAAAGGGCATGGTTGCCGTGCTTAATCAAACGCTCAACGGTCAGCCGGCTGAGGATGTGCTCCAGGCAAACCTGGATTTCTTTGAAACCCTGGGCTTATGGCGGCATATCTCCTCTCAACGCAGCAATGGGCTCACCGCCATGGTCGGGCATCTCAAACAAGCCGCGGCGGAGTGTCTGGATAAGTAGATACTTGCCATTATTGCTTTTGGTTATCGTAACTTGGCTTCTTTTTTTAGCACCCCAAAAGCTTCTTCAAAAAAGATTGGATCGATATGGGGATTTCCGGCTCAGTGACAACTTCGTAGACCTTAAAATTAGCAGGGAAGGGGGAAAGTATTTCGCAAATGTACTTCATGAGAAACTTACCCGTTGGCAGTAAAGATCCTTCGCAAAAGAGGCTCAGGATGACAAACACGTAGTGGGTGGTCATTTTGCACGGCTTTGCACGGCGGATTGAAAACACATAAAGCGCGAGTAGAAAAAAGTGCGAGGTGTTTTCAATACACGGCTTCGCCGGTACAAACGTCCCGCCCTACGAAAAGATAGCTCCGCCGGAATGGGGCGCGCCTATTCATTATTGCCAACAGAAAGCCCGGTGGTCTTTGCCTACATCGGCTTAATCGCCAAGGTTGCAGCATAGAGGCTGGTATACTTTCCAAGCCTGTTATCTGCTTCATTATCCTCATAGAAATCTTTCAAAAGAAATCCAGCCCTTAATTGTCCGCCGATCTGCGTGCCGAGCGTATGGCTAAACTGATAGCCCCCATCCGTGGTTATCTCCAACCCTTTTTGTTCTTCAACAAGGCTGTTGTAAGGCAGCGGGTACTTGATTTCTAAGGGATGTTCCTCAGAATTTAATGCTTCGTCAGCCACCATATACATGATTGGGTTCGTCCAGCCAGACATCAATACCCCGCCAGGTCTTAGAACACGATAAGCCTCCCGCCAAACGTGTTCGATCTCTTCTACATAACAATTCGACACCGGGTGAACAATAAAATCAAAAACATTGTCCTCAAATGGAAACCGGCAGGTCATATCCGCTCTAACGAGATTTATCGGATAATCCTCTCTCATGGAAACTGCCTGGTCAGCCAACAGCTGGCGCCGGGAGATATCCATAATCGTCACATCATAGCCATGCGCGATCAGTTCCGGACCCTGCTGTCCGCCCCCGCTTGCCAGCCCCAGTACGCGCTCTCCCAGCCCTTCAAACCACCACAAAGGCGCTTTTTTCATGGGGGTCAAAATCAGTTCGATGGTACGCTCTTTCGCCTCAGCAAATTGATCTGATGAGAATGGTCTCGTCCAAACAGAGCCTTTCCGACTCCAATGGTCCCAGGTTTGGGCGTTGAAATTGCTGACTTTATTCATAGATAGCGGTTTTTACGGAGCGGTAACACCGAGTGCGGTCAGCTCGTTGACGGCAACCCACCAATCGGGGTGCCAATAAAGCGCGCGTCTAAAACTGGCAATGGCATCATCGCGCAAGCCCAACATCACCTCGGCACGACCTTTCCAAACCCAGCTTTCGGGCAGAGCATCTTCTTTGGCTTCGGTCAGTGTTTGCTTTGCCAGGTTCAAAACGTCGTGGTAGCGTCCCATATTATAGTAAGCAAAGAAGGGTCCGGTCTGATACCAGAGCATACGCCAGGGACGGTCTTTTTCTGGCAAAGTTTCATAAACAATAAAAGCCTCATCAAAAGATTGGGAAGCACCCCACCAATCCTTCAGCTCAACCATCAGTGAGCCGCGGGAAAACCAGGCAAAGAATAGTTCTGCATCTGCATTATTAAAAAGGTTAGCCTGCACCTGGTCGTAGGAATACTGAATGTTATAGCCGACATCCATCTGGGGACCTAAAATGTCGTAAACCTCCTGGGCACGATCGTTCGGAAAAACAACAAGGTAAATTCTGTCAAACTGCGCCCAGAATTTATCAATCTCTTCATACGACATCCTGATCTCGCCCAGGTAGGTATCCGGAATGGTCACTTCCTGGGTTTCGTCATCGTAGCCGACAATTAAACCATAGTGTCCCATCCAGCCTTCCTGCGAATTGATATAACCGCGCTCAATCAAAACCGGAAAACCCGCGGCGACAAGGCGTTTAACCATCTCCAGGTCACCACCATATCGAACGACACCATTGAATTGCGTATGCTCCTGCACATAACTGAGCATTTCATATGGCATTACATTACGATCTTTAATAAATGGCTTTAACACTTTTTCGGTAACAGTCTGATCACCCGTCCATCCCCAGAAATTTAACAACATCGAAATGTTGGCAGGTCCGCAGTTGTTGGCTTTTTGATACTCTACCTGAACACCTTCCAACAGCATCGATCGAGGCAAAGGCTTGGGGGTTGCAGTTGCTGTTGGTTCGATCGTTGGGGTAGGGGTGAACTGCAGGGTGGGAGTTAAGGACGGCACTTCTGTTAGCGTTGGTGCCAGGGTCGGAGTAACCGCCGCAGTAAGCGTTTGTAGTGCGTAGGTTTGATTGGGTTCAGATTCAACTGGCACAAATACTTCTCTTCCAGGTCTGTTGAAGAAGTAATATACCCTCGCCATGGCGCTTTCAACCCGCCAGGAGACTCTCTCGTTTACTGATGGAATTTGATACACAAGAATTATCAGCAAAATGAGAGCGAGTCCGATCAGGATATATTGATATGGTTTGCGTCCGTTTAGTTTTTGTGACAAGCGTCGACGCATGGCTTGTTTTTTATTATTAATCATCTTGATTCGGCATTATAACAAACTATCAGGCACCCATTTTTGACGTGGGTCCAAAACGATAGTGCGTGTAGGTCAGGGCGTTACATCGATCCTGGCAAGTTCCTCGGTTGCAAGGTCCCAGTTTGGATAAAACTGAAGCGCTCCCCGCAGGTATTCTTCTGCTTTAGTGTTGTCCCCGAGTGCGGCGGCTCCCTTGCCAGCCCAATACCAGGTTTCCGGTAACGACTTTGGCTGCCGGGAGTTGTCCAGTGTCTGCTGCGCCAAAGTGACCACATCCTCGAAACGACCGGTATAGTAGTAGGCTGGATAGGCGCCAACCTGGTACCAAAGAATTCGCCAGGGGCGCTGACCGGGGTCGAGCTGCCCGTAGACGGCAAAAGCCTGGTCGTACGCCTGGGATGCAGACAGATAATCCTGCATTTCGACCAGAATCGAACCTTTGCTGTAGAGCGCGAAGAACAATTCGCGTCCTGTCAGACCTGCGGCACGCTCTTCGATCTGCTCGAGGGTCAGGCGCAGGTTTTTAGCAGGGTCAGCGTGCTCGCCCAGCAAGCTCAGTACCTCTTGTTCCTTCTCAGGCGGGTAGACCACGAGATAAATCCCGTCAAAATGAGCCCAATCGAGCAGCAAATCGTCATAGCTCATCGTCATCATGCCAAGCAGGGTGTCAGGGATGGTAACTGTGCGGGTGGCATCATCGTACGCAGTAATTATGCTGTAATGCCCCATCCAGCCGTCTTCAGGATCGGTATGCCCGCGTTCCAACAACACCGGGAAACCTCCGGATAGCAGGCGTTTGATCACTTCCATGTCTCCGCCGAAACGGATCAGACCTTTGAGGTCGGTGTTGGCTTCAGCATAAACCTTCATTTCTGACAGCATCACGTTGCGATCGTCCGGATGAGTTTTGAGGGCGTCTTCCGTGATCGATTGATTGGTGGTCCAGCCCCAATAGGTAATATTCATCGATAAGTTCGCCGGACCGCAGTTGTTGAACGTCTGGTATTCGAGCCCGATACCATCCAGGGCATATGCTGCCGGAACCGGGAAGGGTGTAAAGGTTGGGGTGGGCATTTCTGTAGGCGCGCCTTCTTGTGTGGGGCTTGCCGCAGTGGCAGGTGGGGGCGTGGTCGGCGTAGGCGCCATGGCGGTAAGAGTTGCCACGACATGCGCGCTTAATGTGCCTTGCTGGGAAGGGTCGAAAACATTTTCAGTAGGGGGGTTGAGGCGATAGTATATTTTGGAGTAGAGTGAATCCACACGGTTTTGAATAGCAGGTACCTGATACAAGCCAAAAGCTGCCACCAGTAAGACAACCAAAATTCCCAGGTAAAGCCAGGGCTTGCGCCAGATTGAGGCGGGTTTAATTTGTTTTTTCATTTCATCAGTCGATTTTGACATAGTTAATCTCTTCTGCGTTCTGTGAATTTATTTGTTCGGGTCTGCACCCAGCGCTTCCAGTTCGGCAATCGCAGGTTGCCAGCCGGGGTGCCACTGGAGGGCACGTTGAAAGTCGTATACAGCAGCCTGGGTGTTCCCGAGGGCGACGTTAGCCCGTCCGCTCCACAAGAATGTCTCGGGTAAAGCCGGTGTGCTTGCATCGGTAATCGTCTTATATGTAAGGCTGATGACATCATTATAGCGACCAGTGTAATAGTAGGCTTCGTAAGGTCCAACCTGGTACCACAACATTCGCCAGGGTCGGTCATACACCGGCAGCCAGCCGTAAACTTCAAACCCTTGGTCAAATGCCTCGGCAGCCTCTGCATATTGCTTTTTCATCACCAGCAGCTCGCCGAGACTGTAATAGGCAAAGTATTTCTCGGAAAGATCGACATTTTCAGCTCGTTCCCGATAGACAGCCAGCGTGTAATCCAGGTTGTATTCAGGGTCTGCATGCTCGCCGAGCAAGCCCAGGACGGTTTCCCGATCATCAGCAGGGAAAATTACCAGGTAGGTGCCTGCAAATTGATCCCAGAAGGTTTGCAGGGTATCATAGTCAACCCAGATATTGCCAAAAACGGTATCTGGGATGTGGACCGCATTTTTAGCATCGTCATAACCATCGACAACACCATAATGTCCCATCCAGCCTTTCCAATCTTCATCAATGTTAACAAAACCTCGTTCGACCATCACGGGATAACCGGCAGCCACCAGGCGTTTGAGCAGATCAACCGAGCCACCAAGCCGAACGATCGCATCCTGTTCGGTATGCTCCTGCACATAGCTCACCATTTCCTGGGGGGTCACATTCAGATCCTCGAGGCGGGGTTTGACCACATTCTCAATGTCGGTCTGCTCGCCCACCCAACCCCAATAGCGCAGGTTTATTGCCAGGTTTGTGGGACCACAACTGTTCATACGTTGATATTCCTGGAAAACTCCTTCCAGTTGAACTACCGCGGGAATCGGCGTGGGCTCCAGCGTGGCAGTTGGAAGCGCAGTTTCCTGGATGGTTTCCAACCCGGAGGTCGGTTCAGGCAGGGGGGTCTGTGTGGGGGATGGTGCGAAAGCAGTCAGCGTTGCCATCACATTGACATCCACCGCGGTCTCGCCTGAAATTTCAAATTCAGACTTTTCCGGTGGGCGGAAGAAGTAGTAGATCTCAGAGCGCAGCGAAGTAACGTAGTAATATGCCCGGTCATGGATCGCTGGCACCTGGTAAAGCGCAGCGAGGACCACAACCAGGACCGCAATCACTCCAACGACGATAAACAAGCCGCGGCGTAGGTTCCTGCGTTTTTGATTTTCGCCTTCAACTGGTTTCATCTCAGAAACCTCTGTCGGCTTTTCTTCGTCAATATCGTTCTTCATAACAGTTCGGATTATATCGCAAACACACGGGGAGTGAAATTCGCGAGTGCAATTATTTTCGGTTTGTGGTGTAGGGGACGGTTGCCATGCCGTCCCGGATGTGGCGTAGGGGCGGGTTGCCTGTCAAGACAGTGATTGTTTACACTTTTCACCAATCAAACACACTCCCTCCAATCCGCCGATGCGTGTGGTCGTTGTAGTCGGCGGATTGAGGGGGAGCAGCATCGCCGTCACACTAAAGTTACAACCCCCTCAATACACGGCTTTGCCGGAACGTGCGGTGCAATTTCAATACGAAAAGATGGCTTCGCCGGAACGGGACAAGCCGCGTTCTCTACAAAAAGTTGGCTTCGCCGGAACGGGACGAGCCGCGTTCCCTACAACAACATCACTCCGCCGGAACGGGACGAGCCGCGTTCTCTACGAAAAGATGGCTTCGCCGGAACGGGACAAGCACTTCGTAAATGTAATT
>DHRN01000067.1:0-14328 GCA_002411175.1 Anaerolineaceae bacterium UBA5311 | reverse complement strand
AAGCACTTCGTAAATGTAATTCATAAGGATCTTACCCTTCCAATCGATAAGATCCTTCGCAAAAGAAGCTCAGGATGACAATACCCAGGTCCTGTTCCCTATTCCCTGTTCCCTTTCTGGAGACCTTCACATTGAGAATTGCTGACCATTCTTACAAAAATCTTACTGCATTGGGTTAACATAATGAAGTGCCGTTATGTGGTACTATAATGGTTCTGAATCAGGAGTAGTACGGGAAGATGCCAGTTTATAGTTATAAATGCGAACATTGTGGTCATGCTTTTGACCAGTTTCAACATTTCACCGATGACGCCTTGACAGTCTGCCCGGTTTGTAACGAGGTTGCATTGCGCAAGGTTTATACCCCGGTGGGCATAGTCTTTAAAGGAAAAGGCTTTTACGCCACCGATAACCGCTCTCCATCCGGTCAGAAATATGGTCATAAGGACAATGGAGATGGCGGCAACGGCGCCAAGCCAGCTTCTGAAACACCAAAATCTGAGAGTCCAACCACGGAACCCAGCAAACAAACCACAACCGCCGAATAGGCGGTTTTTATTATCATCGCAAATAAAGGGAACATATACCCGTGTGAGGATGTTTCCGCCAAAAGAACCCGACACAGGCGGTAAAACTGGTCTGAACCGGGCTCGGGCAGGTTACTTACTCTATACATGTGAGGTATGCCGCGCGTTGTGTCGTTTGGCTCGCGATGACGGGAGCTTAAATTCAAGGCTGGAGCAGAATCTGCTCCAGCCCGACCCCTATAGGATAGCCCCCTGGTTTTCCCCCTGTTATCTCCCCTTTTTTTTCCGTTTGTTATCCTCGTCCAGTTTGTCTTTCCAATCCTTGGGCAGCGGTCCTCCGGTACGCATACTGCTAATGGCATAATTCAGTGACTCGTACTGCACCTGGACGCCTTGGTGATCCTTCATATAATTTGAAGACCTGTTGGCATCAATTCCGATCGCCCCTGCAGCTGCCTGGGCATCGATATCGGCACCCAGAAATAAAAATTCCCAGCCTTCTTTTTTGCAGTCTTCAATCTTTTTGTGCAGCATCGCCGCATTGTTTTCGCGAGAAGCATTTTCGTAACCGTCTGTCGTGATGACCATGATGACCTTGTCTGCCCTGCCTTCTGGCTTGGTTTGCTTTTGTACATTCGTAATCTTATTGATGCCGAGCGCGACGGCGTCATACAACGCTGTGCTGCCGCGAACGAAATATTCTTTGCCTGTCAGTGGAGTGAGGTCCTGAAGGTTGATTCGGTCGTGAAGAACCTCGAAAAAGTTATCGAACAGTATCGTAGTGACGCGGGTTTCCCCTTCGATGTTTTTCTGATCAGTGATTGTAGCGTTGAACCCCCCGATGGTATCGCTTTCCAATCCTGCCATTGAGCCACTTCGGTCGAGGATGAAAATTAGTTCTGTTCTGTTCATTGCAGACCTCCTTCTTGATCTGAGGTCTATGATATCTCCCCGCTTTTCTTTTGTGGTCGCCCGGCAAGCGACAAATTCTATCCGCCCAATAACCCCTGGTCAAAATCGTAGAGGGCTGTGTTTACCCGGGTAATGTCATATTCCTCGCGCTCTATAAAATAGCGTACGATCAGGTCGCGCTTATCGCAGGGGCTAAAAGCAAAGCCAGCCCTGGCAAGCAAATCCTGTGCATCCTTTGCCGTCAACCTCAGTCCGATGGCAAGTGCCAGCACGGTAGATTTGCTGGGGATATAGTTCACATTACTGCGAATCTTGCTGAAATGCCGGCGGTCAATATTAGAGCGTTTGTAAGTTTCCACATCGGTCATGCCCTTCTGATCGATGAGGTTTAACAATGCCTCTGAAAAGGTCTTCTCTTTTGGAAAAACAATTCTGTAATCCAGGGCGTTAACCTGATAGGGCGGGACTGAAGGAGCATTGTCATCCCTGGATGGTTTGGGTCTTGTGGCTGCTTCCCGCTGTTGCTTTGATATCAGGTACTGATCGTAGCGATCCTTTACTTGATTTAGGTCGAGGTGCTCCGCAACATAATGGTCATCGATGTAGCTTCTAAGGTCGTGGCGCAGTTTGAAACCGAGCGCCGCAGCTGTAGCGTCAAACATCACCAGGGTAACCTGCATGTCGTGGTCAAAGAGATAGCGATTAATCTCGTCCAGGGCAACCGCGAGCGCCTGGTCATAGGGGTAGCCAAAACTGCCGGAGGATATTAATGGGAAGGCAATGCTCTCGAGTTTATATTTGCTGGCAAGCTCCAGGCTTGAACGGTATGCCGAACGAAGGACACTTTCTTCATCCTGGTTTCCACTTTGCCAGATTGGACCCACGGTATGGATCACATGTTTCGCGGGCAATTTGAAGCCAGGGGTGATTACCGCCTCGCCAGGATTGCACCACCCGATCGCATCACAGGCTTTTGTCATTTTATCTGCCCCGGCAGCCTCAAAAATCCTGCCGCAAACTCCGCCGCCTTGTTTTAACCCGGCATTCGCGGCGTTTACAATGGCATCCACTTTCAATCTGACAATGTCGTCCCGAATAATATTAAAAGGCATGATATTCCTCCAGATTACCTGGTCAGGTCAGCGATCAGCAGCTCAAAAGCGGTCTGGGCAGGCATTCCGCCGGTCTTGATCCCCTCATCAATTTGCAATAAACGCTCATAAATCGAAAGCAATTGCCCCAGTTCGAAGCGTTGTGCCTGGGTATACATCTTTTTCGCGACGAAATTGGCGATCCCCAGCTCGTTTTCGATCTGGGCGACTCCTCCGCCTTCATCCAATATCTCCCTTGCCTGGATTAATAGTCTGAATTGCCGGTAGATCATGCCGGAAAGCTCCATAACATCACTTTTTTCGGTGAGAAGCATAAATTCCTGCATGGCTTTGACGGCGTTACGTTCGCCAAGCGCATCGGTGAATGCGAAAATATTGCCTTCCTGCTCGTGGGCTGTCAAAAGCGCCACATCTGTCGGCTCGACCACCCCGGAAGGACCGACATAGGTAATCAGTTTTTCGATTTCTTGCGCTGCCATGAGGGTATCGTTGCCTAAATAGGTGACCAATAGCCTGGCTGCGTCAGGGCGCAGAGCTCCGTTCAATTCTTTCGCCCTGCGCATGATCCAGGCGGTCATATCTTCCTGGTCAGGCAGGCTGCAATCAACAATCACTCCCTTAACGCGGTTAGCTTCCATCCACTTGGTGACCCAGCTATAGCCTTTCGCGTTCAGCCAGTCCCGCTCGCGCCAT
The DNA here is from genome assembly GCA_002411175.1 of Anaerolineaceae bacterium UBA5311. Classification (GTDB taxonomy): domain Bacteria; phylum Chloroflexota; class Anaerolineae; order Anaerolineales; family Anaerolineaceae; genus Mesolinea. The sequence goes on along the minus strand of DHRN01000067.1, from coordinate 11,084 downwards.
TTTTTAGTAATCTGATCATCCACGATCAACACCAGCGCGCTGGTTTGAGGAAGATGCTCAAAAAGATCAAGGAATTTTGCCTGGTCTTCTTTACCAACTTTTGCAAGCATTTGCCTGGCGTTTTCGACGACGACAAGCCTGCGCTCTGCCAGGAAAGGGATGGTCAGGGCATCAGCTTGCAGCATTTCAAAGGTCAGGCTTTCACCATTCAAGCGTGAAGTGTTCAAATCTGCCATACCGGCATCGCCCAAACCAGCCTGGAAGCCATCCAGGATGTCTCTGATCCTGGTAGTGTCATCCCCTCTGAGAAGGTAAAGGCTGGGTTTGCTATCCTGGGTCATTTTTTTCTCATTCCCGTGTATTAATTTGGTGAATGAAAGTGTTTTTGGTTTTTTTGCTTCTCACCAGGGTGACTTCCAGGTCTGCAATATCAGCGTCGGTGCTGATAGTTTCCTGAAGACGGGGTCCAAGCGGCTTACTCCATATGAATACAGGAACAGCGACGATGACAGCCAACAAAACTTGCCACCATTTCGGGGTTTTTCCGCGGCTCAAGCCCATCAAAACTGCAAAGGCAGCCGAACCGGACAAAAATGACGAAGCGGCAATGTTGGTGCCGCATCCAGGGTGTATCGCCAGTTTTTTTTCGCCTTCCCGCAGGCGCTTGCGCGCTTCAAGGACGGCATCGGTTACGATTTCGGTTGGCACATCGGCAAAGAGGATGAAACCTCCCGGGTTGGAATGCCCCATCATCTTGATTCCCCTATAGCGGTTTGCCAAAATTGTCATCGTGGCATGCTCCAGGGCATGGTTGCGCCGGGTGGAGCGGACGAGTGGAATTTGGTTCAGAAAATTCATATTTGGCTCTTTCTCCTGATTAATTAAGAATGATACCCTAATTAGGATGGAAATTTATGAAATGTTTTTCATTATCTGGCTGCAGTTCCCGACCGGTTCGAAAAGTGATGCAAATCAAACGCGCAATGTTGCAAGACCATTCCCTACGGCTGAGCTTAAGGTCAGACCTGGCGCCAGCTTTCACGACAGCGACCATGTCAATAATTCGCCTCTTCTTGAAAAACGGGCTACTTTTCCTTTTCTTTCTCCAACAAAGCCTGATTCACCGCCTCTCTCAAAGAACGGGCTTCCACAATTTCGATCCCATCAGGCCAGGGTTCGCCTTTTCGCAGGCGCCTGGGAACCACGGCACGCTTAAAGCCCAGCTTGGCTGCTTCGCGCAGGCGGGTCTGCATCTGCCCGACCATGCGCAATTCTCCCGACAGACCCACCTCACCAATCAAGACGGTGTCAGCCCGAACAGCCTGGTCGCGATATGAAGAGGTGATCGCCATCGCCACTGCCAAATCTGCCGCTGGTTCACTGATCCGTAAGCCACTTACCACGTTGGTAAGCACATCCTGATTGCCCAGGTTTACGCCCAGCCGACGGGTAAGCACTGCTGCGATGATTAACAAGCGGTTGAAATCAATCCCATTCGCCGTTCGACGCGGATTGCCAAAGTTGGTAGGCGTGGTCAACCCCTGGATCTCGACCAGCAGCGGGCGCGTGCCTTCCATCGTCACTGCGATGGCAGAACCGGGGGCGTTGATCATCCGTTCTGCCAGGAAAACCTCGCTGGGGTTGCGCACTTCCACCATACCGCGTTCCTGCATTTCAAAAACGCCTACTTCGCTGGTGGCGCCATAACGGTTTTTGACTGACCGCAGCAAACGGTAACTCTGGAAATGCTCTCCTTCAAGATATAAAACCGTGTCGACAATGTGTTCGAGCACTCTCGGACCGGCAATGGTGCCTTCCTTGGTTACATGACCAATCAGAAAAACAGTGATGCCTGTGGTTTTTGCCAGTTCTCTCAGCCTGGCTGCAGATTCGCGCACCTGGGATATCGAACCGGCAGACGACTCCATCTCAGGCAGGGTCACTGTCTGAATAGAATCGACAATAACAAGGGTGGGCTTTACCTGAGCTATATGTTCAAAGATAACCCCCAGGTTGGTCTCGGTTACCAACAGCAGGTTGTTGGGCAGGTTGTCTTCCCCTGCCAGGCGCACCGCGCGCATCTTGATCTGGCGTTCCGATTCTTCACCGGAGACGTAGAGGATGGTTTGCTTTTCCGCCAGTTGCATCGCCATTTGCAGGGTCAGTGTGCTTTTGCCAATTCCAGGATCGCCGCCGATCAACACGATCGAACCGGGCACAATTCCCCCGCCTAAAACCCGGGCGAACTCTTCCATCTCGAGGGGGAGACGGTCTTCCCGCTGCCCCTCGATATCAGCCAGCCGTTTTACCTGTGAAGTCCAGTTCACCCCCCTAACCGGCGAAACCTTTTTGGAGGTTGTATCCTGTACTACTTCTTCTACCATACTGTCCCAGCTTTCACAGCTGGGACAGCGTCCAAATGAACGGGAGCTCGTCTTCCCGCATACCTGACAAACATAGCGTGTATAGCTTTTTGCCATTAAGCCTCGCTTAAATTTTGACTAATTCCGGCTCTGCCGTTTCCTCCTGCGTTTCAATCGTCTTCAGGATGATGAATTTTTCGGTTTCGCCGTCGGCATTGGTTTTTTCTTCAAGATCAACACTTATTGTATCGCCTGCCTTGAATCGTTTGGCGAGCAATTCATCAGAAAGCTTTTCTTCCACTTCCTGTGTGATTACACGGCGGACCGGTCGGGCACCCATTTCGGGGTCATAACCCAACTCTGCCAGGTGGTCCAGTGCGGCTTCTGTCGGAATCAGTCTGATTTGCTGCTCTTCCAGTCGCTCGGTCACTTTGTCTATTTCGAGCGAGACAATCTGACGAATGTCTTTACGGTTGAGGGCACGGAAAACGATAACCGAATCGAGACGGTTGATGAATTCCGGACGGAAGTTTCGCTTCAGAGCTTCCATGAGCTTCTTCTGCATATCCTTGTATTCCAGCTCTTCTTCTTTATCCTCGTCCACGGTCAGCGCGAAGCCAAGCCCACTCTGGCGTCGGATAAGGTCTGCACCAATGTTAGTGGTCATGATGATGATGGCATTGCGGAAATCCACCTTGAGACCCTTGGCATCTGTCAGGTGACCTTCTTCCATTATCTGCAGAAGCAGGTTTAGCGCCTCGGGGTGAGCCTTCTCGACTTCGTCAAAGACGACGATTGAATAAGGCTTTCTGCGGATTGCTTCGGTCAGCTGACCGGCTTCATCGTAGCCAACGTATCCTGGAGGCGCGCCAACCAGACGGCTCATGCTGTGCCGTTCCATAAATTCGGACATATCAATCTGAATCAAGGCGTCTTCGCTTCCAAACATCTGGCGTGCCAGCGATTTGGTCAGTTCGGTTTTACCAACTCCGGTTGGACCAAGGAACATGAATGACCCGATTGGTCTGTGCGGATTCTTCAACCCGGCACGTGCCCGGCGGATGGCTTTGCTTACTGACGATATCGCCTCTGCCTGTCCAACAATCGACATGGAGAGCTCTTTTTCCATATTCAACAGCCGTTCCGACTCTTCAGTCTCAATTTGTGTGAGGGGAATGCCTGTCCACATTGATATGACATCGGCAATATCTTCTTCTCCCACAATCGGCGCTTCATCACGGTCCCAGGCGATTTGCATGCTTTGCAGCTCGGCTTCCAGGTTATCCTGGCGACGCAGCAACGCCTGGATGTTGTCACCATCCCCGGATGCCTGGGCTTCTTTCAGGTCCTTGCGGATCTGCCGTAGTTCTGTCATCATGTCTTTGCTGTTTATCGCCGATTCGCTTTTATACATTCTCACGCGTGACGCGGCTTCGTCGACCAGGTCAATCGCCTTATCAGGCAAAAATCGTTCGGTAACATAGCGCGAGCTCAGCCTGGCGGCAGCTTCGAGGGCTTCATCGCTGATGGTCAGGCGGTGATGCTCTTCATAATTGGGACGCAAACCGTGCAGAATCTCGATAGTCTCCTCAACACTGGGCTGATCAACTACGATCGGCTGAAAACGCCGTTCCAGCGCGGCATCACTCTCAATATTTTTGCGATACTCGTTTGCTGTTGTCGCCCCAACCACCTGCAGCTCGCCTCTTGACAAGGCAGGTTTGAGGATGTTGGCAGCATCAACCGATGAGCCAGCCGAGCCAGCGCCTACCAGCATGTGGAGCTCGTCTATGAAGACGATATCGCCGCTGGATTTGAGCTCGTCGATTACGCGCTTCATGCGTTCTTCAAACTGACCGCGATACATCGTACCAGCGACTATCGAACCGACATCCAGCTGGAGCACACGTTTATTCAGCAGCAACGCGGGCACATTGCCTTCGACGATACGCTGCGCCAACCCCTCTACGATAGCGGTCTTGCCAACACCGGGCTCGCCAATCAAAGCAGGGTTATTCTTGGTGCGCCGTGCCAAAATCTGGATCACGCGTTCTATTTCCTGGCTTCGTCCGATAACCGGGTCGAGCTTGCCTTCCTCTGCCAGGGCAGTCAGGTCTGTAGCAAGCTGGTCTACCAGCGGGGTTTTGCCTTCGTCTTTTTCTTTTCTGCGTGAAACCCCACGGCGGCTGATTACATCGCTCTTTTCAAGCTCATCCAGCCGTTCAGCTTTTTGAATTTCATCCTGCATGCGCTGATATTCGTCCATCACGCGCACAGTCTGCCGAATCACCTGTTCAGGTGTTAAACCGAGCATACCGAGCACGCGCATGGCAGCGCTGTTCTCGTCACGCGACATTGCCAAAATAAGATGTTCTGTTCCCACCATCGCGGCTTTATCAGCCAAGGCTTCCGCGAGGGCTTGTTCCAAAAGTCGTTTGACATCGTCGCCCAAATTTGAAGCGCCGGTTTCGATGGATTCTTCGTCTTCATTTAATTCCTTGACAATCACGCGCACGCTGTCAAGCTCTACGCCCAGATCATCCAGGACGCGTTTAGCAGCGGTTCCTTCTTCAATTAGCAAGCCTAACAATAGGTGTTCGCTGCCGATCACCTCTGCCTTTGCTTCTTCAGCTTCCTGTTGAGCCAGGCTAAGTACCCGCTTTGCTTTTTGGGTAAATCTATTCATGCCAGCCATGGCATACCTCCTGTTTTGAAGTCAATAATTTTCACTGTCTCGTCGTATCCCGCTTAATTGATCCAGACAGCTAAAAAATCAGACGGGGATTTCGTTAATCAATACGTTATGGGTGTACGCTTTTTACACCTCTTACAATTCGAGTATACCAAAATTGCGTCCGTAAAGCTTCTTAATCGTAGATATATGATGAAATATTAATAATGAAAAAGCGCTCATTCAAAACGGTATCGTGGAAATGACCAGACCGAGCCTGCGTTTTCACTACCAGTTTTCTGCCAACGATTATCAGGTAAAATTGACGCCATTAGGAGACATGATGAACATTTCAGACCTGTTTAATCACAAGAAAACCCTTTTTTCGCTGGAAATTTTCCCACCAAAAAAAGACAGTCCTTATAACGTTATCTACAACACCTTGCTGAAGATGCGCGGCATCCCGGCTGATTTTATCAGCGTTACCTATGGAGCTGGCGGGTCAAGGGCACAGCAGGATAAAACCATTGAGATCGCCTCGCTGATCCTGCGCACCTACCACACCGAACCGGTCGCCCATCTGACCTGTGTGAACGCTGACCGCGAGCATGTGCTGCAGACGCTCGCCCAGTTCAAAGAAAACAACGTGGAAAATATTATGGTTTTGCGGGGTGATATCTCCCCTGATTGTCCTCCGAAAACTGATTTTAAATATGCTTCAGACCTGGCTGCCTTCATCAAAGCGCATGAACCCGGGTTCAACCTGATGGGCGCCTGCTATCCTGAACGCCATTACCAGGCTGAATCGATGGCAAAGGACATCGAACACCTGAAAATCAAAATCGACCATGGTATCACCCACCTGATTACCCAGCTATTTTTTGATAATGAAAAATTCTATGCCTTTCGTGATTTGGCTGAGAAAGCCGGTGTGAACGTGCCGATTGAAGCCGGAATCATGCCCATCACCAACCCCCGCCAGATAGAGCGCACTGTCGCGTTGAGCGGCGCCAGCGTGCCGGATAAGCTGCGCCGTTTGTTTGAGCGCTATCATGGCAGCGAAAAAGCCCTCTTCGACGCCGGCATGCATTATGCCATTTATCAGATCATGGACCTTATCGCCAATGATGTGCGCGGTATCCATCTTTACACCATGAACAACGTCGAGATCGCCACCCGCGTCAGCGATGCCGTTCAAAATATTCTTTTGGCAGAAAACAACCCGAATTAAAAGAGGTCTGCGCTGTCATTCTGGATTTGCGCTCTCATTCTGAATTTGCGTTGTCGTTCTGGTTTTTGATTGGCATTCTGAGCGAAGCGAAGAATCTCATCACCCGCAGCCTCTCAAACCTGATTCCGCTGACCTGACTGCAGTTGCCGCGCCATGGTGCCAGGCATTCACCGCAAGCCATTCGGGATTAACCCCACCAGGCTCCTGTAGGCCAGGCTTTTGCATACGAGGCTAAAATCATCTCAACAGTATCGTTGAACTTTATATTGATCGCTTGTAACGAGGGATGCCGGCGGTAAAACTCGACACTCCTGGCTATACCCTCAGCAAAAGGCACCGTGCAGACAAATTCTGGTACCAATGCTTTGATCTTGCTGTTGTCCAAAATAAAGCTATGCGCTTTATCTCCAAGCAATCCCTCGCCCCATTCCGGGTCAAATTGGTTTATCAAATCGGATGGAACCGGAACGATGATTGGTTCGACCCCTACCGCCTCAGCCAATTTGCCCACGATCTGATTCCAGGTCTGCCATTCATCCGAAGTGATGTGATATGCCTGTCCGATCGCCTCTTCTTTGCCAAACAAACCGACAAAGCCTTTGGCAAAATCGGTGCTGTGGGTCAGGGTCCAGATGGAGGTACCGTCGCCATATGTAATCACCGGTTTACCTCTCAGCATCCGATCAACCGTCGTCCAGCGACCGGTAACCGGAATATACCCCTCGTCATAGGTATGCGACGGACGCACGATCGTTACTGGAAAGCCTTCTTCGTGGAAAGCTTGCATCAGGCGAGCCTCGCAAGCAGCTTTATCCCTGGAATATTGCCATACAGGGTTATCGAGAGGTGTTTTTTCGGTGACTGGCAGCTTTTTGGGTGGAGTTTGATAAGCGCTGGCTGAAGAAATGAAAATATACTGACTGGTGCGTCCTCTGAAGAGCTGCAGATCGACTTCGATATGGTCCGGGTTGAATACCAAAAACTCGATAACTATGTCAAAATGCCTGTCTGCCAGAGTCTGGCGCACAGCTTCAGGCTCGCGGATATCCCCCAGAATCAGCTCCGCCCCGATTAATGGTTCGCGCAGAGAGCTTTTCCCGCGGTTGAGCAGACTGACTTCATGTCCTTTTTTGATCGCCAACCTGGCGCAAGAGTGGCTAATAGTTCCTGTGCCCCCGATAAATAAGACTTTCATGGATGACCTCCTAATTTCAAGTAGTCTGGATTTTGACCAATTTCCTGCCAGCAAGGATCAAATATGCCAGGATAATATACAAACCAGCGACAATTAACATTGCCAGTCGGATACCTGCCAGGTCTGCCAGGTATCCCAGGGCGAAAGGCAACAGGAGAATGGCTACGCCGCTGGCAAGCGTAGTGGCAGAACCAGCCGCAGCCCGGGCAGGTCCGGCAGCGTCAAATGATAGCGTAACCAGGCTGGCATAAAGGTTGGCAACACCCAACCCTGCCAAAAACAAGCCAGTCAGCGAAACAATCTGCGAACCACCCTCCCAGAATATCCCAAAGCCAAGCGCACCGACAAAAACTGAGATAATTAAGATTTTGAAACGGTCATATTTCTGCAGTAACAGCGAGCCAATATAACGCCCGACCACCATGCCAACCAGGAAAAGGCTCACCCAGCGTGTGGCGCTGCCTTTTGGCATGGCGAGGTGTGCCTGCAGATAATCTGAAGCCCAGTAAATTATGCAAAACTCGATTGATATGGATACCACCAGGGCAGCCCAGAAAAGCCAGTATGCGCCGGTCAGCTTATGGTTTTCGACGATCTGGTTAGTAGTAGTAGTTTGTTTGCTTTCCCAGGAAAATTTTGGGGAGATGAGGATCCATATCCCCAAAATAAAAGCCAGCATGCTGACGATGGTAACCGCCGGTCTCCAGGTGATTGCCATTGCGCCGAAATATCCTGCCGCGATCGGGGCAAGTGTGCTGAAGATCGACGTCAGTGTATTGGCTTCAGAAACGCCAACCTTGCTGTGCTGCCCCATTTCGTCAACCAGGATGGTTGGATTCGTCGAGATAATCAATGAACCGATCGCCCCCATGATAAATAGCCCTGTCAGGGTGAGAACCGGCTGATGACCCAGAACCAAAATCGATCCGCCAACACCCAATCCAACCCCGCCCAGGGCAAGCGCTTTCCATTGCGGGAGCTTCCTGAGCATGGAATGCCCGAATAATCCCATCATTACCATGCCCAGAGCCAAAGCAGAAGTGTGAAAACCACTTTCAGTAAAAGACAGGTTCAGTTCATCCCGCAAATAGGCTGCCGCCGGACCAGCAACGTTGAGGGTGTAACCAAAGCAAGACAACATGATGTAAACCAACCAGACTCTATATCCCCGTTTGATTTTAATTGGTCCCTGGTTGGTTATTGAATTCATGCTCTATTGATCCCTTTGTACTTCACCTTCCGGCGTGGCTTCGGCATTTCTATTTATTTTACTCTGCCCCAACGGATGGCGTAGCCGCTGCGGACTTTAATTCTGATCAGGAAACCCCCGACCGGAAGTCCGGGGAAGGTCAGCGGCAAGCTCCAGAGGAGCCCTTTTTTTACCTTTGCCAGCCGGTGCTGTCATAGCCCATGGCAGCCAGAATCGGTGGATTACCAGCATCGCCACACCAAGCCAATTAAATAGTGTAAATAACGTTACCAGGAGTGCTGGTTATGATCTTCCGATCGCGATGGTGGGTTTTCTGTGTCCGGTTGATCCCCTCATCAGGTCAATCGGTCAGGAAACTTGGCATCTTGCGAATAAAATGGCAGGTGTAACCGTCGGGTCGCTTCTGTAAGTAGTCCTGGTGATAGTCTTCAGCTTCCCAAAAAGTGGTCAGCGGTTCCAGTGTGGTCACGAGCGGGCTTTTCCACTTGCCAATTTCGTCGACCAGCCTGATCATTTCTTCGGCTGCTCGTTTTTGCTCCTCATCCCGGTAAAAAATTGCAGAGCGGTAAGAGCTGCCGATGTCGTTGCCCTGTCGATCGAGCGTGGTTGGGTCGTGCATCCGGAAGAAGAAATCCAGCAGGTGCGGCAGGTCTGTTTGACCGGGATCAAAGACGATTTTGAGAGCTTCGGCATGACCTGGGTGGTTTTGATAGGTCGGATAGTCGTTTTTTCCGCCCGTGTAACCGGCTTCAGTATCGAGCACTCCAGGTTGCTGGCGGAAAAGTTCTTCCATCCCCCAAAAACATCCTCCCCGAGGACGATTTCATCTGTTTTGTTATTGTTGTTCATTATTTTGCTCCAACTTCTTTTTTTTGCGGATGGCTGTCGTTCCAGCCAAGGTTCTTTAAGTACGATGAGGTTTTTTGTTACCGCTGATTAACCTACAAGAGACCCTGACAGGTCCTGGTTGCCAGGCTGACCTCTTATCCACACCCTCTCAATGGCTCGCGCCCCGCCTCAATTCATTTTTTCGGGCTATTGCCAGGAGAGCGTTTCGTTTTGGTTGTCACCGAACCCATCATGACGGAAGGTGAATTTTTCTTTACCACGAGGGTTCCATGACCTTATTTTAACTGAAGCAAAGTAATTGTACCCTTGCCACTGCCACACTCCCAGAAAATGTCACAGGCTTGAAACCAGGCAAGCAGACTTTTACGCAAAAACCTTGCCTGCCCTTGATTTTCTACCAGCAAACGATTATTATTATTGGCATATGCCAATATAGGAATAAAAATGCCCAGGAAACCAAGCACAAAAATCATCCGCTCCGCTCCGCCTGTGAATGTCTTCTGTCCCGGCAAGCGCCCCCTGGAAGCAGCGCAGGGCAGCATTAATTTAATGATTGAAGAGTGGGAAGCGTTGCGGCTGGTCGATTATGCGGGGCTCGAGCAAACCGAGGCAGCGCAATCGATGGGTATTTCTCGGCAAAGCGTTCAAATGCAGTTGGCTTCAGCGCGAAAAAAATTGGCACGTGCAGTTGTTGAAGGTCTTCCACTGCAGATCCAGGGCGAAACAAAGCAAACACTTAAAAGAGATCGTATATTGATGAAAAGGAAATCGAAAATGAAAATTGCAGTTACAGAACAGCACGCCCACGTTTTTCCCCATTTTGGTCGCACACCAGAGTTTTATGTGGTCACAGCCGAAGACGGCAAGATTGTCGAAGAGGGTATTATCGCTGCCCCTGCTGAGGGGCACGGCGCCTTGGTCGGGTTCCTGGTTGACCAGGGAGTCAACAGCCTGATTTGTGGCGGCATCGGCGCTGGTGCAGTAAACAGTCTGCGGGCAGCGGGCATCCAAATTTACGCCGGCGCTTCAGGCTCTGTTAAAGAGCAGGTGCTCTCGCTGCTAAGCGGGCAGCTACCACAACAGGGCGATGCCAACTGCGACCACCACGACGGGCACGAACACCACCATCAGCACGAGCATGAACACGGCAGCGGCTGCGGGCATCATCACGATTAAGTCAATGTCCCTATTTTAACCAAGAAGACCAGGGGGAAACCCCTGGTCAAATTTTGGTGAATAAACAATCTGGTTTTATTAGAAATCAAGGTAAAAAACCATTTGCCTCTGACATCCAGATTACTTTTTCCGCCTGATACAAACAGGAGTCGGAAAGAAGTTCAGCATTGGGGTTTTCCACCGAAACGGTGTAGGGGACGGCTGCCATGCCGTCCCGCGAATAGCCTTAGGGCGAGACATCTGTACCGGTGAAGTCGGAGGGTGCTTGTTGGTAAAGGTTAAGATTCTTCACTTCGTTCAGAATGACAAAACCCAGTTCCTATTCCCTGCTCGCTGCTCCCGGCTCCCCCTTTAAATCTAAACACATTCATATTGAGAATTGCTGCAGG
>DHRN01000037.1 GCA_002411175.1 Anaerolineaceae bacterium UBA5311 | reverse complement strand
GCAACCATGGCGCTCACCAGCGTATTGCCGCTGGCGTCTTCCCAGTTGCTGCCTTTCAGCGTGCCGGTTGGATCCCAGGTATATTCCACGCCGTTGAAAGTGATCTTAATAATCGTGGAAATGTCCTGACGGTACAACGCGCCCAAATAGCGCGCCAGATCGTTCATCGCTCCATTAGCCAAAAACTCCGCCGGGGTGTAAGAGGCGGTGAAAATATTGTCGGGGTCATTGAAGTCAATATCACCCACATATTCGTATGGTGTTGATGGGGGATATTCATAGGTCACCGCGGCTGTAATTTCTGCTTCCAGCGTATTGGTCACCTCGAAAGTGTAGGCAAAGGTGTTTTCAGGAGTCACTTCGTACATGGAGCCCCAGGTGTTGCCCGCCTCGTCATGCAATACCAGGTAGAAGGTCACGCCATTGGGGATAAAGTAAGTATTGGTGATTGCCGCGCCGAAGTCGATTGTCCACTTTTGCGCGCCCTCATCATAGCTAATGGTCATGCCGGCTGCGTCAAACCCGGCTTTGGCTTCGGCTGAGCCCCAGGGGTTCGCGGCATCAGCATAGACCGTAAACTCGGGCAGCGTTCCTTCAAAGCTGTGGTCAACTTCCAGTGAATACAGGTCCAAATCATACGCGTCAACCGTCAGGACGAAGGAGTCGTTCGTACCCAGGCTGATCAGCCCTTCTTCTGGGAGCACTGCCTCCAAAACAGGGGAACTAAAGCTCAGAGTTACAATTACCGGGTCGTGGTCGGATGAGCGGTAAGCATCAGGCGCGTAAAGCAGCGCTGCCTGCTCGGCGGGTTTGAAACTGTTGTCATAGTCGATGATGTCGGGCTCGTCGGCGTTGATATGCCACAAGTTGGCATCCACGATATGCTCTGCCAACGCAAGGTTTGCCAGGGCATAGTCCAGGTAACCAATCTGACCGTCAAAGACATAGCCATAAGCTTCATCGCCCTGTTTTTCGAAAATCATATCCAGGTAGTCGTCTTCAGTATCAGCGCTGTCGTCAGAACCGAGTTTTATCGCGTCGATTGGGTCTTCTTTGTCATAGGAGTTCAGGTCACCAATGATTAAAACTTTGTCAACATCTCCGAAGACAGTTGTGTCTGCCAGCCAGTCCACCATTGCCTGGGCGGCTGCCAGGCGGGTCAGGTTACAGTTGCCAGCGCCATCACCCAAATCAGGGTCGCCAGTGCAGGCTGAGCCCTTGGACTTGAGGTGGTTAACTGCCACGATAAACTGTTCGCCGCTGGCGTTGTCTTCAAAGATTTGTGCCAAAACCGGGCGATTGGCTGTGTCGATAAAGCGTGCGTCCACGCTTGAATCCAAAACCTTATAATCACCAACCGGGGTGACATTTGTGGGTTTGTAGAGGATCGCCTGCTTGATCGCGTCGGTTCCAATCGAACCGGTTTCGATATAAGCGTAGCTGCCCGCGCCCTGGATGTCGTTCAACCCTGCCACCAAATCGGCAACCGGGTCGTCCCCGCTGGGTCGGTCGTTCTCAATTTCCATCAGACCATAAACATCAGCATCGATCTCATCAAGCGCAGACAAAATTTTGGCGCGCTGGCGTTCCAACTCCGCCGCGTTGTCAGCCCCGCGGCATTCCATGTTGCCGGAAGGACCACAGCGGTTGCCGCTGCCATCCAGGGTGACAAAATAGTTCAGAACGTTAAAGCTGGCAACGGTCAGGTCTCCCGCGATAATATCGGGTGCCGCTGAACGGGGGTTGACGTCCGAATAAATCGCGCCCTGCGTGGGCTGGATGCGATAAAGGTCAAACATGTAATCCATGATACCGGTCACATCCGTGAGTGTGCCGCCGCCGCGGAACAAATTTTCCAGGGTCAAATCCAGTCCGTTGGGATGGATGGCGGGATGAATGTTCTGCGGTGTGCGTCCGTCGTCCAGGGTGATCCGGTCCAGAAGGTAAGCTTCGGCGGCTGCCTGGGCTGGCGCGCCGGGCTCAACGATCGCGGTGGGGGTCATATGCCGCTGCGAGGTCAGGACCATCTCGCCATAGCGGTCATAGTTAAAATATTCAGAAATGATCAGGCTCTGCGGGAAGGTTACCAGCATGCCTTCATACTTTTCAAAATCATTCACAGAGTCAACCGGAAGGCTGATTTCTGTGGGCTCAATCACGTTTCCGCTCGAGCAGATTTGCATGGCAGAGCCCGTAACCTGGGTGGCGCCGTTATATTCACTCACCTTGCCGGTTACGCGCACCTTGTCGCCCACAACCACATCGGGGGCAGTGACGTAATAGATAAAGACACCATCCGAGGTTGCTTCATCGCCATCGCCATCTTCATCCTGGATGTAAAAACCGTTCTTACCGCCGGTCTGGAAGTCGCCGACAACCACACCCTCGGTGGTCACGGTTTGACCAGAGATGGGCGTGCTCATCCCGGAGCCCTGGATGTCGTAGATCGGCGTGAAGTCACCACCGCAGCCTTCGGCGATGGTGAAGCTAAAGGCGTAATTCGCTTCCATCGGTGCTATCGGATCGTCCTGGTCGCTCACGTGCTCAGCCGCCAGCGTGACCGTGCAGAGCTCACTGGCAGTAAAGTTAGTGGCAGGATTCAGGGTGAAAATTGGGTTGGCGCTTGCATCAACCACGGCGGTGTGCGCGCCGGAATTGGCGCAGCTGATCGTGTACCAGCCGTCGGCAACCGTCACAGGCTCACTGAAAGTGATTGTGATGTTCGCGTCAGGCGCGATGTTCGTGGCGCCGTCCGCCGGCAGTGTAGATGTCACGGTCGGGGGGATGTCAACCGCCGGACCGCAGTTCGTTTGGTGTGCCCCGATGTAACTAAAATCATTCTGTGGAAAAGCAATCCATTCATCCGCTGGGTCAAAGGAATCATATCCATCAGTATCACCAGTACAAATGGTCTCCATGCGAGTTAAGGTATATTCTGCTGTTGTAATTGGTGGAGTGCCCCAATAAACCCCCGGGTCAACACCGATTTGACCAATGACATCAAGCATGGCTGATGTTGAAATTTTTTGTAGCGCGATAACATCGTCACCGTTGAAATGAACAACTGATGGATAAGCCAGGATTACATCGGCGGCATCCTTTAATTCCTGAGCCGCCTGATCGGTTGTAAGCACAAACACATCCCCATTAGCTACAGTTCCAGCTAGGGGATATGTAATAGTGACGTCTAATCCAGCGTTGTTGTAATAAAGAATTTGGTAATCGGTCAAATCAACTGATGCACCGGTACCGTTGTAAATCTCAAGTGCCTTGTTATTGCCGGAGCCTTCTATATATTCCGAGAAGAACAAGTCGGTTGGGATGATTTCTATCGGACCGCAGGTTTGTGCAGGAGTAGCCGTATTTCGCGGGGCTGGTGTAAGAACGTCAAAATCAGCACTGTTATCATCTGTATCCGTGCAGCCATTGCCCTTGCGAAGAGCAGCAGTTGTGTTTGAAAGAGTTGGCACAGCTCCAGCACCCTCGTAGAAGTTGGCAGAACCGAAACCGACTAAATCAACGATTAAAGCCAATTGCTCCGGGGAACAAAGGGTTGAGCCGCCATTACAACCAAGCGTGGTTGCGCTGTTGACCAAAGCAACCTTACCATTAGTGGCACTCATGTTGATTGGAGTAGGGTCGACATGGTCAGGAGTTGGCAATGAATCGCCCGTTGTACCGTCTGCCTCCTGGATCAGATAGTATTGCCCTGGGTTAATCGTTACATCAGGTAATTCAGTTAATTGACCTTCGTTTGCTCCAAAATTTCCAGTGCCAGCAGCACTGGCATACTGGACAGACATCCCCGCTAATGAAACCGGACTGCTGCCCGAATTAAACAATTCAATAAAATCGTGTGTGTATGGGGCACCGCTGTTGCCCCCGCCGCCGTAGACCTGGCTTAAACGAAGAGTTGAGCCAATCACCTCCGTCACTTCGCAAGAATGTGAAGTTGAAGCTGTGTTTCGTGGTGTCGGTGTTAGTACCTCAAAATCTGCAGCATTGTTGTCGGTATCCGTACAGCCGCCACCATGGCGGATTGCAGCAGTAGTAGTTGAAAGTCCGGGAGTAGCTTCTGAACCTTCAGAAAAGTCGGCATCCCCGTAACCAACCAGGTCAATAATCAATGCTAATTGTTCGGAAGAACATGGATTCTCGCCGCCATTACAGTCAAGTGCCTCGGGGCTGTTGACTAAGACAACCTTTCCGTTTGTGTTGTTCATAGCAATCGATGAAGCATGATCAGGCTCGGGTAAAGCTGAACCGTTGCTGCCGCCATTTCCTCGGATAAGGTAGTATTGCCCTGCACCTAATTCAACATCAGGCAACACAGTGATATGAAACTCCGTAGCACCAAAATTCACAGTGCCTGGTGAGTTGGCATACTGGACAGACATTCCTGCAAGTGATACAGTGCTGCTTCCTGCATTAAATAATTCGATAAAGTCTGATATATACGATGCGCCCACTCCACCGCCACCGCCATAAACCTGGCTGATGCGCACATCCGGTGAGACAGCCTGAACAGGCTTTGCTGGCTGCATGCCCAGCATTCCAGCCAATATTGCTAAGACCATCAAGATTGATAATGGTTTGGGAATTGATTTCATGTCATATCCTCCTGGATTTTGAGTTTAGGATTTATCACCCCCTAATGGTAACATACACCCCCGGTTTCGAACCTTAAATTTTCCAAATTATTCTTAAAATATTGGGGCAATTCCCTTGATTATCTGGAAAATCTGCGCGATATCACCGGAAACAAATTTATTGCTGCTCCTTAACATCCTTAAATTATTCGCACTCAAAACCTGCTCCTGTACCGTCAAAAAAGTGCCAAAAGTAACCAAAACTGGTTTTACGGCATTGGCGATATAGCCTACCCGCTCCAATTCCCGCAAATCCAACCTGACACCACCACCCTTTAATTGACGTTTGTCACCATTTTCTACAGGCTGGCGAAATTGAGCCGCTGATAGGGTAAAATTTTCAAGACAATCTCTAAAGTTATGCGATTACAAGCATTCTGGAGATGTACTCTGAAAAACCTGAGGTAAAAAAATGAAAATCGTAACAGACAGCGGAGCCGACCTCTCCTTTGAAGAATGCCAGCAAATCGGCGTGACCATGGTCCCCCTTAAAGTCGAAATCGACGGTGTTTCCTATCAATCCGGCATTGATATTGACCCGGTAGAATTTTATGACCTGATGGACGCTGCCGAGAGCATGCCCAAGACCTCCACGCCCTCCATTGGTGAGTTCGTTGGCGTTTACGAGCGGCTTTTACAGGAAGACGACGATATCATCTCCATCCACATCTCTTCCGGGCTCAGCGCTACGTACAGTGTCGCCAAACAAGCCGTCGAAACCATGGGAAACCCGCGCATTCACCTGATTGACACGCGCACGCTCTCAGCCGGGCAAGCCTGGCAGGTAATCGCTGCCGCAAAAATGCAGGCAGCCGGAAAATCCATGCAGGAAACCCTGCAAAAGCTTGATCAAATCCAAAAAGCGGCTTTTACCCATTTCACCCTGCCAGATCTGAAATATCTGATCGCTGGCGGGCGCATCAGCCATCTCAAGGGTTTGCTGGCATCACTTCTGGGCATCAAACCAGTCATCGACGTGAGCAAGGAAGACGGAAAATACTACGACAAGCTTAAAAAACGCTCTTTCCAAAAAGCGATCGGCGGGCTTACTGAGCTGGCGCTGCAAAATTTCTCGGAAGGCTCCAGGCTGCAGGTGCAAATCTGCACAGCTGCCAACCCCGAAGGAGGGCAGCTGCTGAAAGAAGCCATGGACCGCATCTTCCAGGTCAACTGGCTGCCAGTGTTCAAGCTGGGAACGGTTCTCGGCGCCCACACAGGCAGAGGGCTGGTCGGGATGATCTACGCCCGCGAAGACACCCTGCCGCAGGTTTAGCGGCAGGCAAGATTAAGTATATTTATAGACTTTTTTCGATGCCACCCGGCATCACAAAGGTTCCACAGGCTGGACCTCTATCCGGTTGTTTCTTAATGGCGCATTGACGGCTTCAGAATCTTGTTTTTTGTGAAAAGTTTCAATTTGATTTCAGTGAACAAATAATCCAACCCAAACGACAATATGCAATTTTGGCGGAAGGGGAACCAGTTGTTCCTGAGTTTTTCGTTAGATAATATTTGCGTTATCGACTAATAGTATGGAAGGTGGTCATGATTCTGGGATTGAGAATGTAGTGTAGGGCGAGACATCTGTACCAACGAGGTCGGTATTGGAGGTGCCGGATATTTCGATTAACGCGATCGTTTTGCGCCTCCAATCCGCCGATGTGTGTGGTCGTTGTGGTCGGCGGATTGGGGGGGAGCATCATCACCGGCGCACCAATATCACAACCTCCTCAATC
>DHRN01000046.1:6171-6412 GCA_002411175.1 Anaerolineaceae bacterium UBA5311 | reverse complement strand
CCAGTGGGTACGATTCGTTCGGAATGACAGGCAAGCAGGTGGCGGGTTGAGCGCACAAGACATAGGTTTGGGGTAGTGTTGACGGTGCCCTCAATCTCGCCCTACGATGGTACTTCGTTCACACCGCATTCTTCGTTCAGAATGACAGCCAGATGGTCGGGTAAGATTCGTTCAGAATGACAGGCAAGCAGGTGGCGGATTGAGGGCACAATACAAACGTTTGGGGTAGTGTTGACGGTGC
>DHRN01000046.1:0-6054 GCA_002411175.1 Anaerolineaceae bacterium UBA5311 | reverse complement strand
GAATGACAGGCAAGCAGGTGGCGGATTGAGGGCACAATACATAGGTTTGGGGTAGTGTTCACGGTGCCCTCAATCTCGCCCTACGAGGGTACTTCGTTCACCCCGCATTCATAGTTCAGAATGACAGCCGCGTGGTCAGGCAAGCTTCTTACCATCGACCCCCTTGGGTCCGCTGTTCCTGCCAAACATCCCCTTCATTATGATAACCGGCACGTTCCCAGAAGCCGGGCAGGTCGTTCGCCCTGAATTCAAGCCCGCGCAGCCATTTGGCGCCTTTCCAGAAATAAACGTCTTTGAGGTCTGTTCTGCCCGGTATCGCACCGCAAATTCCGCGCAGGGGAGCGCCATGTTCCAGGGTGATTGGTTCGCCCTCGTAGTGGGTTGCCAACAGAAAGTTGTCGGCGTCCATCCATTCCAGCGGCAAGTTGGCAGTGTAGCCAAATTCGGCATGCTGAACGACGAAACGAGCTTTCTCAGTTGGCACAACCAGCCCCATCTGCCTGAGGGACTGCAAACTGATGCCTTCCCAGGTTGTATCCAATTTGCTCCATTTGGTGACGCAGTGGATGTCCATGGTAAGCTTTGTGCGCGGCAGGTCGCTGAATTCATCCCAATTCATCACCAGCGGTTTTTCCACCTCTCCCCAAACCCGGAACTGCCAGGTGTTCAGGTTTACCTTTGGAATCGGTCCATAATGCAGCACGGGGAAGCGCGCTGTCAGATATTGCCCGGGTGGAATCCTTTTTTTGGTTTCTTTGTCCAGGTTTGTAAACATACAGCCTCCTACAAGGTCAGGCTTTCACCGGGTTTAAGAACATTTACTTTGGTTTCGGTTTCTGCTTCGACCTGTTTTTTCCAGGCTTGAGGGTCCTGTTTGATCAGTTCCCAGGTGTTGTAATGGGTCGGTACAACCTGTTTGGGACGTAAAAGTTTTACGGCTTTGTGGGCGTCGTCCGGACCCATTGTGTAGTTATCGCCAATGGGCAGGATTGCCAGATCAAGCCCCTCATCGCCAATCAGTTCCATATCGCCAAACAAACCGGTGTCACCGGCAAAGTAAATTTTCTTGTTATCTGGTGTAGTGATTAAGAAGCCAGCCGGATTACCGCCATAGCTGCCATCGGGCAGCGCTGAGCCGTGGATTGCCTTGGTCAGTTTGAGGTAGCCAAAGGGATGATCATAGCCGCCGCCAATATGCTGGGCGTGAGTTTTAAGCCCTTTCTTTTCAAGCCAGGCGCTAATTTCAAAATTGCTGATGCAGAGCGCCCCAGTGCGTTTGGCGATCGCTTCTGTATCGCCGATATGGTCGCCATGACCATGAGTGATCAGGATAAAATCGGCATCAACCTCATCTGCGGCAGCTGAAGCGACCGGATTTCCGGTGAAATAAGGGTCGATTAGCAGTTTGTGCCGCCCAATTTGCAAGCCGTGCGTGGCGTGTCCGTACCAGGTATATATTGTTTTCATTGCGTCCTCCTGATTGTATTATAGCGGTTACGTAAGACAGGAAAAGCGCTTGTAATGAGCATCATGAAATCATCCTGATTTTTTATGGCTGTCATCCTGAGCTTCTTTTGCGAAGGATCTATGCAGTCCTATTGGTAAGATTCTTACTCTGGATACTGCGCATCACTTCGTTCAGAGTGGCAGGTGGGTTGTCATCAGAATTACAAATCAAACTCCACATCCAAATCCACCCAATGTTCCACATAAACATTGTGTAGGTAAAATTCCACAGGACCAGTCAAAAAATCCGGGAAACTAACTGTATTGTAGATTAAATCATCAGGGTCGGGGGGGGTCATCCCGTCTCTTGAAGGTCCCTGGCATCCAGCGCCGGATACAAACCTGTTTATGCAAAGTGAGATTGCTATGATCGGGTCCGGACTTTGCATTACTAAGTGAAACCTTACCTGGTCATCTTCTGCCTGCAAAATTTCAAGCCCAAGGAGGTGGAAACTGTATGGTTCGATGCTATACCAACGATCTACTTCGATAAAATCGCCGGAGGAGTATGTTTCGGGTAGTTCAATCGTCAAAAAAGTATTACGTTTTGCTTCACCATTCACTTCATAGAAATTGGGATCATCATCTATGTTGACTAAATTTATCCTGGGGATCTGTAAGGTATAAGTTCTGCCCTCAGGCAAAGCCGGATGGATCGTAAATTCAACCTCGTCTGTCGGGCAGTCTTTATTCTGTGGGTCATTCCCACAGTGATAGATATCTTCAATCGGATAACCGTTGCCCTGGTCGTCTTGCAGACTCCAAAAAGTCAAAAAGTTGAGGAGTTGAAAAGTTTCAGGGATGTTTACCTTCACTTTTATTGTCGTACCTCTGGCAGGCAGCGTTTTAATAGCAACAATTTCTGCTTTCAAACCCCCAGGATCGAAATTACTTTTGTTGCTCGCATCGATAGGTGGGAGCCTGTCTTCTTCCGGGATAAGTTCTGCCATCAATGAAATCACCCAGGCTTCATCCAATGGGTTGGACTTAAAGGGAAGGTCTGGAATTACGAGATCGAATTCATCACCCGGCTCATTTTCCAATGGGGGAAATGTGATCTCAAGCAAAAATTCTGTTGAACTATCTCCAAAACCATAACCTCCGCCATTGGACCTGATCACCTGACCATCAGACAAAATGAGATAGGGTGATTCAGGAAAACGTTCTCCGTCAAGCGTCAGCTCTGAGGGATCGAACCCGCTCACTTCAACGTTGATATACAGTTCTTTTTCTGTGCTGACGACCGAAAGCAAATGATAGCTTAACTGTCTGTAAATAGATTCAGACTCATCTGGGACAGAGGCGAGGTTCTCTGACTGCTCAATGGGAACCAAAACCAGGTTTTCAGACTGCCCAATCGGGCGATAGTTGGGGATTAACCAGGAGCGAACCTGTGCGAGCACTTTTCCGGGTCCAATAGCGATAACCACTAATGCCAAAACCACCATCAGACCTATCGCAAATTTAAAAAACCGTTTTCTATTGTTATGGAAGCGGGCAGTTTTGACTTCGATTGTTTTCCAGATCTGGTCTTTTCCAGTTTCGTTCAGGCTTTTCGGCTTTAGGGTTAAGGATAGGTTTTGTTCCAGTTTTTCATAATTTTCAGTCATTTTATTCCTCCATTTGCGAACGAAGCTTGTCCAACACTTTATTATGGGCTTTTCGCACAGCGTCTTCTTTCTTCCCAATAACCTGCCCGATTTCGCCAAAGGTCAATCCTGTGGTGTAGCGCAAAATCAGCAATTCCACTTCGTCTTTGTTGAGTTTTTCTAATTGGGACTTCAGGAAGAGCTGCATGTCCAGATCGATTCCCTTGTTTTGTTCGTGAAGGGCAACCGCTTCCAGATCCAGACATTGATGGTCACGATTTCGATAATGATCGAAGGTCAGATTTCTGGCGATGGTTAACAACCAGGCAAGAAAACTACCTTTTTCACGATAGCGATTCAGATGTCGGATCGCTCTGATAAACACTTCCGACGTGAGGTCTTCTGCGTCTTGGTGAGAACCGACCTTCGCCAGTGTGTAGGCATAGACCCTGTCTACAAACTGGAGATAAATCAGATAAAAAGCAGCCTGGTCTTTCTTTGCTGCTTTCAACATTTCGGTCAGGGTTATAGCTGCTTTCCTGCTTACTCGCTTGCCGGAAGCTGAGCTCAATAGATCATCCTCACCCAAGGTCATGTTCCCTCCTTTCGATTCCCACAAGGCATGTGTGGGTTAGAAACATGATTACGCTCTGTTAAGTTAACGGAGAATAAGTCAGAAACCGGAATTATTCAATCAAGTTGTTCTTTACAAAATCTCCAGCTTAGCCATTGAAGCAAGCAGCGCTTTCAATCCATGCCCCTCAAAATAGACTTCCACGGTTTCGTCGCCATACTCCTGCTTGCTGGTTTTCACCACACCCCTGCCGTAGGTGGCATGCATAACCTGCATCCCGCTCTTATATTTTGTTTGCCCGGGAGTATCCATCGGTACGCGCGATTTCCTCATCCAGGCGGGTGTCTCCCACCGTGAGGGTTCACTGTCCCAGCTTTTAAAATTACGGCGGGGTTGGGCATAAACATCCTGTTGAAGCAAGCTTGCCGGAAGATCCTTTAGAAAGCGGGAAGCGATGGTATCTTCATAAGTCCCATAAGGACTGCGGCGTCTGAGCGCGCGGGTGAGGGTTAGTTTTTTGCGGGCGCGGGTGATGCCGACATAGAGCAGTCGGCGTTCTTCCGCCAGGTCTTCTTCATCCTCGCGGGAGCGGCTGTGGGGCAGCAGCATCTCATCCAAACCGACAATATAGGCGCGCTCAAATTCAAGCCCTTTGGCGGCGTGGAGGGTGAGCATAGTGGGCGCGTCCAGTTCATCCGGCAGGGTGTCCTGGTCTGCCACCAGCGCCATCGCTTCCAGAAATTCCTGTAAACCGCTGGTCTCATATTCCATCACCACGGCGCGCAGCTCGAGCACGTTCTCCCAACGGTCCTGCCCTTCCTCGCTTTTATCGATGATGTGGGTTTGATAGCTTGTATCGTCAACGATCCTGTCGAAAAGCACACTCAGGCTGTTGTCCCGCGCTGTATTTCGCCAGTTGGCAAGCATGTGGGCGAAGCGTGCCAGTTTTTCGCCGTTCCTTCCCAGCTCGGTAAGGGTTGGGCTGCCTGGTTGGGTCAGTTCGAGCAGGGTTTCGCCCATGCTCATGCCGCTTCGGTTGGCTGCCTCTGCCAGGCTCTGGATGGTTTTGTCGCCAATTCCCCGTGGAGGCAGGTTGATCACCCGGCGCAGACTGACCTCGTCCATTGGGTTGTAGACGAGACGCAAGAAGGCGATCATGTCGCGTACTTCTTTGCGCCCATAAAAGCGCTGCGCTCCAACCAGGCGATAGCTAATGCCCTCGCGCCGGAAGGCCTCCTCCAAAACGCGTGATTGGGCATTGGTACGGTACATAATGGCAAATTCGCTGGGGTTGCGACCTGAGCGAATGCCCTCTCGAATGTCGTTGACCACCAGCTGGGCTTCTTCGCGGTCGTCTTCGGCAACCAGCAGGCGTATTTTTTCACCGGTTTTTGCCTGGGTGAAGAGTTTCTTGTCGGTACGGTTGAGGTTTTGGTTGATCACTGCCATGGCGCAATCGAGAATGATCTGGGTTGATCGGTAGTTTTCCTCGAGTAAGATCACTTGCGCGTTTTTGAAATCGGAGCGGAAACGCTGCAGGTTGCGGTAATCCGCGCCGCGCCAACGGTAGATCGACTGGTCTTCGTCGCCAACTACGTACAAGTTGCCATGCACCTGGGCGAGTTGTTTGAGAATCGAATATTGGGCATAGTTGGTGTCCTGGAATTCGTCCACGAGGATATGTTCAAATTTGTGACCGTAGGTGTCGCGGACGACGGGGTAGCTTTCCAAAAGTTGGTTGGTATACACTAACATATCATCGAAATCCATGGCGTTATTTTGCACCAGGCGCTGCTGGTAAATCGCGTAGAGACGTTTGATTTGTTCGTCCCGGAAATTGGTAATTGGGAAGTTTTCGGGTTGTATCAAATCGTTCTTGGCGGTGGAAATTGCAGACAAAACGGAATAAGGTTTGAGGGTCTTTTCGTCGAGGTTGTTTTCGCGGATGATCTGCTTCATCAGGGAATCCTGGTCGTCGGCGTCAAAAATGACGAAGCTTTTATTGACCGGCAGAAGGTCAGCCTCACGCCGTAAAATGCGACCGCAGATGGCATGGAAGGTCCCCAGCCAAATGCCTTCGGACTGCGGACCGATCAGTTGGCTGACCCGTTCGCCCATCTGTTTGGCGGCTTTATTGGTGAAAGTAACCGCCAGGATGTTCCAGGCGGGCACATTCATGGCACTGATCAGATAGGCAATGCGGTAGGTCAGCACGCGCGTCTTGCCAGAGCCCGGACCAGCCAAAATGAGGGTTGGTCCGGCGGGGGCAGCCACCGCTTTTTGTTGTTGAGGATTGAGTTTTTCGATTAGTGAGTTCATTACCAGCAAATTGTACCAAAGGGATCCTTAAGTAGGGAAGGGGCTCGCATTAGTTCAGCTAAAATG
>DHRN01000004.1:4115-4758 GCA_002411175.1 Anaerolineaceae bacterium UBA5311 | reverse complement strand
AAATGTAATTCATAAGGGTCTTACCGTTCCGATTGATAAGATCCTTCGCAAAAGAGGCTCAGGATGACAAAACCGAGTTCCCATTCCCTGCTCCCTGCTCCCGGCTCCCAGCTCCCCCTTAAAATCTGAACACATTCATATTGAGAATTGCTGGTTTTTCTTCCAAAGGCTGGGATTGAAAAATCCTTATCACCACAAGTGGAACATCGGGCTTCGCTCGCAATGACAGGTTACAGATGCGTCACTGCGAGCCCTCGTTGCCTGAGTGGTATGAAATTATGAATCACAACAAGGGGGGGCGCCAGCCTGCTTTCATTCTCTTGTCTTGGGTAGAAGCAAAAAGATAAACTGCGGATTGCTTCGCTTCGCTCGCAATGACTGGTTACAGATGCGTCACTGCGAGCCCCTGTCGGAGGAATGGCAGGAGCTATTGATTAACGATAAGGGAGCGCGGCAGTCTGCCTTTACTTTCTTGTCTTTGGTACAAGCAAAAAGATAAACTGCGGATTGCTTCGCTTCGCTCGCAATGACAGGTTACAGATGCGTCACTGCGAGCCCCCGTCGGAGGAATGGCAGGAGCTAATGATTAACGGGAAGGGGGCGCGGCAGCCTGCTTTTATTCTCTTGTCTTGGGTAGAAGCAA
>DHRN01000004.1:0-4003 GCA_002411175.1 Anaerolineaceae bacterium UBA5311 | reverse complement strand
ATTGCTTCGCTTCGCTCGCAGTGACCAGACTCCTGCCTTCATCTTGTAATTCCCTCACCCCCCTGCCCTCCTCTAAAAAGGGGGTTGGAATGTTCGGGATTTTGCCATACGCAAAACGGCTCGCAGTGACCAGACTCCTGCACCCATCTTGTAATTCTCTCACCCCCCTGCCCCCCTCTAAAGAGGGGGTTGTTGCTTCCTGCTTCCCGCTCTCTGCTCTGAGCCTGTTTTGCGAAGAATCTTAATGATGTTAAACTAAAACAGCCGCCTCACCTGCGACTGTTTTAGTTTCGATCTAAAAAGTGTTTTTTCACATTCCGATCCTGTTCGTGCACTTTGAAAGGAGAGAAACAACATCTGCACGAACTTTGACTATATTAACACGCGTTAGTTAAATTTGAATAAAAGGTTTATTAACGGTTTGTTAAAGTTGCATTATCAACTATCTCGAATTTTAATAATGATTTCTGTCCCTCGGACTGCCCCTCTTGTTGAGGGTTTTGGCGGTTTGTTGGCGCCGGGAGTGCCTTTTTATGCTATGATTATCAGCAGAAAATCATGAAGTTTTGGAAAAAAACCTTCCCGTTTCTGGTCTTGAACATCCTTGTCTCCGCGGCAACGATGTACGCCGTGCTCACACTCTGGCAGCAGCGCAACCCGGCTGTGTCGAACCAGCCGACCATAACCCCAGTTGCGGAGGTTTCTTCTGCTGGGCGCCCAGAGGAGACCCCCACTCCAACGGATCGACCAGACAGAGAGTTCGCCGGCAGCTTACTTATCGATGGTGTCTTTGGCGCGGGTGACCTCAACGTGGAATATATATTAATCAGCAACCAGGGCGAGGCGAGTGTCGACCTTAGCAACTGGTCGGTCTCCGGCAGCGATGGAAATCGTTATGTCTTTTCGTTATTGAACTTAAACAAAAACGGCGCGGTGCGTTTATACTCCAGGCACGGCACAAACACAGTTGTCGAACTTTACTGGAATTCAGACCAGGCGCTTTGGCAGCCTGGTGATGAAATTCATTTGATTGATGGCACGGGTCAGCAGCAAGCCAGCTGGTCGGTGCCCTGAGGAAGGTCTATGTCACAAGCATTTTATCGAGTCTGGCGTCCCGCAGTCTGGGATGAAGTTGTCGGGCAAGACCACATCGTGCAGACGCTGCGCAACGCCATAATCACGGACCGGGTCGCCCATGCTTACTTGTTTGCTGGTCCGAAAGGCACGGGGAAGACCACCAGTGCACGCCTGCTTGCCAAGGCAGTTAACTGCCTTGACGAAAAAAAAGAAAACCAGCCCTGCAATCAGTGTGAGAATTGTGTGGCGGTGAACGAGGGGCGTTTTTTGGACCTGATGGAAATCGACGCTGCTTCCAACACCAGCGTGGATGACGTGCGCGACCTGCGCGATAAGATCAATTTTGCCCCTTCCCAGGGGAAGTTCAAAGTCTACATCATCGATGAAGTGCATATGCTCTCCACTTCGGCTTTTAACGCCCTGCTGAAAACACTGGAAGAACCACCTTCCCATGTGATTTTTATTCTTTGTACGACCGAAATTCACAAAATTCCAGCCACCGTGCTATCACGCTGCCAGCGGCACGAATTCCGACGCATCCCGGTACCGGTGATCATCGAAAAACTGGGCGAACTAACCAAAAAAGAAAAAATCAAGATCGAGCCAGACGCACTCAGCCTGATCGCGCGCCAGGCGACTGGGTCAATGCGGGACGCTATTTCGCTGGTGGATCAACTCTCGTCGATGTCGAGAAAGGTGACTTTGGAAATCGCCCAGGAAGTTTTGGGAACCGCCACGTCCCAATCGGTGATCGAGCTGGTTGATGCGATCCTAACTGAAAACAGCGGACTGGGGCTCGAGATCATTCATAAGGCGCTGGATGGCGGTACTGATCCGCGTCAATATTCGCGGCAGGTGGTCGATTACCTGCGCGATCTGCTGGTGATCCGCATGCAGGCAGGGCAATATCTTGAACTGACACCCGAAATGCGTGAAAAAATGAATCAGCAGTCGCTCCAGTTTGAGACGGCACAGCTGGTTTCAGTAATCACGGCTTTCAGCGAGGCTTCAACTGACCTAAAGGCAAACTGGCATCCCGGGCTCGGACTGGAACTCGCTCTGGCGTCGTCGATGAACCAGCCAATGCCGGCAGCAACCCAGGTTGAAGAAGCACCGCGAACCAGAAACCACGCGCCAAAACAAGTTTTCGAAAAGAATTTGAGGGCATCAGAACCAAACCAAACAGGCAGCGCGAACAAGATGGAAGGAGCTGCTCAACCGGCAGCGGATGAGGATCCGTCGTTCGTCCCGGGCACGCCGCTGACGCTCGAACTGGCAAAATCACAATGGGAACGGGTTAAACGCGCGGTCGGTTCGCGCAACCGCATGACCGCTGCAGTGGTGAATTCAGGTAAACTGGTTAAAGCTGGTGGCGATACGATCGTCCTCAATTTTGAAAGTGAATTGCTGCGCGAACGTGTCATGGAAGAAAAAGCCAATAAATTGGTCAGTTTCATGCTCAACAAAGTCTACGGGCAGGAAATTAACCTGGTTTGCACGGTTGGTGATCAAAAAGTCAACCTTGGCGAGAAAAGTGATCACGAAAGCAGCGACCTGGTTGATTTCGCGATCAACAATTTGAATGGACAATTGCTCGAAGAGGATATCTTCGAAGATGGAAAGGTGGAATAACATGGCTAAAGGATACCGAGGACCCTCCGGAGGAGGCAAAGGGCAGGGGAACATGATGGCACAAATTGCCAAGCTGCAAGAGCAGATGGCGCAGTCGCAGGCAGAACTCGCGGATGAAACTGTCACCGAAACTGCCGGGGGCGGCGCGGTCTCAGTAACAATGACCGGCAACCAGGTTTGCAGGGCGGTGGAAATTGACCCTGGATTGCTCGAGGATGCCGATGCGGAAATGCTGCAGGATTTGGTTATGGCGGCAGTCAACAACGCGCTGGATAGCTCCCGTAAGCTTTCGGAGGAAAAGATGGCTCCTTACACCGGCATGTTGGGCGGATTGGGATTAGGTTTTTGAGGGAATGCGAGCAATTCCTGATCCGGTTCAGAACCTGATAGATGCTTTTTCGCGTTTGCCCGGGATTGGTCCAAAATCGGCATCCCGGCTGGCTTTTTTCCTGCTTAAAGCACCCGAAGCGCTCTCCAGTGATCTGGCAGAGGCGTTGGAAGCCCTGAAAAGCGAGACGTCGCAGTGCCAGCGCTGTTTCAACATCACCGTAAAAGGTGTGGAGATATGCGATATTTGTGCTTCGTCGGAGCGCAGCGATGAGACGATTTGTGTGGTGGAAGAGCCGCTGGATGTGCTGGCGATCGAACGGACGGGCGTTTACCAAGGCAAGTATCACGTTTTGATGGGCGTGCTTTCGCCAATTGAAGGGATTGGACCTGATCAGATCAAGATATTTCCATTGCTGGAACGGCTGAAGAACGGCTTGACGAAAGAAGTCATCATCGCCACGAACCCTTCGATGGAAGGCGACGCCACTGCCTTGTATTTACAGCAGCGGATTACACCGCTGGGAATCAAGGTAAGCCGCCTGGCTCGAGGGTTGCCTGTGGGCGGGGATATTGAGTATGCTGACCAGGGCACACTCCAACGCGCGTTGGCATATCGGCAGGAGATGGAGTAAGCGGGTTTTCGAGAACAGGGAACAGGGTTTTGTCATTCTGAACGAAGTGACACATCGTGTACTTCGTAAGAATCTGAACCTTTACCAACAAGAATATTACTCTGTATGCTCCGCATCGCTCTGTTCAGTTTGACAATACAGCGTTTTTGTGAAAATCTATTATTGGATATTACGGAAGGAGCAAGCCCCTTCCGTACCGATAGTCGAAAACACAAATATCTTGTAGGGAACGCGGCTTGTCCCGTTCCGGCGAAGCCATCTTTTCGTAGGGAACGCGGCTTTTTCCCTTCCCGCGAAGCCATCTTTTCACACACAAACGAATACTTAACCCC
>DHRN01000051.1 GCA_002411175.1 Anaerolineaceae bacterium UBA5311 | reverse complement strand
ACCAACCCCAGTTCCTATTCCCTGCTCCCTGCTCCCGGCTCCCCCTTTAAATCTAAACACATTCATATTGAAAATTGCCTGCCAAAACGGGATGGGCGGGCATTATCCTTGTGAGCGTGTATAATTCGGCACATGTCAGAAATTGTTGCCCTCGATATCGAAACAACCGGACTGGATCCGAAAAATGACTCTATCATTGAAATTGGTGCGGTGAAGTTCAACGGCAACCGCGTAATCTCCGAGTTTTCCAAGCTGATCAATCCGCGCAAACCGATCAACCAGTTCATCACCAACCTGACCGGCATCTCGAACGCCATGGTCATGAACGCGCCATTCATCGGCGATGCGCTCCCGGAAATACAGGATTTCATTGGCGACACGATCATTCTTGGACAAAACATCAAATTTGACCTGGGGTTTTTTGAGAAATATCGCGCTTTTCGATTCAACGAAACCATCGATACCTACGAAATCGCCGCCGTGATCATGCCTTCCGCTCCCCGATATGGGCTGGGCGCTTTGGCTCGCCAGCTTGGTGTTATCCTGACCAACGCACACCGCGCGCTTGATGACGCCCGCGCGACCATGCAGGTTTATCAACAGCTGCAGAAGTTGATCGAAGAGCTGCCAGTCGAACTGGTGGCAGAGATTCTGCGCTTGTCAAAGGGGATTGGTTGGCAGGGCGAGCTGCCCTTCCGATGGGCGTTAGCTGCCATGAGCGCGAGGGGGATCCAGCCGCGCGTCGCTGGAAATGATCAGGATAACCTCTTCATTAACCTGGAGCGAGCCGCAAAAACCAAGCCCTTGCAGCCAAACGAACATTTAGAGGCGATTGATTGTGAAGAACTGGCTGCCCTGCTCGAACCGGGCGGAGTTTTCGCGAAACATAATCAGGGTTTCGAGCACCGCGCTCAGCAGGTTGAGATGCTCCGTTCTGTCTGCCAGGCGCTCAACCGAGGAGATCATTTGATGGTCGAAGCCGGCACCGGTACGGGTAAGTCGCTGGCTTATCTGATTCCGGCTGCCTGCTGGGCGATGCAAAACAACGAGCGCGTGGTTATCTCGACCAACACGATCGCTTTGCAGGATCAGTTGATTAACAAAGATGTCCCGGACCTGATCGAGGCGCTCAACATCGACCTGAGAGCTGCCGTATTGAAGGGTCGCAATAACTACCTCTGCCCCCGCCGTCTGAGGCTGATGCGCAGGCGTGGACCTGAAAATGTGGACGAATTGCGCGTGCTGGGAAAGATTCTGGTCTGGCTTCAGGGCAGTAACAGCGGTGACCGGAGAGAAATAAACCTCAATGGGGCAGTTGAACGGATGGTGTGGTCCCGACTTTCGGCAGAGGATGACGCCTGTTCGCTTGAAAACTGTGTGCGTCGAATGGGCGGCGTCTGCCCCTTCTACAAGGCGCGCATGGCTGCCGAGAGCGCGCACATCCTGGTTGTCAATCACGCGCTGCTGCTGGCAGATGCTGCTGTTGAAAACCAGGTTTTACCCGAATATAATTACCTGGTAGTGGACGAAGCCCACCACCTCGAAGCGGCTACGACCGACGCCATGAGTTACACGTTGCGCGCCCTTGATATCACCCGGCTTGTGCGCGAGTTGGGCAGTTCTGAACAGGGCATATTGGGCAGGCTGGTTGGCATTGCCGGTCCGGCGCTGATGCCTGCCGAGCTGGCAGCCCTGCTACAGGCGGTCAAGGCAGCCACCGATCGCGCCTTCCGCTTTGATACAGGCATGACCGGCTATTTCAAGGCTCTTGATTTTTTATTGGAGGAGCTGCGCCAGGGTAAACCGCTTGGCACCTATCCACAAAAAACACGCATTTTGGAATCGACACGCATGATTCCAGCCTGGCTGGATGTGGAGATTGCCTGGGAGAATGCGAAAAAGGACCTCGATGAGTTGCTGAAGCTTCTGCGAGCCGTGCGAACCTCTATCCAGGGGGTCGAAGGTATCGCGCCGGAGGATGCGGAGGACGTTTTGGGCACTATGGCGCGCACCACCCAGGCTTTGAACGAGATTGGCGTCCAGCTCGAGGGTTTGACGATGTCTCCGCATGACGATCAGATCTACTGGGTTGAAATGGACCCCCTGCAGCTGCGGCTGACCCTGCAAATTGCCCCGCTGCACATCGGTAGCCTGATGGAGAAATACCTCTGGCATGAAAAATCTTGTGTCATTCTGACCTCGGCAACGCTGACCACGCACGGAGAGTTTGATTATCTGAAATTGAGGCTGAACGGCGAGGATGCGAACGAGCTTATGGTTGGCTCGCCTTTCGATTACGAGAATTCAGCCATGCTCTTCCTGCCGAAGGACATCCCCGAACCAAACGACAATTATGGTCACCAAAAAACTGTGGAAGATACCATCATCAGGCTGGCGAGGGTCACTGGGGGGCGAATGCTGGTCTTGTTCACATCCTATGCCCAGCTGCAGCGCACCTCGCAAAACGTGCAGGCTGCGCTCTCGAAACTGGATATCCAGGTTTTTGAACAGGGCGAAGGTGCTTCGGCGTCGGCTTTGCTGGAGACCTTCAAAGAAAGCCCAAGGGCGGTATTGCTGGGCACGCGATCTTTTTGGGAAGGCGTGGATGTGCCGGGGGACGCGCTGCAGGTTTTGGTAATCGCCAAACTGCCGTTTGATGTGCCCAGCGACCCAATCGTGGCAGCGCGCTCAGAGAGTTTTGATGATCCCTTCAATCAATACATGCTCCCCGAAGCGATCTTGCGCTTCAGGCAGGGTTTTGGACGCCTGATTCGCACGCAGACAGACCGGGGGGTTGTGGTCGTGCTTGATAAACGCATCCTGAGCAAACAATATGGACGTTTGTTTATAGAATCGTTACCTCGCTGCTATACGATCCAGGGAAGTTTGCTAAACCTGCCGGAAACCGCTGGCAAATGGCTTGGGAGTTAGCCTGGCGCGTGGTTCGCTAAGCTTTCTGTTGCTTCTACACACAATTGACATTCCCCTCGTCGGGATGTAAACTTTTCTCGTCAGCTATTAAGATAGCATGCGTAATTCTAAGGAGGTTTAACATGGCTTTTAGCTTCAAAAATTCAAAAGGGAAAGACTATTTTCTTCACGTAAAGAGAGTGAAACGAGCATCAGGTAAAGAAACCGAATTGTATTATTTCTCAACCGATATTCGCAAAGGGGAAGAAGTGGAAAAGGTTCCCGCCGGGAAACACGTTGTCGAACTGGCATCCGGATTGCCTGTATTGAAGAAAGATTAATCGCTCTTCAGGAGAACAGACACCCCGCATCGACGGGGTGTTTTTGTTTTTATAAGACAAGTTGGATGGTGATTAATCAAAAAAGAATAATTAGTTACTTCAAAAAAATGAGACACTGCCGACCAGGGTTCAATAGAGTACAATACCATAATCGTTCATTTATAGAAAAGGGAGATTATGGATTCTATCTTTATCACCAATGACAGTTCACAAGGTTCACTCAAAGATCGTATTAACCAACTAACAAAAGAAGCAGAAGAGCTTAAATTCCTGTGCCTCAAGGATTGATGATTTGCCGACATCGTACTTTCCAACCAGAACAGTAAGGCCTTTCAATAGCACAGAAATATCGTGCTGATATCCCCGGTAATTCTTAATCTTCACAGATCGAACTCTCATTGTAATCCCCCACAGCTTTCTTAATGATTTTTTTTTGGGCTATCAATTCTTACATTTCTATTTATCAGGGACAATATTGAATAATCATACATTAGCAAATAGTCAGGTTTTCCAGCAAAGAAGATAATGATTCCTCACGAGTCACGCTGTTTCTTAACTCACATTCCCAGATCGTAACAACTTTGTACCCCATGGCTTCCAGGCTTTCGATATTTTTTTGGTCCATTTTGCTGGTTCGGTTGATTTTATTAATCCAGAACTCACTGTTCGTTGCCGGTATTTTGAAATATTTGCATCCTGCATGTCCATGCCAGAAACAGCCATTGACAAAGATTACGGTTTTATATTTAGGCAACACGATGTCCGGCTTTCCTGGAAGTTTGTCGTTATGGATTCGATAGCGAAAACCGTTCTTAAATAAGAATTTCCTGACAACCAGCTCGGGCTTTGTATCTCTTCCCCGAATTTTTGACATATTATAACTTCTGGCTTCAGGTGTTTTAATGTCTGCCATAAATTACTTCAAATATACGTTTTTAACCGTTCCAATAAATTCAGTTAACGTAAGAATCTTACCCCGATATTTCTCTGAGAATGTGAACAGGTGTTGTTTAGGTACTACCAGTTGCACATTAGCATTGAACATTTGATCCAGTTGGTTGTTAGTGATTCCTTGTTGCAAAGTGAAGAGGTGATGTTTTTCCAGGTTTTCAGCCTCGTTTAATATCTGTCTCCAACGATCTTTACAGGTTGTTTTTGCAGCCAATACAATTATGTCTTTCCTTGGATACGATGTGTCATGATATGCATCAATTGAAGGAAACAAAAAATCCGGCCTGTAATTTTCCTCGGTAACCATTTGTTCAGAAAATGGGAGGCCGTTTTTTGAGAAGATAAAACTGAGATGGTGTTCAAGGGACTTTCCAGCTCTGCTTTTTCTTCTATTCAGAATCGTATTCGCCAGCGTAACAAATTCTTCAAGTGTAGAGAACCCGGATTTTACCTGATCAATGTGTAAGGATTTCTCAATGAACCTGAATAGGCGATACTCTGAAGCCGTCCAATCCAAAATTTTTTTGTCTGGGTTAGACAGAATTTCATATTCTTTGTCGTTTACTTTTAGCTCGATATCCCGGGATTTCGCTGACATCAATTCTGTTGGAGGGAACTCACCGCCTAAGGTCTTGAAAAATTCTGCGAATTCATCTTCTTCATTAGGTTCTACATGTGTCCGGGCAATCTCTATGATTGAGCCTGAGTCTACAGGGCTTAATCCAAAGGTGTCAAGAAAGTTTTCGATCTCTTCTTCCGATTTTAACACAAAGGCTTTAAAAACTCCGTATTCAACCCTTGAAATAACCAGCACATCTCCAGTCGCTATACGCTCACGATAATTGAACTCCCTGCCAAATCTTGTTAAACGATATTCATCCCTGGTCTTCCGTCCATAATACTTTATCGAACTATCGGTAATGAATCCATCCTGCCATGTAATCTGGATATCTTCTTCGTGAAACTCCCCCTTAAAGAATTCACGCTTGAACAACACAGGCGCAGCGGATTTGGAAATATGAAAACCTGCCTGATGACCTCCGGTTTCACCGGAGTCATTCGCTGTGATGAATTTAAAAAAAGATGATTGGGATGCTTCTACTGCTTCGACTGCTGCTATCCAGGCTGAACCGTCATTCATAAAGCCTCCATTGATTCTTACTTAGTTAACTGTTCGGAAATCCTTTTGGCAATCTCTGTAATCATCGGAACCACAACAGCATTACCAAATTGTCTGTAAGCCTGGGTATCAGATACAGGAATCTTGAATGTTTCCGGGAATCCTTGTAACCTTGCGCACTCTCTTGGTGTTAATCGCCTTGGATTTTTACCTTTTTGCCAGATTAATATTTCAGAACCATCCTTATGGTACCTTGCACTTAAAGTCCGGGTTGAACCCTTGGGGTCGAGAACCCCGTAGCCAAATCCATTCCCTTTCATTTTGTGCTTGAGAGCGTATTCTTGTAAGTAGGTCCATAAATTGTCAGACAAAGTGTATTTCTCATCAACATGCTTCTCTAAGATATCTCCGGCGACTGGTTTTTTAGTTGGTTTTGGTAAATCCTGAAAAGTAAAGTCAACCGGATTACTGAAGTTATCGTTGTTGAAGCCTACGATTATTATCCGTTCCCGGTGCTGCGGTGCCCAATCCTGACCGTCAATAATTTCGAAAAATATCTGATAGTTAAGCTCCATAAGAGTTTCACTGATAACTTCCCATGTTCGTCCTTTATCATGGTTTCGTAAGTTTTTCACATTTTCCAACATGAAAGCCTTGGGTCGCTTTTCGTCCAAAATCCGAACGATATCAAAAAACAACGTTCCCTGAGTTTTGTCTAAAAAACCGTGATCTTTTCCCAGGCTGTTTTTCTTTGAGACTCCCGCAATAGAGAAAGGCTGGCAGGGAAATCCTGCTACAAGGACATCATGATCCGGAATATCTTTCTCATCTATTTTTCTGATATCTCCATGGGGGATAACACTAAAATTCTCATAATATGTTTTTTGAGCGAAAGAATCCCATTCTGAAGAAAAAACGCATTGACCACCTGCAGCTTCAAAAGCAAGCCTCATTCCCCCAATGCCTGCAAAAAGATCAATAAAATCAAATTTTGCACCAGGGATTTCTGGTTCCTGATAAATAATCTCAAAATGATACTGTAAGGCGTACTCAAGATATTCTCTGATGGATTGACCTGTTATCTTTGTTAACTCCTTCAGATCATCATAGATTAAGTTATCAATCGGGACTTTTACAGATTTTCGTTCCATTTCCTCTCTACTCTTCTCGGCAACCTTACTAACCATATTATATCAGTAGAAAACAGCGTAATCTTTTTGTGTTCGGGTTCCTGCTTTAGTGAGTTGATGATCTTGCATAATGTCCCATTGTATTCATGCATCGCTTTCCTTACCACTCTTCATTTCTCTACTCTGTGGTCTTGGATAATGTGGGGTGAAAAATTGGCACCGAGTTATCAGCTAACAACATTGTGCGGCATCCGCATTTTTAGTCGCAAGCCCTGGAAGAATCTACAAATATTGCTAAATTGCGGATGCTCAATCTGCCTGAAGGATTCCGCCTGTAGGCCGAGAGCAAGCTGACGGATGGAGATAAAAAATTAAAAGAGTCTGTTGGTCTTCTGGGAGTGGCGGGTGTGCAACAGAATAAAAAAACATCCTGCAAAGGATGTTTTTAGTGGGTGGTATAGGACTCGAACCTACGACCTTTGCGATGTCAACGCAACGCTCTAACCAACTGAGCTAACCGCCCAAGGAACATGCATTATAACTGAGCATTTTTCATTTGGCAAGTTATTAGTGGGTTGGCAGCTCGCTGCGCT
>DHRN01000033.1:13455-14970 GCA_002411175.1 Anaerolineaceae bacterium UBA5311 | reverse complement strand
CGTCACGCCCTAAGGCTGTTCTCGGGACGGCGTGGCAGCCGTCCCCTACACCATAAAAATAAACAGATTTTTCCATATTGAGAATTGCTGGTTTTGTAAAAACTTATAGGACAACTTGTAATCATATGATAAAATTTTATCATGTCGCACAGAGTGGTTTTTATGGGCTCTCCTGAGTTTGCGCTGCCAGCCTTGGAAGCCCTCAACAATGCTTATAACGTTGTCGCAGTGGTTACCCAGCCAGACCGCCCCGCCGGCAGAGGGCGTCATCCCCAACCGAGCGCCGTCAAACAACTGGCAGTCGGGCTGAAAATTCCCATCCTTCAGCCTGCATCCCTGCGAAAACTTTCAGCTGTCACCGAGCTGGCGGCGTATGCCCCGGATCTCATCATTGTGGCTGCCTACGGACAAATTCTCCCCAGGTCAATTTTGGAGATGCCAAAATTTGGCTGTCTGAATATCCATGCCTCGCTGCTGCCAGCCTGGCGAGGGGCGTCTCCGATCCAGGCTGCGATAGCAAATGGAGATGAACGCACGGGCGTCACCATCATGCTCATGGACGAGGGTATGGACACCGGCGCCATCCTGGCACAACGAGAGGTCCCGATCCGCTCTGGCACGACTGCCATGGAACTTTCGGATCAACTTGCCCACCTTGGGGCGAGAACCCTGATTGAAATTTTGCCTGCTTATTTGCGTGGTACACTCGCCGCCATCCCGCAGGACGATTCTAAAAAGAGTTTCGCTCCTAAACTAACCAAGCAAGACAGCCTGCTCGATTTCAGGCTGCCTGCCCAAACGCTACTTAACCAGATTCATGCCTACCAACCCTGGCCTGGTGCGGTTTATCAATGGGGTGGAAAGCGACTGAAGATCCTCCAGGCGCATGTCCATCCGACTTTTGAATGCGATCCCAGCGGACGTTTCGTGATGAATGGTTTACCTGCCGTCTGCACCAGCGACGGCTTGCTCGTGTTGGATACTGTCCAGCCTGAGGGCAAAAAACCCATGCCTGGAAAAGCCTTTCTCAACGGTCAGCCTGATTGGTTGGAAGACGAATAGTTTGAGGCAGGGCACGCGCGGGGCGGCAATCTGTATTTGAACCGTCATTACGAGCGAAGTGAAGGAGCCTTAACCCCCGATTGAACGAAACCGTTTGTCATCCTGAGCGAAGTGACACACAGTGTACTTTGTAAGGATCTTAACATTTCAATCACAACGACTTTAACCTTGTTAAGTTAAGATTCTTCGCAAAAGAGGCTCAGAATGACAGTCAGTTTGTCGAACAAATCCCCTCACCCCCTTTAATTCCCCCTCTAAAGAGGGGGTCGTTGTCGCGCTCCCCGCAGCCCGCTCCCGGCCACCTGCTCCGCGCTCCCTGTTTCCTGTCATCCTGAACGAAGTGAAGGATCTTAACATTTCAATCACAACAACTTTTACATTCCAAAGTAAAGATTCTTCGCAAAAGAGGCTCAGAATGACAGTCAAATGCAAAGATTCTTCGCAAAAGAGGCT
>DHRN01000033.1:0-13257 GCA_002411175.1 Anaerolineaceae bacterium UBA5311 | reverse complement strand
GCCCGCTCCCGGCCACCTGCTCCCCGCTCCCTGTTTCCTGTCATCCTGAACGAAGTGACACACAGTGTACTTCGTAAGGATCTTAACATTTCAATCACAACGACTTTTCCATTCCAAAGTAAAGATTCTTCGCAATAGAGGCTCAGAATGACAGTCAAATGCAAAGATTCTTCGCAAAAGTGGCTCAGAATGACAGTCAAAATGCCAGGATTCTTCGCAAAAGAGGCTCAGAATGACAATCCGTTTATCAGAATGTCACCATTGTCAGAATGCCACTCCTTTTGTCCGAAGAACAGCCCGCTTGTCATCCTGAGGAACGAGGCAGCGTGCTTTTTCCCTATCAGCTTTCAGCTATTCATCCTCAAAAAACGCCTTTTTCCACTGATAGAGCTTGTTTAACGCCTGAATAGGGGTGAGTGATTCAAGGTCGAGCTTCTTAAACGCCTCCATCAAGGGGTTGTTTTCCGGGAACAGGCGCAATTGGTCTGTTTCCTTTTCGGCAGCTGGCATCGTGGTACCCGAGCTGGCTTCCAGCTGCTTCAGAATCTCATTCGCCCGGGCAATCACCGGCGCCGGCAGTCCCGCCATCTGGGCGACATGGATCCCATAAGACCGGTCTGCCGCTCCTGGCACGATCTTGTGCAGAAAAACCACCTGCCCATCAGCCTCAGTAACGGCTACGTTATAGTTACGCACGCCCGGATACAGTTCTGCGAGTTCGGTCAGCTCATGAAAATGCGTGGCGAAAAGCGTAAACGGCTTCAGCCTGGGGTGGCTGTGCAAATATTCAATAATCGCCCAGGCGATCGAAAGCCCGTCATACGTACTGGTGCCTCGTCCGATTTCATCCAAAATCAGCAAACTTCGCGGGGTGGCATTGTTCAGAATGTTGGCTGTCTCCAGCATCTCGACCATAAAAGTCGACTGTCCCTGGTGGATGGCATCCTGCGCACCGATGCGCGTGAATACACGGTCCACAATGCCAATCTCAGCCTTATCCGCAGGAACAAAACTGCCAATTTGTGCCATCAGCACAATTAGCACCACCTGGCGCAAAAAGGTCGATTTTCCGCTCATGTTCGGACCAGTGATCAGGCGGATGATTTCACCTTCCTCAAAAACTGTGTCGTTGGCAATGTAGCGCGTCTGGCTGGTCTGGTGCTCCACAACCGGGTGACGCCCCTCGAGGATTTTGATTCCTTTTTCTGCCCGCAATACCGGTCGCACATAATTATTCAGCGCGGCAACGTCTGCCAGCGCCAGGATGCAATCCAGCTGAGCGATTTTTTCCGAGGTTTCCAACAGCCTTGTGCTGGATTTGCTCAATTGTGAGCACACTTGTTTGAACACCTTTACTTCGATTTCATGAATCTGCGTTTCGGCATTCAACACCAGCGATTCATATTCCTTCAATTCGGGGGTGATAAAGCGTTCGCTGTTGACCAGGGTTTGCTTTCGGATGTAATTTTCGGGGGCTTTGTCAGATAGTCCGCGGGAAATTTCGAGGTAATAGCCGAAAACTTTGTTAAAACCAACCTTGAGAGTCTTCAAACCGGTGCGCTGTCTTTCGCTCGATTCCAGCCCGTTAATCCACTCGCGGGCATGCCTCGAAGACGACACCACCCGGTCAAGCTCCTCCGAAAAACCATCCCGGATCAGACCAATATTGTTCAATGTCGCCGGTGGATCATCAGCTATCGACCTGTCAAGCAGGTCAAGCTCGTTTTCGAAACTGTGCCATCCCTCCAGCAGCGATTGCAGAGCCGGGTGGTCCTGGTTCAACAGCGGCAGGATTTGCGGAATCGCAGCCAGATCTTCACGCAGCGCTACCAGGTCATTGGGTCTTGCAGCCCCGGACACCACCCGGTTGACCAGCCTCTCAAGGTCGTGCAGCTGTTTCAGAAGCTCGCTGGCTTCTTTGCGTTCAACCCCCCGATCAAAAAAATAGCTAACCGCGTCAAGCCGTTGGTTAATCCGTTCAACATCCAGTAAGGGCTTATTCACCCAGGTTCGCAGCAGGCGTTTGCCCATGGAGGTTCGCGTGCGGTCCAAAACCCCGAGCAGCGAACCTTCGGTCTTATTCTCCCGCAGGGTTTCGGTCAATTCGAGGTTGCGCCGGGTTTCAGCATCCAGCACCATGAAATCGGAGAGGCTGTACGTGCTGAAGCGTAAATCGATATTCAGCAGGCTCTTTTGT
The DNA here is from genome assembly GCA_002411175.1 of Anaerolineaceae bacterium UBA5311. Taxonomy (GTDB): domain Bacteria; phylum Chloroflexota; class Anaerolineae; order Anaerolineales; family Anaerolineaceae; genus Mesolinea. The sequence goes on along the minus strand of DHRN01000033.1, from coordinate 11,060 downwards.
GTTTCCTGTAAAAATTTGAGCAGGGCGCCAGTGGCTCGAACCGCCAGCGGATAGGGTTTTAGACCCATCCCTTCGATATTGCTCACATTAAATTGTGTGCGAATCATCGCCGCAGCACGCCCGGGTTCAAAATACCAATTGGGAATCCGTGTCAGGTTGAATTCCTGCGCCAACTTGTCGTCAGCCAGGTCAGACAAGAGCACTTCCGCGGGTCGAAGGCGCTGAAGCTCAGCACGCAATTGCACTTCGACATTACCATCAGCCAGCTCGGTGGCTGCCAGTTCGCCTGTGCTGATATCTACGTAACACAGACCTGCCTTGCCCTCCTGGAAGGTGAAACAGGCGAGATAATTATTGCGTCCGCTGGGGAGCAGGTTTGGCTCGACCAGCGTACCCGGGGTAACCACCCTGATCACCTCGCGGGGGAACAAGCCTTTATCAGGCTGTTCGCCGACCTGCTCACAGATGGCGACATGGTAACCCTTCTCTATCAACCTGCCAAGATAGTTATCTACCGCATGAAAAGGGATCCCCGCCATGGGCACTCTCACACCTTTGGCGACTGGGCGTGAGGTCAGGACGATGTCCAGCGCTTCAGCAGTTTTACGGGCGTCATCATCGAAGGTTTCATAAAAATCGCCCAACCGAAAGAAAACAATTGCGTCCGGATAATCCTTCTTGATTTCCAGGTATTGCTGTCTTAAAGGCGTAATCGTTTCTGCCATCGCGTTTATTTCAAGTTATCTTCTATGTAAACAGCCACTTGTGCCAGCGCTTCGGGCAGCCTGGATGGGTCTTTCCCTCCTGCCTGCGCCATATCCGGGCGTCCGCCGCCTCCACCTCCGACCACCTGGGCAACCTTCTTGATCAGGTCACCGGCTTTCAACCCCCGCTTAATCAGGTCGGGTGTAACAGCAGCAATCATGCTGGGCTTTTCGTTGATCACGGTGCCCAGCACCACGACACCGCTGGGGTACGCCTGGCGAAACTGGTCTGCAAGCGAGCGCAGCGCCTCAATATCCGCGTTGGGAATCAGCGCGCTCAGCACTGGCACTCCGGCAACTTCGCCAACCTCCTCAAGCTTTTGCCTGAAAGCCTGGTTCGCAGCCTCAGCGCGCGCCTGTTCCAGTTCGCGTCGGGTTAGCTTGAGCTCAGTTTCCAAGGCTTCAATTTTGGCAAGCGTATCTGCGGGGCTGCTTTGCAGGTGAGAGGCTATCTGGGTGAGGTGGTTTATTTGCTCACGGGCAAAGTGGTAAGCTCCCAGCCCTGTAACCGCTTCGATCCGGCGCATACCTGCTGCAACCGACGATTCGGAAATGATGTAGAAAGCACCGATCTCTGCCGTGTTGTCCACATGCGTTCCACCACAAAGTTCGTAGGAAACGCGACCACGTTCATCAGCAATTTCAATCGTCCTTACCGTTGAACCATATTTCTCACCAAATAGCGCTGTTACGCCTTCAGCTTTTGCCTGGTCGAGCGTTTTGATTTCTTTACGAACCGGATATTCAGCCGCGATCAGTTCGTTCACGCGTGCTTCAATCTTGAGCAAGTCGGCTTTCGAAACCGCGTGCGGGTAGTTGAAGTCGAAACGCATCCGCTCCGGGTCTACCACAGAGCCGGATTGATGCACCTTTTCACCCAAAACCTGGCGAAGGGCAGCATGCAGCAGGTGTGTGCCGGTATGATTGCGCATAGTTGACATCCGTGATGAATAGTCAACTTTCACCAGGGCGGTATCGTCAGTTTTCGGGGTTCCTTGCGTGACCTTTCCCGCAAGCACGATCAAACCGTCAACCGGCTTAAACGTGTGTCCGATTTCTACATCCCAAACCGGTTTCCCGCCTGAAGTCACGGTGCCAATATCGCCAATCTGACCACCGCCTTCAAGATATAGCGGGCTGCGAGTGACGATCAGTTCAACTTCATCGCCAGCTTCGGCAAATTTGACCAGCTCTCCGCCGCGCAGGATGCCAACCAACCTTGTTGGTGTAGTGAAAGAGGTATACGGGTCGTAAATGACGCCCCCACCAGGCAGTTTGCCCTGGGTTTGTAAGTCTGCCAACAGGTCGGCATAAAACTCGGTTTTAGTACCCTCCATCCCCGCAAAAGCTGAACCTCTGCCCGATGCCAGGCGGTGAGCTTCCATGGCTTTATAAAACCCGTCTTCATCAACGCTCAAACCGGATTCGGTCAGGATATCACGCGTGATCTCCACCGGGAAACCCAGTGTGGCATACAGTTCAAAAGCCCGCTTGCCATCCAGCGTCGTCAATCCAGCAGTTTTGAGCTCTTCAATATACTCCTGCAATTGGGCAAAGCCGCTGTCGAGCGTCTCGGCGAATCGTTTTTCTTCGCTGGTCAGGGTATCTGCTATCAGCTCCCGGTTTTCAAGCAATTCAGGGTATGCCTGGTGATAATTTTCAATTACGATCGCAGCGATACTTGCCATGAAGGGATTGTCGAGCTTAATCGTTCGCGCGAACCGTGCCGCGCGCCTTATGATCATCCGGCAGACATAATTTCTGCTGATATTGCCTGGGATGACCCCATCGGCAATCAAAAAGGCGGCTGCCCGCACATGATCGGCAATCACACGGTAAGCGGTCAGGTTTGCCTGCCGCTCCGCGTCGCTTTGCCCTGAAAGCCGTTGTGTTTCATCCAGGAGGGGTTTCAGTAAATCGGTCTCATAATTACCAGCGACACCCTGGATGATGGAAACAATTCGCTCAAAACCCATACCGGTATCAACATGCCGCTTTGGCAGTGGTTGAAATTCGGTAGGTGACGTGCGGTTGTATTGGATGAAAACGTTGTTCCAGATCTCAACGATTCGGGAACAATCGCCATTAACTTCACAAACATGCCCAGGTACATCCTGCATGTCACAGGCATCAGCGCCGAAATCGTAATGAATTTCACTGCAAGGACCGCAGGGACCGGTCTCTGCCATCTCCCAGAAATTGTCCTTACGACCTCCATGCACCAGGTGAGTCGGGTCGAAACCGGGCTGCGCCAGCCAGACATCACGGGCTTCTTCGTCGGCAGGCAGGTCGCCCTGGTCGTCCACGAAGGTGGAGGCGTATAGTCGGTTTGGGTCCAATCCCCACACCCTGGTGAGCAGCTCCCAGCTCCAGCTGAGGGCTTCTTTCTTATAATAATCACCAAAAGACCAGTTTCCCAGCATCTCAAAAAACGTGTGGTGGGTATTATCGCGTCCGACTGTATCGAGATCGTTGTGTTTACCGGATACGCGCAGGCATTTCTGGCTATCGACAGCGCGGCTATACGGTCGCGTTTCGGTGCCTAAAAAGACATCTTTAAACTGCACCATGCCAGCATTCGTGAAGAGCAGGGTGCTGTCTCCACCGGGAACGAGGGATGCGCTCGGCACGATGGTGTGCCCGCGTTGTGCGAAAAAATCGAGAAAAGATTGACGAACCTGGTTGCCGGTTAGGTACATGATAACACTCCAATAATTGATCTGCTTAACTAAAAAATTATACCTGATAAGCAAGCGGAGAAAAATCGTTTAGAAGGAAAGCAGCAAATTCTAATGTGAAAAATTACCATTGTGTTGATTGTGAGAGACGTTTGTACCAGCGGAGCCAGCTTTTCGTAGGGAACGCGGCTTGTCCCGTTCCGGCGAACCCATTATTCGTAGGGAACGCGGCTTGTCCCGTTCCGGCGAAGCCACCTTTTTGTAGTTCCGGCGAAGCGATGTTGTTGTAGGGGGCGGTTGCCATGCCGCGCCACGAACAGCCGTAGGGGGAGACGTCTGTATCAACGAAGTCGATAAGCTTCTTATTGGCAAAGGTTCAGATTCTTCACTTCGTTCAGAATGACAAAACCCAGTTTCTGCTCCCTGCTCCCTGTTTCCTGGACTTACCCTACCGTTGTTACTACTTTATTAAAATTACCGCATGAATTGGGTAACCCCGAATACGAAAAAGAGAGCCCGACTTAATCAGGGCTCCCTTTTCAATGCGAAAGTCTGCTACGGCTTGATGGTCAGAGGCAGATAGTTTACGTTGTCTCCGGGTTGGTAGTAATATACACGCAGGTAATCTATCCGGCTGCGATCAGGGATATCGAGATGGATGTTAAATATCTCAAGCGGGTTTCCGGAAGATAAGTAAATACACCCACTCGATTCGTCCGAAGCCCAATCTACATTGCTATTCCTTGAGGTCATTCCTGAACCATGTACATGAATATATCGGATGGTATCCTCAAACTCCCCGTCCCCTAAAGCCAGGCTGTATGCAACGCGCAACCCACATAACTGCAAGGAATCACCCGAAACCTGGGGACGCCAGTTGAGGACATAGCTATTGGACTGTGAATCGACTACTTCGTTGATGTGGCTGCTCACTTCTGAGCCATACCCAATCTGTTTTCCAAAAGGCAGAGCGACAATATCGTCAGGAAGACCATAATTGTCGTGTGAGCCAATCCAAACATAACTTTCGGTTGCCTGGGGTCCGGTTTGCTCAAGGTGAGTATCCGCTTTCGCCTGTGGGATGGAACTGAAAACCAGGAGTGAGCTCAGTACTATGCTTGCAGCCAGGATTTTTAACAAATGGCTGGTAAATAAATTTGTTATTTTCATCGTTTACCTCCAGGTATCAAACCTTTGATTAAGGCACGATGTAATTGACGCGCAAACCGCACACGCGCATGTTTTCTCCAATTACACGCGGACGCCAATTTAGCACGTAGGAATAATTGACAGTGTCGACTACATGGTCAATCAGAGTGGACATGGCAGCGCCATAACCCGCATCGCCTGAGGTTTGAAGAATCAAGACATCCCCACTGTTACCAGTGTTATCGTACCTGGTAATCCATACAGATCCATCGACAGATGCAGATTTATCGTAGTAGTAGACGCGGAAGTATTTAATGATTGCGCCATCGGGGAGAGACATAGGGATATTAAAAAGCGCTTTATCCGGGTCGCCCGAAGTCAGATAAAGACATCCACCTGAAGGGTCTGATGCATACTCATAACTGCTGTTGCGGGGACGTAACGTAGAACCAGCAACACGGAAGTATTGAGGAACAGCCGCGTTTGGTTCAATATCTTGACCTGGTTGATCGGGATCTTCTTCCGGCACCATTGCATCCCAGCCTACGAATATTGTCTGATCGCTGCCGGCTGCAGGTGCATCTGTCGGGCTGACATCGAAAACAGGATCGTTGCCGCCGTTCTCATCTGGCTGGAGTGCTGACAGGTCATCACCAGCCTGATCGGACCTGGTTTCTGTTGTACCAGGATCAGATGACCAGGACCAATCCAACCCTTCTGCCGCTGTCATAACGGTCAGACTAAGCAATCCTATCACCACCAGGATCGCAGCCCAGCTCACCTTCTGTATTCTTGGTTTCATATTGAACCTCCTTTTGTTCAATCAGGTTTTATTTATTCAGCTAACGGATATTAATCCATCGAGGATTTTTGATAATTTTCGAAACAATACGAACAAAGGAAAAACTAATTATTGCGATTATTTTGTAAATGTACCCGAGTTTCGTCGCGTTTGCTACAACTAAGGCAACACTGACCCAATGATCAGTTAGTCGGTTTGCGCTCAATTTCAGTGAGGCAGCCAGAGTGTCACCAATAGTAAAATAACGGTTCGATCATTCAATCAAACCGTTTCCTGTACCTCTTAATACAACCGAAACTCACTCTTTTCTGCTTCGAACACTTCACGGTCCAAAATATGAGTTGTAGGGACAAAGTTCATAAACCCCCGAGTGATAACCAGACTGTTGGTCTTTGCCCCGCCGGGGAAAAAGCTAACCCCTTCCAGGACAGCTTTTGAAGTGGTCATAACTGGTGTTACCGCGGTAGCGCAAAAAATCAGATCATCTGCTGGCGCCAGATCGTCCTGCGTGTAGACATCGTCAACTCGCACGCCCATCGCGATCATTCTTTCTCTGTCTGCGTCATCCCTGGGTTTCCAGATAGCCTGCATTTTTCCACCAAGCAGTTTTACGGCGGCTGCTGAGATCACGCCTTCGGGGGCAGCGCCGATTCCCATGACTGCATGCACGCCAACCCCCCGAAAACAACTAAAAATACAGGGCATCAGGTCACCATCCGGAATCAGACGCACGCGGGCTCCCGTTGAGCGCAGCTTTGAGACTAATTCGGCATTTCGTTCGCGGTCCAATACAGTGATGGTGAGTTCACGGGTATCTCGCCGTTTCAGCGCTCTTGCCAACCGATGGACGTTATCCTCAGGCTCCAACCGAATATCAACATAGTCGGCAGCATCCCTGCCAACACAGAGTTTATCCATATAGGTATCACTTGCCTGGATCAGACCACCGCTGGGTGCCGCTGCCAAAACACAGACAGCGCCTGAATTGAGGTTGGCTGTCGCGTTTGTGTTTTCGAGGGGATCAACGGCGATATCGACTACAATCTGACCCTTCCCCAGCCTTTCACCAATGAAGAGCATAGGGGCATCATCCCGTTCCCCTTCACCAATTTTGATTTCGATTGAGATTCCATCAATGCGGTTGAGCGCGGTTCTCATCGCGTCCACCGCTGCCGCGTCAGCCAGGTATTTGTCCCCATGACCGGCTGCTCTGGCTGCAGCCATCGCCGCGTTTTCCGTCACTTCCAGCAGTTGCCAGGAAAGACTTTTGTATAAAGCCTTTAGATCGCCTGATTTATCTTCGTCAGTCATTACTCTCCTTTTGATTTGACAATTATTTTACAAGCTTTCCGAAACAATATTCTTGTATTCCGTTATCCGCAACCACCTTTCTTGTTTATGAATGAAACAATGCCGTCCTGAAGCATTATACCTGCTCGCTCAATTTGGGGGAGTTATTTCTCGTTCCAAAAATTGCATCATGGCGTGCATTTCTTCAAAATTCATTACTATAGTGTAAGGGCAGGTATGAAGCCTGCCCGGAATACAAAAATTGATTAAATAGTACCAATGATGGAGATCAGGCAGAGCCGTTCTCAACCCTTTTTTATCCCCACCACCTGATACATCTCGTCGTTATCGATCGAAGTTGTCACGCTCAGGTAGTTTCCAAAAATCGTTTCCAGCTGCACAGCTGGCAGAAGCTCAATCGACACCATGCTGGCAGAACCAGCGTGGTGCTTGTCCAGCTGTGCCCGGCTCATGCTGTGCGCGACTGTGAGACTCCCGCCTGGTTTCAACAGCTCCGCCAACCGGCAAACCAACCTTTCGGGTTCTGAGAAATGTGGGAACGAATTGAAGACAATCACGCGATCAAACTTCTGGTCGAACGATAAAGTCTCAACATCACCGCAAATAAAGTTTACTTCGCAGCTGGGATATTTTTTTTTACCGATATTTACCATTTCTGGTGAAATATCCACAGCAGTTATGCTGGCAGCGCCGCGTTTGAGATACCATGGTACCAGCACACCAGTGCCGCTGGCAACATCCAGCACAGAAACCCCAGCGCTCACCCCCGCGTTGTCAAGAATGCGATCAATAATCTCGTGGTTTAGAATTTGTCCCTGATCCCAACCGGGAGCCAGTGAATCGAAAAAGCGAATGACAGCTTGTTGATCAAACAATTTAGCCGCCTTTTATGTAACGCTGTGGAATCAAACGGGCTTGCATTAAGGCGTAAATGATCGCTGGAATCAGCAGAATCTGAATCACTATCCCAGGTAAACCGGTGACAAAGTAGCTGGTTACCCATGCCTGCATGCTAAGTTGACCCGGGCTAAAGATAAGCGCTCTGACGATTCCGGCGATGACCCGACCAGCCAACATGGCGCCTGCCAGGCTGATATAAAGATCCGCAGCCAGTTTTTTGGTTTTGATGCTCTGGAATAAAAGTCCTGCCACCAATCCGTAGACAGCCAGTTCAACGACCATGGGTGGCAAATATGCAGCCGGAGGCATGCCCGTGAACAGGCTCGAGAGGATCGGTCCTAAAATTCCGACCAACAGCCCAAACGACCAACCGCAAATAAGCCCGCATAGCAAGACGGGAATGTGCATGGGCAGGTAGATCGAGCCAGCGCCCGGGATAGTATGAAATGCCATCGGCAATACCACGCACAACGCCAGGCAAACTGCTGCGAAGATTGATTTTTTTGTAAGCGAAAGTTGATTCATGTTTCTCCTGTAACCAAATTTATAGAAGTGATAATTGTGATAAACAGATAACCAGAGATACTGCCACCGCGATGGCATCTGCGCGGGTTAGATTTGTCGGTTTCTTCAATGGTTTTCTTTGCCGACATTGATAGCCCCTTGCCTCCATGGCAAGTGCCAGCTCGTCGGCACGCCGGAAAGCGGAAACAATGATTGGCACTACCAGCGGTCCGATTGCGGCGGCTTTTTCGGTGAGTTTTTTGCTTTCAAACCGGGCGCCTCTTGCAATCTGCGCTTTGCGAATTTGTTCGGATTCCATCATCAGCGTAGGAATAAACTGCACCGCGACCGAGATAATCATGGCAATCTGAGCCGTAGGGATATAGAGGTAACTGAGCGGGTAGAGCAATGTTGCCATCGCGCGGGTTAGTTCAACGGGAGGGGTGCTGTTGTTCAGGATGTTTCCCAGAACCACTACAATGCAAACCCGAAATACGATGTTGACTGCCTGCGATAATCCAGCATGGGACGGTGTGAAGACCCACCATGAAAACCAGGCGTTTTCGGGGCTGTAAAAAAGCATGTTCATCATAAAAATTACCATCAGAAACCATTTCATCCTGCCTAACGACCCGATCACTTGACCAACCCCCAGCCTGCTTAAGAAAACCAGGAGAAGACTGATAGCTGCCATAACCAGGTAACCTGCCCAGCTATTAGCGAAAAGCGCCGCGATGACCAGGGTAAAGAAACTGAACAACTTCACCCGGGCATCCAGGCGATGGATGATGGAATTTCCCGGCAGATAAATGCCTGAGAGCGTTTGGTTCACGCCAGCGCCTCCAGCAAAGCGGAACATAATTCCTGCCCGGTTAACGGCGGGGAGGGTAAGTGCAGGTTGCATTTGCTCAAACCATCCGTAATTTGCCCCACCTGGGTACTTCCCAGATTATGCTTCTCCAAAAATTGGCTGTCGGCGAGCACTTCCCTCGTGCTGGCATCCCTTATTAGAAACCCGTCTTCAAGCACCAGAATTCGTTTTGCGTGCTCCGCCAGGGCATCCAGGTTGTGCGAAATCATGATGATTGTAGTTCCATTTGCGTTGAAACTGTCCAGCAGCCTCAAAAACCCATCCTGACTTTTTGGGTCCAGTCCGGCTATTGGTTCATCTAAAACCAGGATGTCTGGTTTGATTACCAAAACACCTGCAACAGCGACCCGTCTCATTTCCCCGCCAGACAAACTCAGAGGAGGCAACTCTTTGAACTTTTCATAATTCAGCCCAACAGTTTCCAACGCCCAACGAACCTGTTCTTTTACTTGGCTGGATGCCAGCGGCGTGTGTTCCAGGGCAAAAGCTACATCCTTTTCGACAGTGGTTTCAAAGAGCTGAATTTCGGGGTTTTGGAACAACACTCCAATCTTTTTAGGAAGGTCAAACCGGGGAGTTTTAGCCGAAAAGAAGTTTTGCCCATCAAGCGAGACGGACCCGCTTGTTGGTTTCAATAAGCCGGCAATTAACTGGATTAGGGTAGACTTCCCGCAGCCGGTTTTCCCGATGATTCCAATAAATTCACCATCAGCAATACTCAGATTGAGCTGGTGTAGCGCTCCGACTTGCCAGGGCGTTCCTTGCGCGTAGGTGAAGGAGAGATCGCTTACTTTGATTGGCATAACTGCCTCACGATTTCATTGGTTGTAAGCGGGATTTCGGGCAAATTCACGCCCTTATTAGCAAGCTCAAAAAAAAGCCTGACCGCGAAAGGAGCTGTGAGCTGTGTCTGATCAAGCAACGCTGGTTGGGTCAGAATCTCACGTGGAGAACCGTCTGCGATGATTCTTCCTGCAGACAACAGGCAAACTCTGTCTGCAAGGATAGCCTCTTCAACGTAATGTGTGATCATCACCACGGTTTTGTGATGTTCGCGGTGAAGCCGCTGAACCGTTTCCAACACTTCTTTCCGCCCTTCGGAATCAAGCATTGAGGTGGCTTCGTCCAAAATTAAGATATCAGGGTCCACAGCCAGCACACCGGCAATTGCTGCCCTTTGTTTTTGACCACCGGAGAGGAAACCTGGGTTGCGTTGTTCAAACCCGGGCAAGCCAACCATCTCCAACACCTGTGCAACCCGGCTCGAAATCTCTGCCTGGGGGTAATCGTAGTTTTGCAGCCCAAAAGCGATATCTTCCTCTACCAGCGACGAAACGAACTGGTTGTCCGGATTTTGGAAGACCATCCCGCATGCACGCCGGATATCGCGCATGTTCGTTTCGATTCCGGCATCAAAACCATTTACAAGCAGTTTGCCCCTTTGTAAGGGCAGCAGGGCGTTGATCTGGCGCGCCAGTGTTGACTTGCCGCTGCCATTTGCCCCCAGCAAAGCGATAAATTCGCCTTTTTCAACCTTAAAGTTGATATCATTTAGCGTAAGGTTCAAACTTTCCTGGTGTTCATACGAAAAAGAAAGGCTCTCCGCCTCAATGATTAATCCGTTGTCTTTGACTTCCATTTGTTGCATTTTGCCAACTCTGCAGGAGAGTATAGCAGGTTGAGGATTAAATGTAAGCCTCCAGGGGGGATGTCAGCAATCCAAAATATGGAAAAAACTGTTTATTTTGTGGTGTAGGGGACAGCTACCACACTGTCCCGCGAACAACCGTAAGGCGAGACGTCTGTACCAACGAAGTCGGTATTGGAAGTGCCGAATATTTCCATTGACAAGAGAATATTGCGCCTCCAATCCGCCGTTGTATGTGGTCGTTGTGGTCGGCGGGTTGAGGGGATGCAACATCGCTGTCACACCAATGTCACAACCCCCTCAATACACGGCTTCGCCGGTACAAACGTCTCCCCCGACGAAAAGATGGCTTCGCCGGAACGGGACAAGCCGCGTTCCCTACGAAAAGATGGCTTCGCCGGAACGGGACGAGCCGCGTTCCCTACAAATGATG
>DHRN01000060.1 GCA_002411175.1 Anaerolineaceae bacterium UBA5311 | reverse complement strand
CGGACATGCGTTCGATCAACTCGGTATAAAAACCAACCATCCTGGAGGCGTTCTCAAAAGACAGGCGTTCGTTGACTCCATGAACAGTCTCAAGTTCTTCTTTACCAAGGACAAATGGTGAAAACCGAAAAACACGGTCACAAATCTCCATATAATGGCGGGCGTCGGTTGCGCCACTCATTAGGTAGGGAACCGCGTACGCGCCGGGGACGGTCGCTTTGATCAGATCGACCAGGATCCTGAACTGGGGTGAATCCACATCCGATATCTCGCTGGGGTCCCAGGAATGTTCTCCATACAGGCTTTCTTCGTGTGCGGGTATCACCTCGACAACATCATCGCCAACCATTTCATTTACGTGTTTATAAACTTCGACGAGTGTATCACCGGGCATCAGGCGCAAATTGACCAGTGCTTCGGCGACTGCCGGCAGAACATTTTCTGTATCTCCACCCTCGATGATTGTCGGCGCGATCGTGGTGCGCGTGTTCGCGTTGGTTGTGGGCATGGCGGCAAAGCGGTTCGCGACAGAGCCTCCAAAGAGCCAGCGGTTAGCCAGCTGCATTCTTTGCCTGAATGGCAATTCCTCAGCCAGAAAGCTCATCATAAACTCGACAAATTCCAAATCTTGTGGAAAAGGGTTGTTTTCCAGCGTGGCGATTGCCAGTGCCAGAGCTCCGATTGAAGTAACCTGCCCAGGAGCTGAAGCATGCCCGGCAGCGGTCTGGGCGCGTAATACCAGCGAGAGATGCCCTTTTTCAGCAACACCAATCAGCCCGACCGGTGCGTCCACCCCGGGGATGGAACCCTGCGAGATCGTTCCACCTTCGTCCATGAGGAATGATAAACGAACACCACGTTCTTTGAGGGTTTTGACGATTTGCACAGCGCCCCGCACACCGGAGACCTCCTCATCTTCTCCAAAAGCCAGATAGATCGTGCGTTTGGGTTCAAACCCGACCTTGAGCAGGTAGCTGACTGCTTCCAACGTGCCGATCATGGTGCCCTTGCAATCAATCGCCCCGCGACCCCAAACATGACCATCGGCAACTGTTCCGCTAAAAGGCGGGTGGGTCCAGCCAGAATCTGGTGTTTCGTCGGCAGGCACAACATCCATGTGCGCGGTGAGCGCGATCGGGTCGAGGTGCGGGTCGCTGCCTTCCCAGGTATAGAGCAGCGAATAATTTCCGATGATCTCCCGGTTCAGGCGATCCTCGAGTTCAGGATAGAGCATGCTAATCAGGTTGTGTAAACCCTGGAAGGGAATCGGGTCGACCTTTTCGGGGTCGATATGATTGATTGTTTTCATCTGGATAGCGAGACCGATATGCCGCGCGACTTCTTCACCGTCGACCTCGGTCAGGGTGATTGGCGCAGGGGAATGGGTCTCGGTTGGATACTGGAAGGTTCTCAACAGGATAACCAGGATGCCTGCCAGGAGAATGAAGCCGGGGATAATCAGAATAAGAGTCAAAGGGTCCATATGGTCCTCCAATGATAAGCATAGGGTTAATGGCAATTGTAACGGAAAACCGGAAGAGTATGAATAAACAATGAATATCACTTTTCCGATTGTGAAATTATGGTGGGATTCAATTTTATCCGAAGGGGTGAACTCTACCCTGTCGTATTTGAGAGGTGGCATTTTCTGTGGAGAATCATAAGTTTTTGGTGCAGGGGACGGCTGCCACGCCGTCCCGGATGTGGCGTAGGAGACGGTTGCCATGCCGTCCCGCGAACAGCCGTATAGCGTGTCGTCTGTACAGCGAAGTCGGTAAGCTTCTTGTTGGCAAAGGTTTAGATTCTTCACTTCGTTCAGAATGACAAAATCCAGTTCCTGTTCCCTGTTTCCTGCTCCCTGTTCCCCTTTTAGATCAAAACACATTCATATTGAGAATTGCTGACATTTTCGCTGGTGAATTAGGGGGGTGACATTTTCGCTGGAGAATTAGGGGGGTGACATTTTCGCAGGAGAATAACAAACTAATGCGTTTTGCTGTTAACAACCAGCGAATATGTCACCCTTGAAGGGTCATAATTCTTCAGCTAATCTGTCACCCCAATACATTCTATGATACTTTCTCCAAAATGTGGTCGGGTTTTCTGAAAGGAGAAGCCTGACGGCCTTTTTTCCCAGCTTCCGATAACCTTTTCGATAACTCTTCAGCGGAGAGCTTTGATCGGGGTGGAACAGGTTCTCTCCTTTTGAATTCAACTACCTGCCAGGCTTCATCTTCAAAAATAACCTGAACGGGACAATATTTGCTGTAAGCAACCGTAAGAGCATCGCCTGGTTCAGCCGGGCAGGAATCCTTCACAAAGCTGTATTTTTTGCCCATAAATGAAAAGGTATAACCGCTGCTGAGGATTCTGGTCTCATGTTTAGCAAATATCAATTTCAGGGTTTTAGCTGGGTATTTGGGAGCAAAGCAGGACTCTGGTTTAGCGGGAGGATCAGAATGTCTTCGATTCCAGGAAGTAATGATTTTTGAGAGGTATTTATTAGCCTGCTCCATGTTTTGTATTCCCAGACGAACAAAATCTTTCGGTAAGCGACCCTGCAGGGAGCCCCAGAGACGCTCAACCAGTCCTTTGGCTTGAGGAGAAGAGGCATGGCTGAGTTTGATGCCTGTGGCTTTACAAGCTCTGGCAAATTGCGGTACGCTTTCCCCTATGCCAGCCAACTCTTCTTCGAGGGTTAGTTTGTGTTTCTTCTTGGAGTCATAGAAAAACACGCTGCGTCCGTCGACATAAAATTGTTTCGGTAACCCGTAGCTCTGATTAATTTGATAAACTAATTCACAATAGGCTTCTGAGGTTTCTTCTTTGGTGAAATACAAAGCCAGGACTTTATTCGTAGCATCATCAATCGCACCATGGAGATGGGCATAAGATCCGTCACCAAACCAATCATATTTTGAGGCATCCAGCTGCACCAGTTCACCAAAATACTCCTTTGCTTTTCGCGATTTGTGCTTCTTCCTGCGCTTCCTCCTGGGAACCGGCGTTTTAATATCCTCTCTTTTGAGCATCCGGCTCAGGCAACTGTATGAGAGACTGATCCCATACTCGTCCTCCAGGACCTCCTGCATGTGCATGTAGTTGTAATCTTTTAAGACACCTTTAGCCAGCCTCAGGACCGCTGTTTTGGTTTCTTCAGGGAGTGCATTGTGAGGGGTTCTCCCCCGGTTGCCATGCAAGACCGCTGTTGTGCCACCTGTTTCTGCTTTCCTTTTTAGTCGTTGAATCTGTCTGACCGACCGGTCTAATAACCGGGCAGCCTCACTGTTATTGAACTTGCCTTCCAGGGTTTGTTCAATAACCGTTATACGTCGAGCTTCTTGATTATCCATCATTATTTTCATTCCTCCAGATATACTTTATATTTCTGAAGGGGTGACATTTTCGCTGGTGAATTAGGGGGGTGACATTTTCGCTGGAGAATAACACAAACTAATGCGTTTTGCTTGACAGGTCCCCGTTCAACGGGTAAAATCTTTTCTCACGCCGAGTTAGCTCAGTTGGTAGAGCATTCGACTGAAAATTGAAGGGTCCACAGTTCGAGTCTGTGACTCGGCACAAAAAAGGATTGCCCCAGTAGGGCAATCCTTTTTTGTGATCAGGATTGGTCAGCATTATTGACAGAGACTGATATCACTTCTATCGAACAAAGATTTAACTAGAAAAAGCTTTTTCAGATCGCAATTCCTGTAGCTTCTTCTGGGCTTCTTTCTCTGTTATCTGATGGGCACGATGTTTTTCATCAATAAAAACTAACCCATCGCCTGTTCGAATAATTATGTTAGAAGGATGACTATACATCATCTTCACTCTTTTGTTTTTTTTACTTAACAATTTTTTGTTTAGCATTTTGGCTTTTCTTTCTAGGCATTCTTACTCCATCAGTCAATATGATTGGTGCATCTATCAAGAAGAAGCCAGAAAACTTACCT
>DHRN01000075.1:2161-17637 GCA_002411175.1 Anaerolineaceae bacterium UBA5311 | reverse complement strand
TAAAGAACCTTCAGTATCAATATCATTTGAACTAACGGAGGCCGTTCGATAACATTATCATTTGACTTGACACGCTCTGTCATTGCGAACGAAGAATTTGTTGGGGGGGACATTTGTTCAAGCGATGCCGTATATTGAGGGGGTGTGGAATCGTTTTGACGGTGATGTTGTTCCCTCCTAAAGAGGGGGTAGTTGTCGCGCACTGTTCCCTGCTCCTGGCTCCCCGCTCCAGACTCCCAGCTCCTGGCTCCCTGCTCCCCGCCCACTATTCCCTATTCCCTGTTCCCCATTACCTATCTCATTCATTTTTGTGTAAAAAACCGCTCTGTCCTGCCTGATACGGTACAATTGGGATTGGCTGTTACTACAAATATGACAATTAGCGAATTTTCAATCCCATTCAAGTATAAAACCTGGCGCTCCAGTCCGATCAAGTGGGTTTTTGGTCATGCCCTGAATCACTGGGCAATATTCCTGGTTGCCGCCCTGGGCGCAATCGGAAACGCAGCCCTGGCTGGTGTTCCGGCAATTGAGTTTGGGAACGTTTTTGAAAACCTCACTTCAGGCATGCCGGCTCACGAGGTTTTTTTGAGAAGCGCCGCCATTATCGCCACCACTCAAACATTACGTGGTCTGATGCAATTCTCACGCAATTTCGGCTTCGAAGTGGTTGCTCAGATGATCGAACGCGACATCCGCGAGGAGTTTTACATCAGCCTCCTGGGCAAAAGCATGACCTTCCACAGCCTGCAGTCAATCGGCGACCTGATGGCAAGGGCAACCAACGACATCCGGGAAGTAAACTATATTTTCAGCCCCGGAATCAACATGGTATTCGGCTCAATTAACTTTTTGTTCATCCCGCTGACAATCGGCGCGTCCATTCATCCCGCACTGTTACTGACACCGATTATCTTCATAGTTGCTTATTTTATTTCCATCTGGCATTATCTGCGCATCCTTAAACCGGTCACGACTGAGGTCCGGTCAACCTTCGGTACGATGAACAGCCGGCTTACAGAAGACATCGACGGGATCGAAACTGTAAAAGCCGCAGCCCAGGAAGAAACCGAAATCGAGCTATTCCGTAAAAATACCATCGCTTATCGTGATGCCACCATTAAACAAGGAGACATCGAAGCACGCTTCCTGCCTTTACTCCTGCTCGCCCTGGCGATGGGCTTCGGTTTGCTGCATTCGCTCATCCTGGCACGCCAGGGTCTAATTGAGTTTGGTTCTGTCCTGACTTACTTCAGCGCGCTTTCGATGCTCGGATTTCCAACCAACACTTCGATCCGTTCTTATTCGATGATTTCCTCTGGTCTGGCAGGTGCAAGACGCCTGCTGCAGATTATGAACACTGAAAACAATCTGGACGAAAACAACGATGGTCACGAAGCTGAGATCCACGGGGACATCGAATTCAAAAACGTCAGTTTCGCCTATGACGAAGGCAGTCCAACCCTCAAAAACCTCAGCTTCAAAGTCAAAGCTGGTCAAACCGTCGCCATTGTTGGTCAAACAGGTTCAGGGAAAACCAGCCTGATACGCCTGATAAACCGCACTTATGATCCTACTCTGGGTCAGGTGCTCGTCGACAATGTCGACCTGCGTGATTGGAAGCTGGACAGCCTGCGCAGCCAGATTTCGATCATTGAGCAAGACATTTTTCTCTTCTCAAAGACAGTAGCCGACAACATCGCCTTTGGGAAACCTGAAGCCGATGAGGATGAAATTCACATCGCCGCAGAAAAAGCCCAGGCTGCCAATTTCATCAGTGAGCTGAAAGACGGTTACGAAACAGTCATCGGAGAGCGCGGTGCAACTATATCTGGCGGTCAGCGCCAGCGGCTTGCCCTTGCGCGCGCCTTTCTGACCGACCCACGCATCCTGATCCTCGACGATTCCACCAGCGCTATCGACAGTCAGACCGAAGATGAGATCCAGCGCGCAATCATCACAGCGTCAGCCGGTCGCACAACTTTTATCATTACCCATCGTTTATCTCAAATTCGCTGGGCTGACCTGATCATTGTCATGCGAAAAGGTCAGATTTCTGATATTGGGACGCACGACAAACTGATGGAAACTTCTCCCGCCTACCAGGCTATTTTTAGTGAGGTATAAAGATGGGCTTTCACAGAGGACTGTCCGCCGAATCTTACGACCGCACTTATAGCAACAAGACCTTGCTCAACCGCATTTGGGCATATACAAAGCCATACAAACAGAGCCTTTTTGCAATCTTCCTGATTGTTCTGCTGCAGGCAGGTGCCGGCGCTCTGCCCCCGGTCTTGGTCTCGATGATCATCGACCAAAATTCGGGAGGAAACGCCCCGTTAACCGCCTTCCTTCCCCTGGTTATCGCGGTAATCTTCGTTGAAATTTTAGGTTATATCTTTTACTACATCTTACGCCGCCTGATGGTACGCGTAGTTGGCAAAGTTATTCGTGATCTGACGGTGGATGCGTTTACGGCATCTGTACGGCAGGATCTGTCTTTCCACGACAAACTTTCTTCTGGACGAATCGTCTCCCGTATCACCACTGACAGCGAAGATTTCGCAGTCCTTATTCGTCTGACCACTGATGTCTTGTCCAGCACTGTCCAATCCATCATTGTTGCCTTCATTTTATTCAACACCGAATGGCGCCTGGCTTCCGGATTGATGTTGTTCGTTCCGCTGGTCGTGATTATCGTAGCCAGTTATCGTAAGCTTGCCCGCAGGGTGACGACGACTGGTATGAGAGCCATGGCGAATGTCAACGCGACAATCAAAGAGACTATCAGCGGCATCTCCATCGCGAAAAACTTTCGCCAGGAAGAAGCCATCTACCGGGAATTCCAGGATTCCAACATTACCTCCTATAAAGTGAACGTGAAACGAGGTTTGGTTCTTTCCATAGTATTCCCTACTATGCGCACCCTTAGCGGTATTTCTATCGCATTGCAGGTTTATTTCGGCGCACTGAGCGTTGAACAGGGTTTAATCACCGTGGGCGCCTGGTATCTGATCTTACTATCCAGCGACCGTTTCCTCATGCCAATTTTGAGCATCACTTCCTACTGGAACCAGGTTCAGACAGGACTCTCCGCTGCCGAACGCATCTTTGCTTTGATCGACAGTGAACATAGCGTTAAACAAACCGATAACCTTCCTGTTTCGGAAATAAAAGGCAAAATAGACTTCAACCATCTTAAGTTCAGCTACCTTCCCAATATCCCGATTCTCGATGATTTTGACCTCCACATCAAACCAGGGGAAAACATCGCCATCGTCGGTCATACCGGGGCTGGCAAATCATCGATCGCCCGCCTGGTGTCCCGCTTTTACGAATTCCAGGAAGGCGAACTGCTCATCGACGATATCGACATACGCAAATACAACCTCACAGATCTGCGCAACCAGATGGGCATCGTCAACCAGGTCCCCTTCCTCTTCGAAGGCACCATCGAAGAAAACATCCGTTTCGCCAAACCTGAGGTTACTCGAGAAGAGATTTTATCCCTGGCAAAAACCATCGGAAATGGCGAGTGGCTCGAAACCTTTTCCCAGGGGCTGGATACCCAGGTTGGTGAGCGCGGAGCCCACATCTCAATGGGTCAGCGGCAGCTTGTCGCCCTGATGCGTGTGCTTGTTCGCCGACCTGCAATTTTCATCCTCGATGAAGCCACAGCCAGTGTTGACCCTTTCACCGAACAACAAATCCAGGAAGCACTCGGTCTGATCCTCTCTCTTTCTACCAGCATCCTGATCGCCCATCGCCTTTCAACTGTAAAATCCGCCGACCGGATCATCGTTCTCGACAATGGCAAAATTCTCGAAGAAGGCACACACGACGACCTCCTGGCGACCAACGGGCACTATGCCGGTCTCTACAACACCTACTTCCGCCATCAATCTCCCGAATACATCGAGGAAACCGGTGAACTTCTCCAAAAAGGTAAACAAGGTCTTGGTGCTTCCTCAAATCCCCTATAATTAAGTTATGAAAAATAACCCAAAAATCGTCGTCGCCATGAGCGGTGGGGTGGATAGCGCTGTCGCGGCACTGTTGCTTCAACGCCAGGGCTTCACTGTCGAAGCGCTCACGCTGCGCATGTGGCACGCCAACACTACAGAGCAAAGCGGACTGGAATCCGCGAAACACGTCGCCAGTTCGCTTGGTATCCCGTTTCATGTGATCGACGCCCGCGAAGATTTTCGGCGTGAAGTCGTCCAGGCTTTCCTGCAGAGCCATCTCGACTGTGAAACACCCAACCCCTGCGTTCTCTGCAACCGGGTGGTCAAGTGGCACAAATTACTCGAATTCGCCGATAAAAACCAGGCACAATTCGTTGCAACCGGTCATTACGCCCAAATACTTCTAAACCAAAACGGTCTTTTCGAATTATGGCGCGCCAAAGATGCCTCCAAAGATCAGAGCTACATGCTCAGCCAGCTCACTCAAACCGAACTGAGCCGGACTATCTTCCCGCTTGGAGAGCTGTCCAAGCAGCAAGTCCGCCAAATTGCCCGGGAGTCGAACCTTGCTGTGTCTCAACGCCAGGACAGCCAGGATCTCTGCTTCGTAGATCGCGAAAATTATAATAATTTTCTCGAAGAAAACCTTCCCGGAATGACCCAGCCCGGAGAAATCAGAAACATCCAGGGAAAACTGCTCGGTCAACACCGCGGACTGGCTCATTACACCATTGGTCAGCGCAAAGGCTTACCGGCTTACACCGAAGCACTGTTCGTTCTCGACAAAAACCCCACCAGCAACACCCTCGTCGTCGGAACAGCCTCCGAACTGGGCAAAGACGCATTTCACCTCAGCCAGGTCAGCTGGATCAGCGCTTTGACCCCCGACTTCCCTCTACAAGCCACAGTTAAAATCCGCTATCGCTCAAACCCGGTTGAAGCAACCCTCTTCCCTGACCCCCAGGGAACGCTGAAAGTCCAGCTTAAGCAACCCCTGCGCGATATCACTCCCGGGCAAACCGCCGTTTTTTACGCCGGTGAGCAGGTTTTGGGGGGTGGAACCATTGCCAGGACAGCCTCAACATCCAGCTTACATTTCGTACAGAACCGCTAATAGACTGTTAGAATAGATGGTATGTGAAGCGTCCTCAAAAAACACTTCCGAGAAACAAATAAAAAAGGAGCCACAATGTTAATACCCGAAGAACTCAAATATCAAAAAACTGATGAATGGGTGAAGATCGTTGACGGTATCGCCACGATCGGTATCACCGATTTTGCCCAGGATTCTCTCTCAGATGTCGTTTTTGTCGAATTCGATATCGATGTCGACGACGAGGTCAGCGCCGGCGACAGCATGGCAACCATCGAGTCCGTCAAAGCTGCGGCAGAAGTTGTTTTCCCCGTCAGCGGCAAGGTGATCGAAATCAACCAGACCCTCATCGATACCCCTGAACTGCTCAACGAAAGCCCCTACGAAGAAGGCTGGCTCGTCAGAGTCCAGGCGGCTGATGGAACCGAGCTCGAAAATTTGATGGACGCAGCTGCCTACGCGATTGACATTCAGGACCGGTAAAACATGTTTACACCCCACACGAAAAATGATGTGGAGGTGATGCTAAAATCGATTGGTCTCGAAAAAATCGAGGAACTCTTCACCGAGATTCCAGCCGAATTTCGATATCCACATCTCAACCTGCCGCCCCGGCTTACCGAAATGGAAGCAGCCGGGGAGCTCAGCAGCATCGCCTCTGCAAACGTCACCACGCGCGATTTTCTAAGCTTCCTGGGTGCCGGTGCTTATGACCATTACATCCCCGCTGCTGTCGATAACCTGCTCCAGCGTGGAGAATTCTACACCGCCTACACCCCATACCAGCCGGAAATTTCACAGGGTACCCTCCAGGCAATCTTTGAATTCCAGAGCCTGATCTGTAAACTCACCGGCATGGACGTGAGCAACGCTTCCCACTACGATGGTGCCACCGCTGCTGCCGAAGCCGTAATCCTCGCCAACAGCCATTTTCGCGGCAAACGCCCGAAAATGCTCATTTCCCGCGCGGTCCATCCTCAATACCGCCAGGTTATCCGCACGTATATGCAGGGCGACCCCGACGTCCGGATTGTAGGCGACGATGCCGAAACCGGTATCGACCCTGACATGAAGAACTTTATCTCACAGATCGACAACAACACTGCCCTGGTGATGGTCCAGTATCCCGATTTCTTTGGTCGCATTTGCGACTACAGGGAAGTCATCGAAACCGCCCACCAATACGGCGCTTTGGTTGCCATGGTCGTAAACCCCACCGCGCTCGGTCTGCTTATACCTCCCGGTGACCTTGGTGCCGATATCGCCCTCGGTGAAGGGCAGCCCCTGGGCATCCCGCTCTCCTACGGTGGACCCTACCTGGGCTTCTTCGCCGTCAAAGACGCCCTCTTGCGCAAACTCTCCGGGCGCCTGGTCGGTGAAACCACCGACGTCGACGGGCAGCTTGCCTACGTCCTCACGCTTACCGCACGCGAACAGCACATCCGCCGTGAGAAAGCCACCTCCAATATTTGCAGCAATCAGGGTCTCATGACGCTCGCTGCCACGATCTACCTTTCTGTGCTCGGCAAGACCGGCTTCCAGCAAGTGTCCAACCTTTGTTACCAAAAAGCCCATTACACCGCCGACCAATTCAAACAGATCGAAGGCTTTCAACTGCTCAATGAAAACACTCCGTTCTTCCACGAATTTGTCATTAAAAGTGAACAACCTGTCGGCGAATTGCTCGATCACCTGCTTGCGCACGAAATTTTTGGAGGGTACGACCTCGGTCAGCATTATCCTGAACTGGAAAACTGCCTGTTACTCGCCGTAACCGAAAAAATCAGCCGGGAAGATATAGACTACCTTGTTGACGTCCTTCAGGAGGTGCATCATGACTGAACCAACCATTTATGACATCTCTGTCACCGGACGCACAGGCGTCACCTTCCCCGAATCAGACGTGCCCGAATACGCGCTGCCGCAGGGCTTTGTGCGCCAAAAATTGCAGCTCCCCGAGGTTTCCGAACTCGAGGTTGTACGTCATTTTACAAGGCTCTCCCAGAAAAACTACGCCATCGACCTCGGTTTCTACCCGCTCGGTTCATGTACAATGAAATACAACCCCAAAATCAACGAATCCGTCAGCCGGCTGTCCGGTTTCACCGCCACCCATCCGCTGCAGCCTGCCAACACCACTCAAGGCAACCTCTATCTCATGTACACCTTGCAGGAGATGCTCAAAGAAATCGCCGGCTTCGACGCGGTCACCCTCCAGCCCGCAGCCGGAGCTCAAGGCGAACTGGTTGGCACGCTGATTATCCACAAATATCACACTGATCGCGGAGACCACCAGCGCACACGCATGCTCATCCCCGATTCTGCACACGGCACCAACCCCGCCTCCTCTGCCATGCTCGGCTACGATGTCGTCCCGCTGCCGTCGGACGAGCGCGGCAATGTCGACCTCGAAGCGCTCAAACGCCTCTGCGACGACCGCCTGGCGGGTTTGATGTTCACCAACCCGAATACGCTTGGTCTCTTCGATGAGAACGTCTGCGAGGTCGTGAAAATCGTCCACGAAGCCGGTGGTTTGGTTTACGGTGATGGCGCCAACATGAACGCACTGCTTGGCGTTTTCCGCCCCGGCGATGTCGGCATTGACATACTGCACTTCAACCTGCACAAAACCTTCTCAACCCCGCACGGCGGTGGTGGACCCGGCTCTGGTCCGGTTGCGGTCCAGGCACACCTGGTCGACTATTTGCCCGACCCCATCGTCGGCATCCTCGAAGAAGGCGACGATGAAACCGCCCCGCTTTACGGTTTTGTTCACCCCGAAAAGTCAATCGGCAGGATCAAAGCTTTCTATGGTCATTTTGGCATGCACATCCGCGCCTTTACCTATATCGCCATGCTCGGTCAGGAGGGTCTCCGCGATATCGCTGAAAAAGCCGTCCTGAACGCCAATTACCTGCAGGAAAAACTTAAGGGCTCCTACACCCTGCCTTACGATCGCATTTGTATGCACGAATTTGTGCTCGAAGGCTTTTGGAAGGACGTGCCGGATATTCACGCGCTGGATATCGCCAAACGCCTGATGGATTACAATTTCCATCCGCCAACAAACTACTTCCCGCTGATTGTCAAGGAAGCTCTGATGATCGAGCCGACCGAGACCGAGACCCTCGAAACGCTGGACGCGTTTGTCGAGGCGATGCTCAAGATCGCCGGGGAAGCCCGCACCGATCCGCAGCTGCTGCGCGACGCCCCGCACAACACTCCCGTCCGCCGCGCCGATGAATTGAAAGCCGCCAAAGACCTGGTCTTCTGCTGCTACATCGGCGACGACTGGCCTGGAATACAGGAGTAGACCTAAAAATCCTGTCAAGGCTCAGATTGGAAACTTTCTGAGCCTTTTTTTGCTTCTTCCGCCAACTCGTCATCGCGAGCCTCTTTTGCGAAGCGATCTCACCCTCCGCCAAATCGTCATCGCGAGCGCAGCGCGGCGATCTGCAGTTTTGTCATCCTGAACGAAGTGAAGGATCTTTCTCTTCCTTTTCCTCTCAGCCATCAGCATTAAGCAATCAGCTGCCCAGTCATCGCGAGCGAAGCGCGGCGATCTGCTGTTTGTCGGAATGAAAAAAAGATTAAAGGCAGACTGCCACGACCCTTTGCCAAACTTAGCTGCTATTCTCTAACCAGGTTCGCTGGCAAAGGGTCTCGCAGTGACGCTTGTGTCACTCGTCATCGCGAGCGAAGCGCGGCGATCTGCTTTTTTTTTTTTTTCATCCTGAACGAAGTGAAGGATCTTTCTTTTTTATTTCCTATCACCTACCCGCTATAAGTTATAATTACCCCATGCTCCCCTGGAACGAGATCGAAACCCGAGCCATCGCCTTCCAGCGCAAATGGCGCACCAGCCCCGGCACCGAAAAACAGGATGACATCAAATTCATCCAGGACTTCCTCCACGTCTTCGGTGTCGACTGGCAAACCGGCTTCCCCCAACACCAGATCATCCTCCCCAGCGGCAAACCCAACTACATCGACTACCTGCTCCCCGGCAAGATCCTGATCGAAATGAAATCCAGGGGCGAGTCCCTCGAAGCCGCCCACACCCAGGCAATGAACTACGTCCGTGGGCTCAAACCCGAAGATATCCCCCGGCTCATCATGGTTTGTGATTTCTACAAAGTCCAGGTCTTCAACTACGACAAAAAACACCCTTACAAACCTTTCAAAATAACCGAAATGCGCAGACACCTGCGCATCTTCAGCCGCCTGGCTGGCTTTGATGCCGACCCCGAAGCG
Organism: Anaerolineaceae bacterium UBA5311; assembly: GCA_002411175.1. Lineage (GTDB taxonomy): Bacteria > Chloroflexota > Anaerolineae > Anaerolineales > Anaerolineaceae > Mesolinea. The sequence continues at coordinate 8,325 of DHRN01000075.1, read as the reverse complement.
CGCACCGAGATCGAGCTAAACACTGATGCCTCCTACAAAATGGCGAAGCTCCACGATGCCCTCAAAGAAAACGGCTATTCCGGTCACGAGCTTGAGGTCTACCTGGTGCGCCTGCTCTTTTGCCTTTTTGCTGATGATACCGGCGTGTTCGAAAAAGGCGCCTTCTACAACTACATCAAAGCCTCCAGCTCCGATGGCAACGACCTCGGAGGCAGGCTCTCCATGCTTTTCCATACGCTCAACACGCCTCCCGAAAACCGCATGACCACTCTGCCCGAAGTGTTAAAACGCTTCCGCTATATCAACGGTGCCCTCTTTGCCGAACGGCTGCCCATGTCTTTCTTCTCTGCCAAAATGCGCGCCATCCTGCTCGAGTGCTGCGACTTCGACTGGACCCAAATCAGCCCTGCCATTTTTGGCGCTATGTTCCAGGGCGTCAAAAACCCGCAAGAGCGCCGTGAGCTGGGCGCACACTACACCTCCGAAGAAAACATCCTCAAGGTCATTCGCCCCCTCTTTCTGGACGAACTACAGGAAGAATTCGAGCGCTCCAAAAGTACCATCGCCGAACTGAAAGCCTTCCACCGCAAGCTCGCCTCGCTCACCTTTCTCGACCCTGCCTGTGGCTGCGGCAATTTCCTGATCGTCACCTACCAAAAGCTGCGCCAGCTCGAGTTTGAAGTTCTGAAACTGCTCAGCGAATCCGGGCAGATGGTCCTCTTCGACGACCCCACCAAGGTCACCGTCGACCAGTTTTTTGGCATCGAAATCGAAGACTTCCCCTGCGAGATCGCCAAGGTCTCCATGCTTCTTACCAAACACCTCATGGACCAGGAGATCAGCCATTATTTTGGCGGCAATTTTATCGACTACCCCATCCGCGACAACGCCAGCATCAGCAACGCCAACGCCCTGCGCATGGGTTGGAACGAAGTCATCCCCGCCCACCGTCTCAATTACATCATGGGCAACCCACCCTTCAACGGCGCCCGAACCATGAGCACAGAGCAGAAATCAGATCTCCAGCACGTTTTTGGCGATGTGAAAAATGTTGGCAATCTCGATTTTGTCACCCCCTGGTACAAGAAATCAGCAGATATGATGGATATCAACCCAGATATCCAAACCGCACTCGTCTCCACCAACTCGATCGTGCAAGGCGATCAAGCCGGTATCCTCGGTGAATATATGTTTGGTCGCGATTTCGAGATCAACTTTGCCTACCGCACCTTCAGATGGTCCAACGCTGCCAAAGGCAAAGCTGCGGTCCATTGTGTCATAATCGGATTCAGCAAAAGCGGTCATTCAAAGCAATCAAAGAAAATCTATAACGGAAACGAAGAAAATGTCGTCTCACAGATAAATCAATATCTTATCGACGCACCAAAGATAATTATCCGAAGCCGTTCTAAACCAATCTGCGACGTTCCTGAAATTGGCATTGGCAACAAGCCTATTGATGGTGGCAACTATCTGTTTTCAAAAGCAGAGATGGATGAATTTATCGAGCAAGAACCTGGCTCTGTTAATTACTTTCGACCGTGGTATGGCGCTGATGAATTCATTAATCGAAGACCTCGTTATTGCCTATATCTGAAACATGCTTTTCCATCTGACCTCAAAAAGATGCCTCTTGTAATGAAGAGAATTGAAAATGTCAGGCAATTCAGGCTGAAAAGTGTAAGCCCGGGTACTGTGAAACTTGCTGAAACACCGACAAAATTTCATGTAGAAAATGAACCAACTTCCACATATTTAGTTCTTCCAGAAACCTCATCAGAAAATAGAGCGTACATACCAATGGGGTTTTTGGAGCCAGAAGCCTTGTGTTCAAATGCAGTACGGATTTTACCAAATGCAACACTCTTTCATTTTGGCATTTTAACCTCCTCTACCCATATGGCATGGATGCGCACGGTTGCCGGTCGGTTGAAAAGTGATTATCGCTATTCAAAAGACATCGTCTACAACAACTTCCCCTGGCCCGACCCCACCCCCGAACAAAAAGTAAAGATCGAACAAACCGCCCGGGCGATCCTCGCCGCCCGTGAGCGCTACCCCAAAGCCAGCCTCGCCGACCTCTACGACGAGCTTACCATGCCCCCCGACCTGCGCAAAGCCCACCAGGCAAACGACAAAGCCGTATGGGAAGCCTACGCCAAACCCTGGCACCCCCTCCCCTCCGAACCCGCCTGCGTAGCGTATTTGATGGAGCTGTATCAAAAAGCAACAAAGTTGTAGTTCATCGATTATGGCATAAATAATCATGAAGTGGAACCTAGCTGAGCATTCAAGCGAATTTGTAGTAGCCAAGAATAGAACTGAAATGTTAATCAAATCCGAAATTGTTTAATCTTGTTATTGAAAGTGTAATGATACGTAGACAATTTTGAGAACTGGAATCAATATGAAAAGAATAATCGACCTTTCTTATGATGAAGCAAAAACCCATTTTCTCAAAGGAAGCAGTTATTTTAATAACGACCTGCCCCCTTACCTGAGTTTTGAACCAATTCTGAAAGATGTTGAAACCGAATTATGTGGTAAAAACTATCCTGAATTCCAATCTATAAAACCTAGCAAGTTGCCAAATGTAAACTACAAATTCTTAACTAACAAAGATGGCAAATTTGCTTGGAGACCGCTCGAACTCATTCATCCCGCAGTTTATGTTTCACTGGTAAATTTAATTACACGACCTGAAAACTGGGAAATGATTAAAGATAAACTGTCAAAAAAAGATGGTGCAATTTATTGCTGCAGTATTCCTGTCAAATCTGATCATGACAAGGAGAAAGATGTAGCATCTCAAATTAAGAGTTGGTGGTTGAATGTTGAACAACAGTCTTTAGCTTATTCCTTGGAGTATAGCCATCTCCTTTGCACCGATGTTGTGGACTGTTATGGCTCTCTTTATACACATGCTATCTCTTGGGCAATACATGGTATTCCCGAATCGAAAAAATGTAAAGATGACAAATCTTTACTGGGAAATCAAATTGATAGTCATATCCGAGCTGGGAGGTATGGACAAACCAATGGCATACCCCAAGGATCAGTCTTGATGGATTTGCTAGCAGAAATTGTTTTGAGCTTTGTAGATGATAAGATAAACCAAGCCTTATGCAAGTTTACGAATTTTCGCGTACTTCGTTATCGGGATGATTACAGAATATTCACCAACAATGATGAGATTGCGGAAGAAGTATTGAAAGTTATCAGCAGAGAGTTATCAGAAGTGGGGATGAAATTAGTAATGTCAAAAACTATACTTTACAGGAATGTTGTGGAAGGATCAATCAAAAAAGATAAGATGGAAGGTATTAGTTTACCGGACTTAGGGGAGTCCAATGCAAAGACAATACAAAAACAACTCCTCAGGCTGCATTCATTCGGACAAAAATTTCCGAATAGTGGTGCTCTCAGGCGCTTGGTAAGCGACTTCAAGAATAATATGAGTAAACAACATGAAAAGCCAGAGGACCTTGAGGTCCAAGTAGCAATTGCAACAGATATCGGCTTTGTATCTCCTTCGACTTTCCCCGCAATAGCTGATATTTTAAGTCGCTTGATAAATTTAGCACCGGGATCAGAAAGACTTGTTCTTTGTAGTAAAGTTCGTGAAAAAATGAAACATGTACCTTACAATGGATACTCAGAAATGTGGCTTCAGCGAATATTACATCCTTTAGGTGTACCTTTCGAAACTGAAGATTCGTTATGCAAAATTGTAAACGGGGAGAAGTTGGATTTATGGGAGAACAAATGGATCGCGGGGCAGGATCTAAGGAAGGCATTACTCCCATCAAAAATTGTAAATTTCGATCTGTTAGCGTCCTTATCACCAGTGATGGATCCCGAAGAAACTACAATATTTACAGAAAAGGCAATGTTGTACTCATAGTAAACCGAAAATAATCACATTGACATGCTGAATGCTTACTGTTTACGAATAACTCCATGACAAAGGTTCTTATGATTACTATAATAATCATTAATTCCTTATGTCTGTGAAATAATTCTAATTAATCAAAAGGAGCGTATTATGGCTTTACTTGCAGAAGAAATTGTTGAAGAATGGTTGAATAGAAACGGATACTTTACCATTCGGGGCATTGAACTCGGACACTATGAAATTGATCTTCTGGCGATTGGTTTCAAAAATGATGAAATCAAATGTCGTCACATTGAAGTGCAGGCATCCCGAAGACCTATCGGATATATATGCGGAATTCCGATAAAGAAAACAAGTTCTGAGGTGGTATGCTCGGGTGTAGATGCCTGGGTGAAGAAAAAGTTCCTTCTTGCTAAAAAAGAAAGCTTACGCAACCAGCTTTATCCCGGTAAATGGGATTTTGAATTGGTAGTTAATCAGGTTAGGCATGAGGGAGAATTAAAGATAATCGAAGAACATGGCATTATGGTTCACCGTCTGGAAAACATTATTGCAGAATTATCCTCAATGAAGACCATCGTCAATCGCGCATCGGGCTCCGATCTGGTTGATTTGGTTTTATTCGGAAAAACGGTGATGTAGTTGAAGGCATGATGCCTGCAAGGCACGATATCGCGGTTTGCCCCGTGAATTTAACGTAAGCAGTTCAATCAGACAACACCAACGGGAAACGATTGAAGGCTTTTTGCCCCGGTCGCCGCTCCCCGCTGTCTGCATCCAGCCCTCTCCCAGGAGAGGGTACGCGCAGCGGGGGTGAGGGATGGACTGGTGCGGAAAAGTGGACACTAAAGTTGTCTATGTTGGTGTTCAAATTCCAATGGGCTTAGGTAGCCCAGCGACGAATGCATTCTGCTGCGATTGTACCAGCTTTCAATCCACCAAAATATTTTTGACCTTGCCTCTTTTCTGCTCTCAAAGCGATAATACACCAGCTCAGTTTTCAAAGTGCTGAAAAAACTTTCCATGGCGGCATTGTCATAGCAATTACCTGTGCCACTCATACTGATTTGACAACCAGCCTTTTCTAATTCATCTAAATAATCGTCGGACGTATACTGACTGCCTCTGTCCGAATGGTGCAACAAGCCTTTGCCAGGATTGCGTCTCTTAAGTGCCATCTGCAAAGCACTGATAACCAAAGCTCGATCAATGCTTGCAGACATACCCCAGCCAACAATGTTTCTCGAGTAAAGGTCCAAAACCGCTGCCAAATAGTACCAACCCTCTTTCGTGCCGATATAGGTGATGTCCGTCACCCATTTCTGATTGGGAGCGCTGGCTTTGAAGTCCTGGCCCAATAAGTTCGGTTCAACCCGGTTCTTCAAGTCTTGATTTGTGGTTTGAGGACGCCACTGCTTTCGTTTTCTGGCTACCAGCCCGGCTTTCTTCATCAGACTATTGATCCGTCTCCTCGATAAATGGAACCCCTGTCTTTCTAAGGCAATCTGAATACGCCGACTGCCATAAGCCTGGTGAGAGTTATCGAATTCCTGTTTGATCATTTTGCTGTCTTCGGCATCTTGCTCATCTTGCTTGTCGGCTCTTTTCTTCCAGGCATAATAACCGCTGGCTGAAACTTCCAACAATTTGCACATTCTTCTCACAGAATATTGGTTTTCATGCTTGTGAATGAAGTTGAATTTCATTCGCTTTGTCGTGAGAAGATGCCGAGTGCTTTTTTTAGGATTTCTATTTCCTCATTCGCAACTCGTAATTGCCGCTCTAATCGCACGTTCTTTTCGTCTTTTTCGTCCATCCCTTTGGGATAGAGCGCTTTGTTTGCCTGATCATCAAGCGCTATATCATGCCTGGCTTTCCATTTTCCCAGCAGGTTTGGGCTGATCCCAAGTTCGCGTTCTATCTGAGCCATCGATTTGCCGGAAGTTCGCAGCATTTCGAGCGCTTCGATCTTTAATTCTTTCGGGTAGTATTTGTTTTTTGGTTTTGTCACGGTCTTTCTCCTGTTAGATAACTATAATCCAACTAAGACACTCCTTCTGTCCACTTTATGCAACCAGTTCAGGTCATTGCGGATGCGGTTTTGCCGTTATGCCTTGGTTGTTGGGCATAAATTTCTTTCGGCAAAACGGCGTGGCAATCCGCAGTTTATCTTTTTAGCTTGTACCCACGACAAAAGAATTAAGGCAAACTGCCGCGCCCCCTCGTTGTGATTCAAAAGCTCCTGCCACTCAGGCAACGGGGGCTCGCA
>DHRN01000075.1:0-1794 GCA_002411175.1 Anaerolineaceae bacterium UBA5311 | reverse complement strand
TTTTTGCTTGTACCCAAGACAAAAGAATAAAGGCAGACTGCCACGCCCCCTTATCGTAATTCAAAAGATCCTGCCCTCGACCTAACGGGGGCTCGCAGTGACGCGTCTGTAATCTGTCATTGCGAGCGAAGCGAAGCAATCCGCAGTTAATCTTTTTGTTTGTATCCAAGACAAAAGAATAAAGGCAGGCTGCCACGCCCCCTTGTTTTGATTCAATTGCTCCTGCCTTCGACCTAACGGGGGCTCGCATTGACGGATGTGAAATCCTCAATTTCAAAAGTTCCCCGCTCCCAGCTCCCGCGCCCCGTTCACCGATCCCTACTCCTTATTCCCAATTAACCAATCGCCTTATCCAACAAATCACCCAGGTCCTCGTTAAACACAACCGTAGCCATGTAATCATAAGGAGTTGAGTCGCGGTTGATCAACACCAACGCTTCCCCCCGGAAATATTGCAAAAGCCCTGCCGCGGGATAGACCACCAACGAGGTCCCCCCTACGATCAACAGGTCTGCCCGCCGTATGACGCTTTGTGCCTTGCCCATTACGCGGTAATCCAGCATCTCACCATACAAAACTACATCCGGACGAATCATCCCCCCGCATGCCGGGCAGCGCGGCACCCCCTGCCCCTCCCAAACCAGGTCTGCCGGGTAGTCGCGCTTGCATTTCATACAGTAAAAACGCTGCATACTCCCATGAATCTCGAGAACATTATCCGATCCGGCTTTCTGATGGAGCCCGTCAATATTCTGGGTGACGATTGTCGTGTTGGGCTTGCGCTCTTCCAGGCGAGCCAACGCGAGGTGAGCCGCGTTCGGTTTGGCATCAGGAAAATGCAGGTTCTCACGTTTGTAGGCATAAAACCCTTCCGGGTGATCGATCATAAAATCGTAACTCAGCATGGTTTCCGGAGAATAACTGGTCTTGTTTTCGCGATTGTACAATCCGGTTGCTGAACGAAAATCGGGGATCCCTGAGCCGGTCGAAACTCCCGCCCCTCCAAAAAAGACGATTTGGTTTGCCTCATCGATCAGTTTTTTCAGGATTTTGCTATTTTCTTCCATGCACAACAATCCTAACGGGTTTGACTCTCCAGCCACTTTTCCGCCCTGGTGATATGGACCGAACCCCTTTCTTTGCCGATTTTATTAAGCGGGGGCAGCCAGTTTATAAACAAAGCGACAGCGATGCCAATCAACGTGGCGACAACCCGATCGATCGTGTAGGCGAGCGGATTTGTATCGCTTACACTAAGCATAATTACCAGGTAAACGATTACCGTGATCGCCATCGGGCTGGATTTTTTAATCAGAAGCATCAAAGCCATCAAGGGGAACGCGAGCACTCCGATAAGCAGGTTAAACGCCAGGCTGGTTGCATCCAGACCAAGATAAACAACTAAAAGAAGCGCCAGAAGATAAGCATAAATACCGGCAATGATCGTCCCCAGGGTGCGGTCAACTGCGGTTTGGAAGGTTGACCTCAAAGTCGGCTGCATGCAAACGATTGTCGCGACGCAGGCGTGGTAGGGCATATCGCTGCCGCGCAGATATTCGATCAGCAGGCAGATAATCACCGCCAGCACGGTTTTGATCACACGCATGCCGGGGGAATTTTTGATCAGGTAATTGGTTACCCGTTGAAAAAAAGTTTCTTCTTCATGTTTTTCAATGATTTGGTCGGAGGTTTCATTCATTGTTTTCACCATCTGATGATTGATATCTAAGATATACCACAAGCTGGTAACTTTGGGAAATGCTTCCGTCATTAAGTATGCGTTTCAAAAGTCCG
>DHRN01000086.1 GCA_002411175.1 Anaerolineaceae bacterium UBA5311 | reverse complement strand
GAGGGGGGAGCAACATCCTCGTCACACCAATGTCAAAACCCCCTCAATCTCCCCCTACGGCTACTCGCGGGACGGCGTGACAACTGTCCCCTACACCATAAAATAAATAGACTATTCCATATTGAGAATTGCTGGCTCGCTTGTCAGTAGTAGTGCGAGCAATGCAGTTTTCTTTCCACGTACAATAATGATATTCCGTATGGTTCTTTATGATAAGATATTTCCATGCTGAAAGCCTTGATCGAAACCCTGCGACCGCGACAATGGACCAAGAACCTGGTGTTGTTTGCTGGACTGATTTTTGATGGTCAGTTCACCCAGCCATCCCCTTTCATGCGCGTTTTGGCTGCCACGCTGCTCTTTTGCCTGGTTTCCGGAATCACCTATACTATCAACGATCTGCATGACCTCGAAGCAGATCGTGTGCATCCGTATAAACGCAACCGACCGCTCGCCTCGGGCAGATTAACTAAAAATCAAGCGATTGCATGGATCTTTTTTCTATCGATTGTCTCGCTGGTTGGGGGCTATCTGCTTTCGCCCATGCTTGCCCTGATTTTTATAGCCTATACCCTCCTGATCCTGGCTTATTCACTCTGGCTGAAGAATATCATGATCCTGGATGTAATCATTATCGCCTCCGGTTTCGTTTTGCGAGTTTTAGCCGGGTTGAGCGTGATCACAGTCGCCTATTTTTCCCCCTGGCTGTTTATCCTCACGTTTTTACTGGCGATGTATCTGGGCTTTGGCAAACGCCTGTCTGAACTCCGGCTGCTCGAGCAGGATGCTTCTGCTCATCGTAAAACTCTGGACGGTTACAGCATCCAGCTGTTAACGCAATACATCCTGATCCTGCTCACTGCGATTATGATCACGTACATTTTGTATACTTTTTCCGCCCAGCCCGATCAGCCTACCCACGTCATGATGCTGACGATTCCTTTCGTCATTTATGGTATTTTTCGCTACCTGCATTTAATCCAAAACAACCTGCTCACTGCTTCGCCTGAAGAGGTACTTTTACGCGACAGACCCATGCAGCTAACGATCGGGCTGTGGGGATTGGCGGTAATCATCATTATTTACCTGGTTTTGTGAGGCTTGCCATGCCTGCCATAAAGAGTTCTGCTTGCGGAAAATTCATACTGACAGGGGAACACGCCGTTGTCTACGGACAACCAGCAATCGCGCTCCCGCTGAGCAGCAGGAGGATTTCGCTTCTGGTCGAACCGCAACTGCGCCATCCCTCCGGCAAAATTCAGATCTATTTTCCGGCATTGGGGTTGGATTCTGATCTTGACTCACTGCCGCCAGGTCACCCGATAGTTCGGGCGGTGTGGGAGACGATCAACTTTCTTCGCCTCTCAGAAATGCCTGGTTGTAACCTGCGCTTCAATTCCCAGCTGCCGGTCGGCTCCGGGCTTGGTTCCAGCGCCGCCATGTCAGTCGCGACCATACGGGGGCTTACAGAATTTCTCGGACACCCGCTTCCGGACACAACGGTCAATCTGCTCGCCTTTGAAACTGAGAAATTTGTGCATACCAATCCCAGTGGAGTGGATAACACCGTGATCACGTACGAAAAGCCTGTTTTCTTTCAAACAGGGTCGCAGCTGGCATTTCTGCAGCCGGCAGTAGACCTGTATTTCATCCTGGCGGACAGCGGTATCCAAAAATCGACCGGTGAGACTGTCACTGAACTGGCTGAACGCTACAAAGTTGACCCTTCTTCCATCCAGGCAAAGCTTGGTGCGATCGGAGAGCTGTCAAACAAAGCTCGTAGCGCAATGGAATCCGGGAATCTGCCTGGGATTGCCGACGCGATCAACCAAAACCAGGATTTGCTCAGGGAGCTAAAGCTTTCGTGCCCGGAACTGGACCACCTCGTGGATGTGGCGCTGCAATCAGGCGCACTGGCTGCAAAACTGACCGGCGGAGGAAGAGGCGGGCATATCCTCGCCCTGGTTGAACCTGGTCGGGCAGATGCTGTGCTTCAGGCTTTGAGTGCCGGGGGAGCCCTCAATCCCTTCCAGACAGTAGTGAAAGGTCATGCCGACCGTCATGAATGAAAAACTGTTATTTCTGAAGTTGGGCGGTTCTCTGATTACTGAAAAGAGCCAGCCTGAAACGGCACGAACAGAAGTTATCACCAATCTCCTGCTTGACCTGAAGACCTACCTCAATCAAAGGAACGAAGTACGGGTGCTCCTTGGGCATGGGTCAGGCTCATTTGGGCATTACGTAGGTGCAAAATACAACACAAGAGCAGGTGTATTTACAGATGCCCAGTGGCAGGGTTTTGTCGAGGTATGGCGCAGCGCCAGGGCGCTCAACCAAATTGTCCTGGAGATTGCGAAATCGATCGGATTGCCTTTGCTATCCTTCCCGCCCTCTGCCAGTCTGCTTGCCAGCGGGAAACAAATCGTTAGTTGGGATATCCAGCCCCTCCAAAAAGCCCTGGCGGCTGGGTTGATCTCTGTTGTGTATGGTGATGTAGTCTTTGACGAAGAATTGGGCGGTACGATCTTTTCAACTGAAGAACTGTTTTTCCATCTTGCATCGCGGCTGAGACCCTCACGGGTATTGTTAGCTGGAAAGGAGGTTGCAGTTTTCGCAGATTACCCTGCAAACCAGGCTCCTGTGAGAAACCTGGACAAAAACGCGCCCCTGGAGGATTTTCTCAAAAAATCCGAAAGCCAGGATGTGACCGGTGGGATGCGTTCAAAGGTTGCTGAAATGCAGGCGCTTTGCCGTCAAACCGGAGCCCGGGTGGAAATATTTGCAGCCAACCATCCGGGAGAACTGCTCTCAGCCCTAAATGGTTTACATTCAGGTACAATTATCTCATAATCCCGCTCATCACAAGCGAATGAACGATTGATAGTAAAGGTTTCGTATGATCTATACACGACAACAACTTGAAGAATTTGAAGCTCAGCAATTGGCTCCCTATGCGATTCTGAGTAAAAATTCGAAGGGGCGGAAGTTCCCCGAAGAAGAAGCCGACCTGCGCACGCGTTTTCAGCGTGACCGGGAGCGCGTTTTGCACACAACTGCGTTTCGACGCCTGGAATATAAAACACAGGTTTTCATCAATTCGGAAGGCGATTATTATCGCACCCGCTTAACCCACTCACTCGAGGTCGCCCAGATCGGTCGTTCGATCGCCCGTTCACTCGGTGCCAATGAAGACCTGGTTGAGACAATCTGCCTTGCGCACGATCTGGGGCACCCGCCTTTTGGTCATTCCGGGGAAACCACGCTTGCCAGGCTGATGAAAGATCACGGCGGGTTTAACCACAATAACCAATCGTTAAGAATCGTGACTTTTTTGGAAAACCGTTATCCCGATTTTCCCGGGCTAAACCTTTCGTGGGAAGTGCTGGAAGGCATGGTAAAACACGAGACGGATTATGACCGCTCTGACATCCAGGATTATGACCCTGACCTGCGTGGTCACCTTGAAGCCCAGATAGCCAACGTTGCGGACGAATTGGCATATACCTCGCATGACCTTGATGACGGTTTGCGTTCGGCAATGATCTCTCCTTCCCAGCTGGATGGCATTGCCATCTGGGAGATCATCAACGAGAGCATCGGTCGCCGAAAGACAGACACGCTGGATGACCTGAGCCGGCATCAAATTATCCGTCGGTTGATCAACTTCGAAATTACTGACCTGACCCAGTCAATCGATCGGTATCTGCGTAAAGCCAACATCAAATCATCATTGGACTTGCAAAAACTGCCCTATAATGTGGTCGGTTTTAGCGAGGATATGTATCGTCGGAACCGGGAGCTGAAAGATTTTCTTTTCAACAATCTTTACCGCCATTACCGCGTGGTGCGCATGGCTGCCAAAGCCGAGCAAATCATCACACAAATCTTTGAGATGTACCAATCCACTCCCACAGCATTACCGCCGGCAGTCCAGGAGCAATTCCCGGAACGAGGATTGGAGCGCACCATCTGCGATTACATAGCCGGCATGACCGATCGCTTTGCTATCGATGAATACCAACGTCTTTTTAACGTAGACGTGTTACCTTAGAAAGTGAACTATGAATAATCAAATCATTCTAACCCCCACGGGCAAAGCCCAACTCGAAGCTGAATTAGCGGAACTCAAAGGACCCATGCGCGACGATCTTTCAAGACGCCTGAAAAGCGCCATAGAAATGGGCGACCTCTCGGAAAACGCCGATTACCGCGCTGCCAAAGAAGACCAGGGTTTCCTGGAAGGCAGGATTATGGAAATCGAAGCGATTCTATATAACGCCGAGGTGACAGACGGCGCTGAACTCGATAATATCTCTGTACAGATTGGTAACCGCGTCACGATCCAGGAACAAGGCGAAAGTGAAGAAACCTGGACGCTCGTAGGCGCAGCGGAGGCTGATGTTAAGAATCAGAAAATCTCCTACCTGTCGCCGATAGGTTCAGCGTTAATTAACAAGAAAGAAGGTGACCTCGCTGAAGTGACCCTTCCAGGTGGGATGAAGATAGTTTGTAAGATTCTCAAGATCGAATAATTTTTTATTATCCTGAACTTCTTTTGTGGTGTAGCGCCTGTCAGGGTGAGCCCGAATTATCTTTCGCCCAGACCAGGGGCGTCAAGCTGTCAAACTTCACACCTGAGCCGGTACTTCGTCCGACCCGCATTAAATGCATCGGTGAACGTTCCGATTAAAAAGCGTCAGGGGATTCCCGACGCTCTTAAGGGTAGATTCAGAATTTACTTCCTGTAAACCGCCAGTTCGACAGTATTTCGGTGGAAATAGCTATCCACAGGCAAAGGCAGATCCCCATAGGATACATCCACAATCCGACCTTCCAGGCGAAGAGTGGCAGTCTCGAGGCGGAATAGTTTGCCTGGCTCAGCCAAAATCGGCTCGCCCCGGATTTCCAATCGTGAGCGGATATCCGGATCGTTGAAGGCGTGTTTGCTCATGATCACCTTGGTAACGGTCTGAATATCATTTTTGTCGAAAAGCCAGATATCAAAGGCAGATATCTTCTTAGGCTCACCGACACCAATCAGGTCCGAAATACTGATTCCGCATTCACCCAAAAAAGCACCATTTGGCGCATCAAATGTAAACGATTCATCATAGCGATCGTCTCCGAACACATAGGTGGACATGAACTGCGCGACTGGTTTTTCACCATTGCCATTAACGTTCCCCTCGGTTTTTTTGGTGCCATTGGCGAAGATGGAATTGCGCTGGGCAGCTGGCTTTGGAGCAGCCGGTGGCTGGACGACCGGTGGTTCAACGGCAGGCGGGACATCACGCCGTCTGACAGCCTGTGCGGGATGCTGTTGGGAAGGGAAACTTCTCGCGGCTGGTTCCACTGAGATGCTGCCGAAGCTGAAGCCTTTTTCCCTGAAATAGAACCAATAAACCGCTCCTGCACCGATAACCAGCACGGCGAACAGTCCTAAACCCAACCATACCAGTGAGTTCGATTTTTCCCCGGTGTCACTATCATTGATTACACCTTGCGAACCATCGTTCAGGGTGGCTTCAGTTGGCAATGAATCCGCGTCGGGGATGACCGTGTTGATCGCTGTCGAAAAGCGCTGGATTTGTTCGATGTTCAGGAAACCAGGGTTGGCAACCAATTCCGCAAGCGTATCTTCGGCTTTGTTTCCAAGCTCGGTATATGCCTGGAGAGCTTTCGAGCGGTCAGCTGTGAGTGTATAGGTGGTAATCGCGTTGCGCAGGTAATCAACACGAAGATCTGGTCTTAGGTTTTCTGCGGAGGCATCTGTCCAGGGTATTGGGAAGAGCACATAGGCAAAAAACAAGCCAATGACCAGCCCAACCAAACCAGCAGCAATCGCCAGGTTGCGGGGTTCTCGCAGTTTTTCCTCGAGAGATTGTTTGATGTTTTCCATGCCTGCACCTCTTTGTAAAACTTGATGTCACATTTGGTGCATGTTTCGTACCAACAAGGGCTGCTTACTGACGACCATCCAGCGGATATCTTTTTTTGCAATCCACGCAAACAGCAGTTTGATTGAGTTTTTCCACCAGAACGCCGCCGCAATTGGAACAGCTCTTCCCGGTCGGTTTATCCCACGCAGAAAAGTCACAATCCGGGTAACGGGAACATCCGTAAAACTTTCTGCCCTTTTTGGTCCGTTTTTCGACAACATCACCGATTCCACACTGTGGGCAGGTAACCCCGATCTTTTCCAACAAGGGTTCGGTGTACCGGCAGGCAGGAAAGTTGGAACAGCTTATAAACTTGCCGAACCGTCCGTTCCTGATCACCAGTTCCCCTCCGTCCAACGGGCAAATTCTGCCGATCTTTTCGGGTTCAACCTTGGTTTCAGGCATATGCTTGCGCGCGTTTTCGAGGTTTTGTGAAAATGGTTCGTAAAAGTCACGGATTACATCAACCCAGGCAACTTCTCCATCAGCAATCTTATCGAGTTCGTCTTCCATTTTCGAAGTAAAACCGAGATCAACTATCTTCGGGAAGTACTCGACGACCAGGTCGTTGACCAGGTAGCCAATTTCGGTCGGATAAAGGCGCTTGTTTTCGCGGGTGACGTATCCGCGGCTTTGAATAGTCGAAATTATTGGCGAATAGGTTGAAGGTCTGCCGATCCCGTTTTCTTCCAATGCCTGAATCAGGGTCGCTTCTGAGTAACGCGGGGGAGGCTGGGTGAAATGTTGGGCTGGATCGAGTTTGATCAGGTTTTGCTTTTGCCCCACGCTCATCACCTCAAGAGGCAGGTCCATTGTCTCTTCTTCTCCATTTTCATCATCAGCCTTTTCGTATCGATAGACGGCTTTGAAACCTGCAAATACCTCGCGATTGCCGGTTGAACGCAGCAGATACTTGTCGGAGGCGTACTTGCCTTCGATTTCAACTGTTGTAATCTCAAGAATTGCCGGCAGCATCTGGCTGGCGACAAAGCGCTGCCAGATCAACCGATAGAGCGCGAACTGGTCCTTGGAGAGGTGCTTCTTCATACTCTGGGGATCGCGGGCGACCGAAGTCGGGCGAATCGCTTCGTGGGCTTCCTGGGCGGAGGCAGAGCGTGTGCGATATTGTGGCGGTTTGTCGGGTAAGAAATTTGTACCATAATTCTTCCCGATATACGCGCGGGCATCACGAACTGATTCAGTAGAAACGTGCACCGAGTCTGTACGCATGTAGGTGATCAGACCAGTCTCTTCGCTGTTACCGAGGTCGATGCCTTCGTATAATTGCTGGGCAAGCGCCATGGTCTTCCTGGTTTGGAACCCCAAACGACGCGATGCCTCCTGCTGCAGCGTGCTGGTGATGAAAGGCGCGCCCGGACGAATGCTTTTGTTGCTGACGTTGATCGCCTCGATCGCGTAGTTTGCTATTTCCATCTTTTCGACCAGAGCCATCGCCGCGTTTTCATCCTTTAGACTCATGTTCAGGTTTTGCTCATTCACTTTCACCAGCTTAGCCCGGTATTCTTTGTCGCTTTTATCGGGGTTTAATAACGCGTGAATCGACCAGTATTCCTGGGGAATAAACGCATCAATCGCCCGTTCTCTTTCGACAACCAGGCGAAGAGCGACAGACTGAACACGCCCCGCGGAGAGACGCCCCTTCACTTTTGCCCACAAAATCGGGGAAACGCTGTAACCAACCAGCCGGTCCAAAATTCGTCGGGCTTGTTGTGCGTCAATCAGGTCCATATCCAGCTGGCGGGGGTTGGCAAAAGCTTCCGCGACCGCGTCCCGGGTAATTTCGTGGAAAACCACACGATCGATTTTTGCGGGGTCTATCTCAGCGGATTCCATCAGGTGCCAGGCGATCGCCTCGCCTTCGCGGTCGGGGTCTGTTGCCAGGGTAACATGGTTGCTTATGTCAGCCAGCTCTTTAATCTGCCTGACGACTTGCTTTTTTTCGTTGGGGACACGGTATTTGGGTTCGAAATTATTCTCAACGTCAACGCTGAGCTGCGATTTTAACAAATCCCTTACATGCCCTACGGAAGCGACTACGTCGTAATCGCTGCCCAAAAAGCGACCGATTGTCCTGGCTTTTGCCGGAGATTCAACGATCACCAGCGGTTTGCCAGTTGCACGAATGGCTTTGGTATTCTTCCCTTTTTTAATGGTTTTGCTGGTTGTCTTTTTTTTCGACGCCTTTTTGGAAGCTGATTTCTTTGTGACTTCAATTACAGGCTTTTCAAGCCCTTCATGCGCAGGGGTATTGCCCATACGATACAGTTTGGAACCACAAACAGCACAGGTGCCAGTTGTTACCGGACCACCACGGGCGTTGAACCCCGCAAGCGGGTTTATGATTTCTCGTTTTTCTTTACACTTCAAACAATATGCTTCCATTAAAGTTCTCCTGACCTATCGGCTATTCCACCCAGCCGGGCAATATCATACCATAATCAAATTTTCGTCAAGAATGAATTGTCATGGGTTTGTTATTCTGAATGTTTCTTTTTTGTCACCCTGAACACGCTGAAGGCTCTTCATCTGTCTGCCCACCACCCGGAGCCCATGGGTCGTATCCAATGCCCGCCACGGTTGATACCGTGGAAAACAATTTTCTGGCAAAACAATCTCCAACTCCTCTGGTCAACCGCGTCATCAATGGTGACGCCTGCACAGTCTCAGTTGGAACGCTACCCAATATCCCAATTCTGAACACGGCGATATTCCATGCCGCCGTCCCGTTCGATAATCCCCTTCAACTCCATCATGGTCAGGTCTGCGGTCAGTTTTTCGATCTCCATCGAAGTTTTCGCACAGATCTCGTCAATATGCATGGTTTCGCTGCCGAGAACCCGCAGGATGTTTACCTCATTTGAGGTAAGCACAATCCGCTCGCGTTTGGGTCGGTCAATTTCGCCCTTTAGATTCATTGCTTCGGTGATTATCGCCGGGTTGGTCATTGGTGTTGCCCCTTCAGCGATCAGGTTGTTGGTTCCCTTGCTCATCTGAGAAAGCACCGACCCTGGCACGGCGTAAACATCGCGACCCTGCTCGAGGGCGAATTTCGCTGTAATTAACGCCCCGCTTCGTTCTCCGGCTTCGATGACCACAGTCCCACGCGATAAGCCCGAGATGATACGGTTGCGTGGAGGGAAGTTGATTCCGTCCGGTTTGGTACCCGGGGGATAATCGCTGATGATCGCCCCGCTCTTCATGATTTCATTCGCCAGCTGCCGGTGTTCGGGTGGATAGATCACATCGACACCAGAACCGAGCACAGCCAATGTGCGTCCCCCTGTTTCCAGGGCAGCCCGGTGCGCGATACCATCCACACCCCGCGCGAGACCGCTTACCACCGTGATTCCGTTCCCAGCCAGGTAAGCGGCTGTGTCTTTGGTAATCTGCTTCCCATATTTGGTCACATTCCTGGTGCCAACAATGGCGATTGCCAGGTCGTCTGCTGTAGTAATCGTGCCTTTGTAATAAAGGATGGGCGGAGGTTGTGAAATTTCCTGCAGGTATTTCGGGTAACCGTGAGAATTCCAGGTCAGATACTGGATTCCTTTGTTGCTTAACTCAGTTTGGATTTTTTTTACATCCAGAACCTTTCGCGTTTCCAAAACAAGATCGGCAGCTTTATCGGTCAGACCGGCTGTAATCAGTTCGGCTTTATCGGCTGTCCATGCCCTGGAGAGGTCACCAAAAAAATGCAGTAGTTTCCGAAACCTGACAGCCCCGATCCCTCTGACAAAACTGAATGCGAGCCAGTAAAGATCTTCGTTGTTCAATCACGCAGTCCTTCCAGTAGCTCGACGATCATGATCCCCTCTTCGGGATTAATCACTTTGATTACATCAGGGATGGCAGGGATTAATAGTTCTGCCGCGTCATCTTTTTGAATGACGTAGACATCATTCGCGCCGGTTTCCATGATATCGGTCAGTTCGCCCAGAAACTCATCCCCCTGCCAAACCTCCAGACCGATCAACTGGTGATGGTAATATTGTCCTTCAGGGAGTTTTGGAAGGTTGCGGGTTTTGGTAAAGACCTCATAGTTGGTAAGTTTCGAGGCAGCTTCAGGGTTATCGATACCATCAAACCTGAGCAAAAGCAGGTTTGCTTTCCAGCGAATGGAAGCAACGATCATTTCGCCCTTTTCATCACCCACGTAAACGCTTTTTCCGGCACGGATACGTTCGGGGAATTGGGTGTGAACCCGCATCGCGATTTCACCCTTGATCCCATGCGATTTTTGAAGCCGGCCGATTAACAAGTAAGCAGGCTCGTTTTTCGTTGACGAGCCTGCAGCTTTTTTGTTATGATCGTCCATGGCTGGCTCAGGCACGGTCGACAACGTCCATTTCGACCTTTTTGCCGTTCCTGGCGGCAACAACCCTGAGGATCGCACGCATGGAGTTGGCAACCCGACCTTGTTTGCCAATCACTCTGCCGATATCTTCGGAGTGAACGTGCAAATCCAAATGCACGACCTTCCCATTAATACGTTCCTCAACAGTGACATCGTCAGGATTGTTGACGATCGATTTCGCCAAATATTCGAGCAGACTGCGGAGGTTATTTTGTGACATGTTTTTTTACCTTGTCTGGAGACTATTTGGCATTGATTTTTTCAGCGCGGGATTTATATATTTTCCCTGCTTCTTCAATCAAAACATCCTGGTCTTCTCCAGCTTTAAAGCGCGCGAAACGTTCATCCAATTTTACGACCTTGAAGAGTTTCTGGACCGAATCTGAGGGCTGCGCGCCCACACTCAACCAGTGATAGACTCTTTCTTCATTAAATTCGATTGTTCCGGGTTCTGTACGTGGGTTATAAAAACCAACGTTTTCGATAAAGCGACCGTCGCGAGGGCTTTCTTTATCTGCAACCACCACGCGGTAATGCGGTTGATGGGTTGATCCAACCCTGCGTAAGCGAATACGTACCATCTTAAAAATTTGCTCCTTGTGTTCTAATAAAAAAATTAATCCGGCTTCAGTTTAAGGTTGAGAGATGCTGAAGGAGCATACCCTTATCCAAATCCGTAATTATCTTAATAACCTGTCAATATTACCACGACCACCCGATTTTTGGAAAGATTTCATCATACGTTGAATATCCCTGAATTGCTTCATCAGGCGGTTGACGTCCTGGACATCTTTCCCACAGCCGGCTGCGATCCTGCGGCGTCTGCTCGCATTGAGCACCCTGGGGTCTCGTCTTTCTGCCGGGGTCATGGAATCAATAATTGCTTCCACGGTTTTTAACTGGCTTTCCGCTTCGTTAGGGTCCACATTCTTGGCGACAGCGCTCAATTGTCCTGGCAGCATGCCAAACAATTGCGAGATCGGTCCCATTTTCTTCATCTGACGCAGCTGCCTGGCAAAGTCTTCGAGTGTAAACTGCCCGCTGAGCATCCGCTCGGCTTCTTTAGCATCAATTTCACCAGCATAGGCAGATTCCGCCTTCTCGATAAGACCGAGAATATCGCCCATTCCCAGGATGCGGTTTGAGATCCGGGTCGGGTCAAAAACCTCCAGCGCGTCCAGCCCCTCGCCGGTTCCGAGAAACTTGATTGGGATGCCGGTGACCTCGCGGATCGAAATTGCCGCGCCGCCCCTGGCATCACCATCGATCTTTGTAAAGACTAAACCAGTTATTGGAATAACCGCCTGGAAGCCCTTTGCCACATTGAGTGCTTCCTGCCCGATCATCGAGTCCACCACCAACAAAATTTCGTTGGCTGGAACTGCGTCTTGAATGCTATTGAGCTCATTCATCAGCTCGTCATCCAGCTGGGAGCGTCCGGCTGTGTCAATAATCAAAACGCTGTAGCCGCCTTTGCGGGCGCTCTGCCAGGCTTCTTTGGTAATCTGAACCGGCTTTGCCCCTGGTAAAGTAAAAACGGGAACTTCAATGCGTTCACCCAGGGTTTGAAGCTGTTTGATGGCAGCCGGTCGATAAATATCCGCTGCTACAAGCATCACCCGTTCACCACTTGAGCGCAATCTCCTGGCAACCTTTGCGGCTGCCGTGGTTTTTCCGGAGCCCTGCAAACCGACCAGCATGAGAACGCGCGGTTTCTCCCCTTTGAGGTTCAGTTCAACAGGTTGACCGAGCGTGTTGATCAACTCGTCATTGACAATTTTGATCACCATCTGGGCAGGGTTAAGCGCTTTCGAGACTTCAACCCCGATGGCGCGTTCTTTTACCCGGTTGGTGAAGGAACGCACAACCGCGTAGTTGACATCAGCTTCGAGCAGCGCAAGTTTGACCTCGCGCATGGCGAGATCGACATCGTCTTCACTTAATTTTCCCCGTCTCTTTAGGTTATCAAAAACGGTGGTTAGTTTTTCGGACAAATTTTCAAACATAAATAAGTCTCATCAATTTTTTTCTTATCATACCTCAAATTGAGATCAATCTGTCTGCCCGGGATGCTTTTGGGCGGTTCTCAATATGAATGTGTTTAGATTTAAAGGGGGAGCCGGGAGCAGGGAGCAGGGAATAGGAACTGGGGTTGGT
>DHRN01000068.1:35144-42521 GCA_002411175.1 Anaerolineaceae bacterium UBA5311 | reverse complement strand
GGGGGTCGTTGTTGCCCCCCCTTTAGAGGGGAGCAGGTGGGTGGTCATCCTGAAGAACGACTGCAGAATTGTGTGTACGGGTCTTGACATTTCAACCACAATGACCATTCCATTGCAAAGTAAAGATCCTTCGCAAAAGAGGCTCAGAATCGCAGTCGGTTTGTCAGAATGACTGGCTCTCAATCAATGCTTTATCAGCTCTGGTCAAAACCGAAACAGTCCTCAAGGCATTCCAGCTATGGAAGACGATTCCCGAAACAGGTATAATCGGCATATGCGAATTAATTTGTCTCATGAATGGTCCCTGGAAATTCCGGCGGGCTATCAACATCGCAAGGACGGAGATCACCTCATTTATTGGCGTGCTGGCATCACCATCCTGATGACGATTTTTGCTTATTCCGGAGAGAAACATCGCCAGACTCTGTTGGCGAACCTCCAGGCAAAAGCAGAGGCGGAAAAGCTGGAAATGATTGGGGAAGACGAAGGGGATATCACGCGTTTTGGTTACCTGAAGCCAGAAGAAGTCATGCCCGGGCGTACACGCCTGGCTCTGCATGCTTTCACCACCGCTCCCTACGGCTGCCTGCAGACGGCTTTCTATTTTGATCTTGCGGATGATATGCGCGAGTGCCTCGAGATTTGGAAATCAGTCGAATGGACCGATTTCTCGTGAGCAAAGGCTTTTTCTCATCCTGATGGCTGACCCAACGCTGAACGTACGACCTCAGTGGAATGGGCAACAAAAATTCAGGATGGCAAAAAACCGAACAAAAACACCCGGCTAAAACAAGCGGGTGGGATGACACTCGAAACAGGAAAGCACAAACTCAGTTGTTGAAAGAACACGCAACGATAAATCAGGGCTACGTTGGTCATCTTTCATCAAAAAAAAACAGGTTACTTCTTATCCTTCTTTTTGTCCTTTTTGTCTTTCTTATCTTTCTTTTCTTTTTCCTTCTTTTCTTTAGCCATTTCTTCCTCGATTTCTTCCAGGTCGATTTCATCTGGATCCCAGAATTGGCTTAGCTTTCCAACTGTTGAAGAGTTTAAATCCTGCCAATCGGTCAGCTCCAGGTTTAATACGGCAAGCGCGCCGGTAGAAAGGGCATTGACCTTGCCTTCCAATAACTGCAGCAGGGCTTCCAGACCCGGGTTATGCCCAACCACCATTGCGCTCTTAATCTCCACGGGAAGTTCCTGCAGAGCGCGGATGTAATCGCCTGGCTCGCCCATATAGAGAGATTCCACATATTCGACAGGACCGTTGTAATGAGAATGCAAAGCTACCATCGCAGTAGTTTCTTTGGCACGTTCGGCTGGAGAGCTAAGAATAATATCGGGTGCACAATCTGCATGCCTTATAATCTTGCCGATCAATTTCGCGGTCTGCTGACCCTTCTTCTTCAATGGACGGTCAAAGTCTCTCAGGCTTTTATCTTTCCAGCTTGACTTTGCATGGCGCAATATCATTAAGGTCCTGGTCATTGTCATCTCCCAAAAATCGCAAACAAGAAGCGCGAATCTCAAATGATAATAACATAGGTTGCTTGTTTGTAGCTTGTTTGCAGAAGCGTTAACACGCTAATATCGGATACAATGCAGATGAGGTACTTATGATTTACTTTACCTATGACTATCAATTGCTTTTTAAAATCGTCCTGGTTGTATGGGCTGTTTCCAGAATCTTCAGGGCAATCAGATACAAAAAAATAAATACTTATCGTGAAATATTACTTTGGGGATTGTTCTTGTACATTTCCATCCTGCTTTTCAGAACCTTCGAGCCATTTACAATTTTGTTGGAGCGCGAGGGTCAAAGGGCAAATTTTAAACCCTTGCAGGGTATTTTGCTGATGATTGAAAAAGCCTCCATCTTTGACCAGGACATGACCCGGCGGATCGTCTTTATAAACATTGTCGGCAACATCCTGATATTTTCACCGCTTGGAATGACTATTCCGCTGCTGGAAAAACGTTTGAACAGGGGATGGCTGGTGGTTTTGCTTGGGCTGTCGTTTTCATTAATGATTGAACTCGCCCAAACTTTCCTGATTGGTCGGGTTTTTGATGTTGACGATCTGATTCTGAACTCGTTTGGAACGCTGGTGGGCTTTTTGGTCTATGCGATGGTTAATTTGATTAATCCTGTCAGAATATTTTTTGATCGGGTCAGGGATGCTGCCAGACCAAATGCGCTGCTCTATGCCTTTGTCTTTGTACTGATAGTGGCAGCGGCAACAGCAGGGATTTATCATTATGGCTATGAGCTGTTCAAACAAATTCCGCAATAGTTGCCGGGAACTAAAGCCGGCATAATTTCGTCTATAAATGGGCAGTAATTAACTGCTCAAAAGTGAGGTTCTCATGAACAAACGAACGATAATCCTTTCAGCCGTGATAATGGTCATGGTCTTTCTGACGGGCTGTAATATCCCCTCAGCCCCACCCGTCAGTGATTCGCAGACACAGGTGGCTCTTTTTGCCCAGGCGACTCTGACAAAATTTGCCCTGCTGCAAACAGAAGGTGCAGCCACGACGCAGCCTGAGGCAACCCAGATCCCTGCGGATACGGCTTTACCAACTACGGTCCCTGCAACAGCCATTCCACCTACAACCGCCCCTGCCACCCAGGTGCCGATTGTCACCGTTGTACCGGTTACGCCACCCCCAGCGACGGCGACCAGTCAACCCCTGCCAACCAGCAGCAGTTATACCCGGATCAGTTTCGCAACCGGGACGACAAACTACACAGTGACCGAAACGATTCCTGCCAATACAACCCGACGATACGCTCTCAGACTGACCCAGTATCAAATGCTGGAGACAACTCTGTCCAGCAGCGCGAGCGCTTATATCGCTGTAAGTACTGAAGCAGGCAAGCAGCTGGTTGATTTCTCACAAAACTGGATGTGGTACCGGGACTATGCAACTGAGAATGGCGATTGGTATATCGATGTTCGCACCGGCGCTAATGCAGCCAATATCAACCTGTACTTTATGGCTCCACAGCGAATCAGTTTCGCTGCTGGTAAAGACAGTCTTATCGCCAAGGCGGGCGTGGGCGGGGGACGAGTTTTCGAATACGTTGCCTGGGCGAATAAAGACCAGACGATGAAGGTCAGCCTGAACCCAGCCAGTGGATTGGTGCTTTCTGTGTGGAAGGTTGGCGGCGATGTTTTACTCGCCAGCTCGGCAGGAAAAAGCAGCTTTGAAGGCGTTCTCCCAAGGGCTGGTGATTACGTGATCACTGTTACCAACCCCGGAGGTGCGAGTGTTGACTTCGAGATGACTTTGACCGTCCGATAAGCTATCGAAAATTGAGATGGAGCGAGGTATTAAAGCCTCGCTCTTTTTTTAGTTACTTTTTGTTGATGTAGTCTTCAACTGCGGATTTTTGATTGTCGGTATCAATGGCGTAAGGCACGTAAGTGCGCACCCAGGCGATCGCCTCCTGGCTGTCGAGAGCAAGTAATTCGTGCGCCAGCATGGCGGCAAACATGCCAGTTCTGCCAATGCCGGCGTGGCAATGGATTACCGTGTTTTCCCCGTTTTTGAGAGCATCGATGGTCTCAGATAGTGCCTGGTCCCAGTCGCCAGTTTCAGGAGTTGAAAAGTCGGGAACAGGAGCATAAATGATCCGTAAGCCTGCCTGGTGGTAGAGATCCAGCAAGTTTCGACCGCTGTGCTGCAGGTGCTCCTCTTCGAAATTCAAAACCACAACAGTGGAGATATCTCTTTCCTTGTAGAGGCTGAGGACACGGTCTTGTGGATCGAACATGCGGCTTCCCGGCGTTGGGGAACGGTAGATCTTTCCAGGGGTTCCCAATGGAAACTCAGTAATCAGTTCCGGTTCGGGGTGTTTTTGCTCCGCCGGAAATTCCAGCCTGCCGTCCTTGGCGCGTTCAAACTGGAAGGTGCTGATAACGGCATCGAGGTTGAGAGGACCATAAATGTGGGGAAAGAGCATTTGTCCGCCCTCAAGGTTTTCGTAAACCAGGGGTGATTTGAGCTTGTCCGCGTCGATTTCGAGCACGAGCAGGTCGGTAGCTCCGGCGAAGAGCAGATTGGCGGTGCCTTCGAGCTGATAGTAATCGGAACAATGGATAAAACCTTCAGATTGCAGGCTATCCGCGTTGTAACTTCCGTCCTCTGCAGCATGCTGCCAGGCTTGTTGGGTGGTGATGTGATAGATCATGCCTTCCTCCTGAAAATATCTGATAACTATACAGCATTCATGCAGAAAATGACAACCTGATTGAAAGGTGCAGATTGTGATCAAGCGTAGGGATTACAAGAATTGCCTCCTTTTTTGATACGCCAGGAGTGCTTTTTAGCAATTCTCAATGTGAATGTGTTTGGATCTACAACGCAATTTCCCGGGTAATCGGACTGCGAAATGACAGGGGTGGGTTCGGGGCGCGAGCAGTGAGCAGGGAGCAGGAACTGGGTTTTGTCATTCTGAACGAAGTGACACACAGTGTACTTCGTAAGAAGCTGAACATTTGCCAACAAGAACCCTCCGACTTCACCGGTACAGATCTCTCGCCCTACGGCTGTTCTCGGGACGGCATGGCAGCCGTCCCCTGCACCACATTCGGGACAGCGTGGCAAGGGCTGATTGGTTTGGAAAGCATGCTTTACATTATATTAGAAAATTGACAATACAGTATGATACACAGTATAATTCGGAATACATGATAGAAGGAGTGTGATGGAAGATTTCGATGCCACATTTTTGAATTCGAGTGTCGAACTGCGCCGCGGGTTGACCAACCTGGTTGTGCTCAGCGAGTGCAGACAACCGACCTATGGGTATGAGCTGGTCAAATCACTGGAAAAAAAGGGCTTTCCATTGGATGCGAACACAATATATCCGCTTTTGCGCCGTTTGGAAAAGCAAGGTCTGCTTAATTCCGACTGGGATACCAGCATGGAAAAACCGCGCAAGTACTATCAAATTACGCCTGAGGGCGCCCGATTTTTTGAGCAGCTGAAGGCGTATTGGAATGAAACTAATAGAACAGTAAAACAGATTATTGAGGAACAAGATGGAACACAAATTAATTGACCGATACATCTACGCCGTCACTCGTCAGATGCCAAAAAAAGAAGTGGCGGATATCTCCAGGGAATTGGATGAACTAATCGCGAGTATGTTATCCGAAAGAGCCGATGCACCTGGCAGTGAGGATGAGAAGGTCCGCCAGGTTTTAACAGAACTTGGCAGCCCCGGGGAGCTGGCGCGCGAATACACAGGCGCTGTTGATGAAAGCCTGATTGGACAACCATATTACAGTTTGTATCTGAAAGTACTCAAAATTGTGCTCTTCGCCGTTGCCCTGGGGTTGACTGTTAGCTTGCTGGTGAGCGTGATCAACGATCTGCCCTTTGCCGACCCTGATGTTTCGATGGAGTGGTTTCTGAACGAGTTTGTCGAATGGTTCACCTCGCTTTTCTCAGGATTGCTGGGAGCCTTTGCCTGGGTAACAATCATCTTTGCAATTCTTTATCGTAAGGGGGTCAAAGTTGACGTTGTGCCCTATGATCCTGACAATTTGCCCGAAGTCCCGTCTGAGAAAGCTCGCATCGGACGCGCTGAAATAATTGGCGATGTTATCTTTGCAACGATCTTCACGATGCTTTTTATCGTATTACCCAATATCAATATTCCGATCATTGGAATGTCTGAAAAACCGTTCCCGCTTTTCAACCCTGAAACGTTGGTCGGCGTGCGTTACCTGCTGATAGCTTTCGTGGTGACCATTATCCTCGAGGCGATTGTCAAGTTTATCGATGGACGCCACACAGTTCGGGTTTTTGCCGCAATCGCCCTGACAAGCCTGGTCAGCATCGCGACTGCTTTGACCTGGCTGGGAAACCCTTTGGATATCAATCCAATTTTTGGTGAACGCTTCCAGGAATTGACCGGATTCAGCATTTATGGATTCAACGGGCAGCCTGTTCCAGGCTTTGGCGGAGAGTGGGCAAGCTTACCTTTGCCGCTATTGATCGCGATTGTGGTCATTGTCGCGGCTTCAATCCTGGAGGTGGTTTCAGCAGGATTGAATACCTTTCAGTCCAGAAATTGAGCAAACAAGAAGGTTGATTAGAAACGAGTTTGCTTCTTGAAAATCTAACATTAAATATGCAACATCGTGTTATACTAAGCGCGAAGAACAGGAAACTGTTCAAGTATGCTGGCTGGAGACCAGCCGGAGGTAGTTGATTGAAAGCACGCGTAGACGAAGATCTGTGTATTGGTTGTGGTATCTGTGAAGATATCGCGCCTGAAGTGTTCAGTTTGGAGCATGAACCCACGGCACAAGTGATCATGAATCCTGTCGAAGCGGATTTTCAGGAAGTTGTTCGTCAGGCTGCTGAAAATTGCCCCGAAGAGGCAATTGAGGTAAATGACGAGGCGGAGACTCCTGTCGATGATGAAACAACAACTGAGGTTCCTGGAGGGACCGAGGTTGAAGAAATCGATCCAATATTAGTATCTGAAAGGAATGAAGGAATGAGAGCGAATGTAGACCCTGATTTGTGCATTGGTTGTGGTATTTGTGAAGGTATCGTACCCGAGGTGTTTAGCATGCTGAATGAACCTTACGCGGAAGTTTTGCTGGATCCCATACCCGCCGAGTTTGAGGATGCAGTCAGAGAAGCCGCTGAAGAATGCCCCGAAGAGGCTATCAGCATCACTGAGTAAGTCAAAGTAAGAAATAAGCACCGCCCACTCCAATGGGCGGTGCTTTGTATTTAAGTCGGTTTGGAACAAGTTTGTTTTCCTGAAACTCAGAAAAAGCATTGAACGCGGGAGTCGCATCAAGACCGCTGTGGTTGAGTTTTGCTTCTGTCTCAATCGAAGATACTCTCCAGGTCGGGCAGGATGTGGTTCAGGGCGGTGGCTTTGGCGATGAGTTCTTCGCGGGTTTTAGCGTTAAACTTTAACATCATTTTATACAAACGGTTTTGGACTGTTTTGATCGAAAGCTGAAGGTTGTAAGCAATTTGAGCCATCTTTAACCCAGAGCCGAGCGCTTGCAAAATCTGCAAGTCTCTCGGTCTTAGTTCTACTATCGGGTTGTCATCGGGAGAAGGAGGTGGATACAGGATCACAACTTTTCCCACGCGCAGGGCTTGCCAGGCAAACTCACGCGCCTGGTTGTAGCCAACGTAGGTTTGCCAATTTCCGGCGTTGACCTGGCGGGCGATCTCTTCGGCGCGGGCAGAAAAATCGAGTATTTGCAGCGCGCCGGATGCGTTAAAAATGAAAACCTGGGTCATCTTATCTTCCTGAAATAGAACATATGTTCCATTATCGTTATGGAGAGTGGTTTTGTCAAGTATGAGTTCAGTGTATTGCAGATGAGG
>DHRN01000068.1:34075-35027 GCA_002411175.1 Anaerolineaceae bacterium UBA5311 | reverse complement strand
AGCGCGGGTGCGACCACGACCCCCTCTTTAGAGGGGGAATTAAAGGGGGTGAGAGAAAAACGAATCAATAAAAAACCAGCTCCAGCTGGCTACCACAAGGAGAGTAATACAGCGTCCGCTCTACGTAGGTACGAACAGGAAAACATCTCGTCTCTGCGAGTACTCATGGAACACGCAGAACAGCTCCCTAAGAGGAGACGGGCTGATTGGGGAGGCGCCTGAGGCTCAGGAAGGAAAGCACCGCTAAAACCCCAACGACAGCCCCGGCATACCAGGGGGTAACAGGGCTGATAGTGTCTGAAAGAACGCCCGCTCCCATCGGTCCGATCGACAAAGCAATAAACCAATTGAGCCCAAAGAAGCCCAGGTAGCGCCCGCGTTGGTCGGGAGGAGCCAGATTGGCGACGAAGGCTGTCGCGGTCGGCGCGGTAATCAACTCGCCAAAGGTCATCACCACCATCGCGGTCAGGAACCCCCAAAAATTATTGCTTAAAGCGACGATCAACATGGCGACAGGGTAAAAAGCTGCCCCGATCGGCATAACTTTGGTCGCTTGGTGACGGTTGGTGCGGCGTGTGATCGCCACCTGCAAAAAGATGACCATCAGCGCATTGGTTGTCGGAATCCAGGAGTACTGCGCTTCACCAATGCCATGGTTGTGCTTGATGTAAACTGCCAGGATGACCCACATCAGCGTGGCACAAATTTCCATGAGCGTAAACGAACCGAGCATGCGCACAAACGCTTTGTTCCTAAGTGCCTGGAAGAGCACCTTGAACTGGTCGCGCAAATTCTCTCGTTGGTCGCCTTTTTTGACCTCGAGCGTCTCCTTGAGGAAAAACAAGGTGAGCAAGCCGAAGAAGGTTAACGCGGCAGCAGCTGAGATAAAGCCGATGTTATACGAACGGGAGAGCACCAGCCCGCCCAGGATCGGTCCCAGCGCCACACCGAT
>DHRN01000068.1:1474-33923 GCA_002411175.1 Anaerolineaceae bacterium UBA5311 | reverse complement strand
GCGACGATCGCGTCAGTGCCGATGCGATAGAGGGGGCTGAAGGATCCGGAAAGGAACATCAGGAGCCCGAATTGCCAGAATTCATTGGCGAAAATATAACCAAGGTAGACGAAAGCCATGCCGAAAACGCCTAAGACCATGATGCCTTTGCGCCCAAAATAGTCGACCAGTGAGCCGGCTACAATCGAGGCGATCAAGCCCGAGATCGAGTTGAAGGTCATCAGGCTGGTGACGGCAGCCATGGGTAAAAGCAGTTTTTCTGAGGCGTAAATCGTGAGAAAGGGCCAGACCATGGTCGTACCTGTGCTGGAAACGACCAAACCTAAAAACATGAGCCAAAATTGGAAAGGATACCTGCGGAAATTTGCAATTAATCGGTGCATGAAGGTTTTAATTTCCCGGGTATGGTAGTGGCTGACCTTCCGGTGATTCAGCTGATGATAAGTGGAATTCCCCGAGCATCTCCCTGAAGGTCGGCAAAAAAGCCTCCCACTCTGCTTCTATGCCTGTGCCGACAAACACCAGCACGTAGAATGGCATGGCGACAATAACGACACGACCGAGCATGTAGGTCTCGCCGTGCGGTTTGGCAAAATCGAGCAGCATGGCAGGGTATTTATCGACCCTGGTTTCGCCTTCGTTGACCGTCTCATAATCCTCACCGATAACGGTTTCCAGGAAGGGCTCTATCTGCTCTTTCGCCAGGTTGATGTGAGTGGCGGTGTCGGTGGTGCCGGTTGGCGAGGCGTAGAGGTGGACGATGAGCTCTTCTTCTGTATCAGAATAATCGGCTGGCATAGTGACAAGCAGTGCGCCATCCTGCCTGGTCTGCCAACCGGAAGGAATGGCAAACTCGAAGCGTCCGTCCGGGCTATGATAATTCTCGAGCGGCAGGCTTTTTCCAGAATTTCCGGAGCACGCGCTGAGGAAGAGCACGAGCGTTAACAAGAGAAAACGGAGTTTGAGGAATTTTTGATTATGCATACTTCAAAATTGTACTTCAGAAAAATGCTGGGGTGGGAAATAGGAACGCGGAGAAAGCTGAAAGCTTCACGATTGTAATTCTGACAAGCCGACTTTCATCCTGAGCCTCTTTTGCGAAGAATCTTAACTTGCAATAAAGAATCGTGTTGTTAAAAAGTCAATATGCTTAAAAAGGACACTGTGTGTTGTTTCGCTCTTAAAGACAGGGCAGGTCCAACGTCAGGTTTGAATCCACCGCTTCGCAGCTGCGGCAGAAACAAAATACACAGCTTCACCCGCACAATCGCCTTGCTGATAACTTCAACCTCGAAAGATACCAATCCATCGAGAGCAAAGTTGGCAGCAGCTATAATTGGCTAATGAGAACATTGATCGACGAAGTGATCTACAGTAAGCGGAAAACCCTATCCATCGAGGTAAAGCCCGGGGGAAGGGTGGTCATGCGGGTTCCAAAGGGCACCCCTAATGCCAGAATTAACCAGTTCGCGCGGGAAAAATCGGACTGGATCATCCAGGCTAAAGCCAGGATGGTCAACATCCCTGCTGATAACACCAGGCAGGGTTTTCAGGATGGTGAGAAGATTCTCTATTTGGGAAAGTTTTGGGATTTGACTCACGTCAGCAGGGCAAAGCATGGACTTGGTTTTACCCCTGAAAAAGGATTTTTGCTGCAAAAGGAAGAAACTGCCCGGGCAAGTGAGCTGCTGGTCAAATTCTACCGGCAGGAAACACGCCGGCTCACGATGGAAATCATCGCCCGATACGCGGCGAATTGGAGCTTGAAAGTGGATTCAGTACGGGTTACCAGCGCCAAAACCCGCTGGGGTTCCTGCAATTCCAAAAACGGGCTCAATTTCTCTTACAGACTGGCGATGCTGCCAATGGAAATGATTGAATACGTTGTCGTTCACGAATTGGCTCATACGCGCCACCATAATCACAGCCGTGTCTATTGGAATTTGGTGGAGAAGATGATGCCTGATTATCGCGCTCGCAGGTTGTGGTTGAAGCAAAACGCGCATGGGCTTCCTGAAATTTGACGCCGCGGTATCCCGGCAGAGGTGCGGTACCCCCCCCACACCGGACTTTGCTGGTGGACTGGATCGCTGGCAGGAAACAGCGAGCGGGAAGCGGGGAACAGGTAGCGGGGAGCAGCTCGTACTGTTCGTTCAACCTACGATCTCATAGTGTTGATTATCGTTCCCTCTCACACCCGTCACTGCGAGCCCCCGTTACGCGAATGGGAGAAACTTTTGAATAACGATAAGGGGGCGCGGCAGTCTGCTTTTAATTCTCCGTCCACCTCGAAAAAATGCGGATTGCCGCGCCGTTTTGCCGAACGAAATCTATCCCCAACTATCAAGGCTTATCGGCAAAACTGCTCGCAATCACGAGTCTTAGCTGATATCTGACAGGAAATAGGTCGTTACTGTGAGCTTGAGCTCATAGCTGACTGGAAATAGGTCGTTACTGCGAGTTTGAGCTCATAGCTGACAGGAGATAGGTCGTCACTGCGAGCCCCCGTTACGCGAATGGCAGAAACTTTTGAATAACGATAAGGGGGCGCGGCAGTCTGCTTTTAATCCTTTGTCCACCTCAACAAACTGCAGATTGCCGCGCCGTTTTGCCGAACGAAATCTTTCCCCAACTATCAAGGCTTAACGGCAAAACGGCTCGCAATGACGAGCTCCAATTGTTAGCTGACAAGAGACAAGTTGTCCCTGTGAGCTTGAACTGATCACTACCAGTCAAGAAAAAGCATCTTACATTACCAGGGTGTCAAGTTAATCAACTTGTGGTTCCGTGCGCTGAAATTTCAGTTCTTCACGATCAGACCCATGCTTCTTGCGTTTGGCAGTTATACAATCTATTTCAATCCGATACACTGCGACAAAATCGAGGTTATCACCGAGGACAAGGTCAAAATAAGCCATCCTGGCGGGAACAAAACGCTGACAGATCAAGCGCAGGGCTTCTTTTTTATCGGCATCATCATACTCCCTGAAAACTCTGCCCTGGACGATCGCAGAAGCAAATTCGGTGGTAAAAACTTTTGAGCCCAGGGCAGAAGCAGCATCACCATTCTGCAGCAAAAGTTCCAGTTCTTCCGCCGGGTAGAGGTCCGGGACGCGCACATCACTGACGAAAACGACGCGAACCTGCCCGCCATCCTGCAGCGCTTCCACTTTTTCCCCTTTCGTCGCGCTATGAAAATAAAGCCGGCGCCCATCTCTTGCAATTGAGAGCGGCACTGAGACCAGCTCTCCGTTTGCACCAACCAAACTCAGAACGCCAAAATCAGCCCGATCGATCACTGCAAATCCAAAACCCTCATCCATTTCACGGTCTTTTCTGCGCATAATTTCCTCCGAAATTGTCAATATTGCTAATATTACCACAAGCAAATTACCGATTTTCCACTTTTTTCCCCCCTAAATTTCCGATTTTCCCCTCTTTCATTTTTTTAAAAATGCGCTACACTTATGAAGCCTTAGAACAAGTGTTCTAAAACAAGAGGAGATGCGAATAATGCCACAAAAAAAACCCACTTCAATCGCACAGTCGCCGCTCCTCAACCCTGCCCGCCTTTCAAAGGCGGGCAGCGGTGAGGATGACCTGGAGCGAAGAATTGCGCTCATCGATGCCCGTTACGAGTTAATTGGTTATGGAGACTGCGGGTTGACTACTGCAGAACGTCTTCAGCTCTCCGAATCGATCAAACTGAGCCTGGCTGAAGAAATCACGATGCTGCGCAAGGCAATGCAGGTATTCGCAACTAAGGCAAATGAAGGCGGTGAGGATGATTATCCCGTGAATTTTGCCAAAACCGTTGACCTGCTGGGGTTATCGTGCAGCCGCCTCGCGAACATGATGAGAGTTCACGCCGGATTAACCGGTGACGCAGTCCATAATGTCTCGGGAGAATTGCTGGAGGCGATCAGCATCTTCCTGGGGAGTGTGGAGGAGAGCTATGGAATTAAGCCTGACCATTCGGACTGAGCCTTTTCAAGCGAGACGCCTGGCTTTATCGCTTCAACCTGGTGAAGAATCAGCTTGCACAGCAAAACGAAGAGATACCAGGGTGGAATTTTTACGTAGTTTGCGCGACATCGAAAACTTCAGCCGTGTTTTTGGCAGTGTCAATCTGAGGAATTACCAGGTTGAGGCTGCCCGGGCGATTGTCAGATCGGTCATCGAACAGCAGGGGCTCTCGTTCGTGGTCATGTTCCCGCGGCAATCGGGCAAGAACATGCTCCAGGCACAACTGGAGGTCTACCTGATGAGCCTTTTGGGGCTGCAAGGGGCGGAAATGGTCAAACTATCGCCTACTTACCAGCCGCAAAGCCTGAACGCCATGCGCCGGCTGGAGACCGCGCTGCAAGCTAATTTTCTGACCCACAACCAGTGGCACAAAAGCGCGGGCAATCATTATCGCTTCAAAAACGCCCACCTCACCTTCCTTTCAGCCGCTCCCGGCTCGAACATCGTCGGTGCGACCGCATCCACACTGCTGGCGCTGGATGAAGCCCAGGATATTGCCATCTCAAAATACGACAAACAAATTGCCCCGATGGCAGCCTCAACCAATGCGACACGTGTGTTTTGGGGAACCGCCTGGACCGGGCAAACCCTGCTCGCGCGCGAGCTGAGGGCTGCCCGGGAAGCCGAAGCCAGGGATGGCATCCGGCGCGTGTTTCGGATTGGGGCAGAAGAAGTTCGGCGCGAAGTGCCAGCCTATGGCTTGTTCGTCGATGAGCAGGTTGCCAGGCTGGGGCGCTCCCACCCGATGGTACGCTCGCAATTTTTTAGTGAGGAAATCGATTTTTCCGGAGGGCTTTTTACCGCATCCCGGCTGGGCTTGATGCAGGGAAACCACCCAGCCTGTGAGCATCCCGTTCCCGGCAGGCAGTATGCCCTGCTGGTTGACCTGGCAGGTGAAGATGAAACCGTCCGAAAAGAGGGCTTTGTTTCAACCGAAGTTGACAGCCTGCAAAACCCCGGACGCGACTCAACCGCCGTGACGGTTGTCGAAATTGACCTGACCCTGGTGGATGATGACCTGGTTGGAAAACCGCGTTACCGCGTGGTGCAGCGCTATCTCTGGCAGGGAGAGCGCCACAGCACGCTCTACCAACGGCTTTACCACCTGGCGCAGCATTGGACTTGCCAGAAAGTTGTCGTCGATGCCAGCGGAGTGGGTGCCGGGGTATGCTCTTTTTTGCGTGACAGGTTGGGCGAGAAGGTGATCCCGCTGGTCTTTACCCAAAAGCTCAAATCTCAGCTGGGCTGGGGCTTTTTGGCGGTTGTCGATACCGGCAGGTTCCAGGACTTTCAACCAAAGCAGCCCGCGACGACCGAAGCCGGCGCGCTAAACACGCTGGCAGTCCGGATGGCAAACGAACAGGACCGTCTGCAGTTCCTTTTTCAGAGACAGCTGCAAGCGCTCAGCTGTGAGGTCGGAATCGGACCTGACAAAAGCATGAAATGGTCAGTTCCTGAAGGCACACCAGACCCGATGGGCGGTTTGCTGCATGATGACCTGGTCATCTCGGCTGCGATGACAGCCATTTTAGACGAATTCGATTGGACACCAAGCTTTTCCCCGACACTTATCCAAGCATCAGACCCACTCAAAGAAATGGATGGAGGTTTTTAGTGACTTACTTCAACCGTAATCAAGGCTACCCCTTCGGGATCGACCTTTCCCAGCATAATGCCAGCTGGGATGGCAAGCAAATTCCCAACTTTAATCAGATACACTCTCACGAGCCGACTGTACATTTTATTGCCATGCGCACCGGTATCTCCTGGGGCTATCGCGACAGCATGTTCGCTCGTTATTTCGAAGAAGCCACCCGCATTGGGGTGTGCATCCTGCCCTACCATGTGGTTTACCCCAGCGCCGACCCTGTCCGGCAGATGGAAGCTTTTCTGACTATTCTCAAGGATGCGAACCTGGAGCAGGTGCGGCTTGTGCTCGATCTTGAACTCGACCAGGATAAGACCAGGGCACAAATTACCCGCATGGTTGATCACTGCCTGCGATACCTTTATAGCGCCACCGGGCGTTACCCGATCATTTATTCGCGGGCGTTATGGATTAACGAACATCTGGATGTGGGCAGTCTGCCCAAACTGGACTGGTGGCTGGCGCAGTATATCCGCAGCCACGACGCCCCACAGTTTACCCCCGAATATCCCTGCCCGCCACAGCTGCCAGCAGGCGTGCGCCAATGGCTGATCCATCAGACCAGCCAGCGGGCGCCTGCAATCGGCGGTGTGGGGCATTACATGGATTACAACCGCTGGAATGGCAACCTGGAGCAGCTTTGGGCATATTTTGGCAAAGGCAAACCCAGGGAAGCAATTTGCCCGCTGGACTCGAAAGCCTGCGAACGTGCCACCCGGGCGCTCAAACCCA
The DNA here is from genome assembly GCA_002411175.1 of Anaerolineaceae bacterium UBA5311. Classification (GTDB taxonomy): domain Bacteria; phylum Chloroflexota; class Anaerolineae; order Anaerolineales; family Anaerolineaceae; genus Mesolinea. The sequence continues at coordinate 27,517 of DHRN01000068.1, read as the reverse complement.
GGCAGGTATTGGAGGAGGTGGCTGCATGAGCGCGACCTTAAAAGCACGCTTGCGAGCATTTTTTCAACCTGCCGAAGAAAAAAATGAATTTGATCAACGGCTTGGGCTAAGCCTGGCTGAAACCGAGAACGGCTTTTTGGTGGGAACGCAGCCGGCGTTCAGCCTGCCGCGCGACCGACAGGGGTATGACCGGCAGCAGTGCATGCTGGACAGCCTGGATGCCTGGCGTTTCAACCCCATCGCGAGGCGAATTGTAGAACTAACCACCCAATACGCGGTCGGCGGCGGAATGGTGGTGACTTGCGCGGATAAGGCAACCAATGCTTTTATCAGCGAATTCTGGCAGCACCGGCTCAACCGCATCAGCGATAAGATCAATGCCTTCAGCAATGAACTATGCCAGAGCGGGAATTTGTTCCTGATGCTGAGCAGCGATCAAAGCGGGATGACATATCTGCGCGTTGTTCCCGCGACCGATGTGCTTGAAATTCAATCGCGGGAAAATGACATCGAACAAGAACTGGCATACCACATCAGGCAATCCGGCAGCACTGAAGCCCTGGTTTGCCCGGCGTATGACCCCAATAATGATGAGCTGGACAGGCACGGTCATCTGCCGGATGTGATTCTGCATTTCGCGATCAACCGACCCAGCGGTTCGCAGTGGGGAGAAGGTGACCTGGCGCCTGTGCTGAAGTGGATTTCGCGCTACAGCGCCTGGCTTGAAGACCGTGTGCGGCTGAACCGCTTCCGTAACGCTTTTGTCTATGTTGTGAAAGCGCGCTTTGGCAGCGAAAACGAACGCTACGCACGTCAGCTGCAATTGACTGGCAATCCCCCCGCGCCAGGTTCGGTATTGGTGACCGATGAGAGTGAGGAATGGTCGGTATTGGCGCCCAGGCTGGAAGCGCTGGATGCTTCCAGTGACGGTTTGGCGATCAAGAAGATGATCGCCGCCGGGGTGGGACTGCCCTTGCACTTTTTGGCGGAACCAGAATCTTCCACCAAGACGACCGCCGAGGCTGCCGGCAGCCCAACTTATCGTCGTTTCTCGGAAAGACAGCGATTTTTATGCTTGATGGTCGAAACGGTTTTGCGCGTAGTAGTATCCAGGCGCGCTTTGCATGATCCAACCATCAAACCTGCAGCTCAAATCAGCGTGGAGGGCGGTGATGTAAGCTCACGTGACAACCGCGAATTGGCGCAGGCGGGTCAGCAGATCAACCAAGTAGCGGCTGGCTTGCTGGAGCGTGGTTTGATCGACCAGCGCGAATACCTGCGCCTGGTTTATCGCTTTATGGGTGAACGCGTCCCTGAACAAACCGGTTCAGATGACGAGTAATTACGACTTCAACCGGCTGCCCAGCGTGGGGCGGGCAAACGGCTGGAAAGAGGGCATCAATCAAATTGGAAGGAGATTTATGACTGAAAGTCGACAACGGCTGGCGTTGGAGGTAAGCCCGGTTGGTAGTGGTCGCTTCGAGATTTTGGCAATCACGGCAGGACCAGCCAATGGCTGGATATTCCCCGCGGAAGCGCTCAAGGAGTCCCTGCATCTTTGGGATGGGGTCAATTGTTTCGTTGACCACAGTCTCAAAGAGCGTTCAGTGCGGGATATAGCCGGGGTTTTACGCAAACCCACCTGGGATGCTGAGGCATGTGGAGTGCGGGCGGAACTGAACGCTTTTGGTCCTTCGGCTGAAGTGCTCAAGGATATCGGACGCCAGGTGCTCGAAAAGTTAGACGAACCAGCAGTCAGGGTAGGGTTTTCGGCTGACGTACTCTTCCAGGGTAAGGCTGGAAAAGTCGAGAAGATTCTGCGGATTTACTCGGTAGACCTGGTCTACAACCCTGCCCGCGGAGGTATTTTTCTGCGGGCACTCAACCAACTCGGAATCAAGCCAATCATGGAAGGAGAACCTTTTATGCCCAAACAATTTCAAGATGAAAGTATCGAAACGGAGGTCACGCTGCAGGATACTGAAATGCCGGACCTCCCCGGAGAAAGCAGCCTGGAAGCACAGCTGGCGGAAATGCGCCAGATGCGTGTACAGATGAGCACTTTTTTGTTGGAGAGCAGCCTTGCCAACTCCAGCCTGCCCAAGGGGCTGAAGACCAATATCCGCAAACAATTTCAAAACCGCACCTTCGCGCCGGCAGAGCTTCAGGTGGCGCTGCGCGAAGCCCACACGCTGCTCAGCGAATTGCAGGGCGCCAATGTTGTCAAGGGTCCGGCACGGATCGAAGGCATGCTCGAGCCAGCTGAACGGCTGCAGGCGGCAGTTGACGATCTTTTTGATGCTCCCCGTGAGAAAAGCATTGGAAACGCCCAGGTGGGCAAACTTTCAGGCATCCGTGAGCTCTACCTGGCGCTGACCGGCGATTATGACTTGCACGGCGGCTACTTTCCCGAACGGGCAAGGCTGGCGACTACGGCGGATTTCAGCGGGCTGGTCAAAAACAGCCTGAATAAACTTGTAACCAACACCTGGGAAGAGCTGGGAAAAGCTGGCTACGACTGGTGGAAGGATGTGACTGTGCAGGAGCATTTCAACAGCCTGCATGATATCACCGGCACACTAATCGGGACGGTTGGTGACCTGCCCAGCATCGCTGAAGGCGGTAATTACACCGAACTTATGGTTGGGGATTCTCCCGAGACAGCCAAATTCACCAAGTTTGGTGGTTATATCCCGCTTACACTCGAGTTAATCGACCGGGACGAAACCCGCAAATTGCGTGCCTATGCTCGTGAACTGGCATCAGCCGGAATGCGCAAAATCTCCCGGCTGGTTGCTGAAATTTTTTCCAGTCACCTGGGAACCGGACCGACCCTGGCGGATGGAGAAAACTTGTTCAATATGGATTCGATCGCGTCTAATGGCGGGCATGCCAACCTGTCAAATCTGCCGTTAAATGCCGCCAATTGGGACATCATCAGCGGCAAAGTTTACGCGCAGCCGATGCTGGTGAAAAACGCCGCCGGATTTTATGGCACAGGTCCCCAGATGGCAGTGAACCCAAAATTTATGCTCGTACCGCGAGCTTTGCAGCGAACTGCCATGGAAATTTGCACCGGAGCGTTGGTTCGAGAAGCAGATTATGTCTACGACAACGTGCTCAAGGGCAGCGCCGTGCCGCTGGTTGTCCCCGAATGGACCGATACCAACGACTGGGCGGCAGTCTGTGACCCGCGGGTTGCCCCTGCCATCTTCGTAGGCGAGCGTTTTGGGCTTGCCCCTGAAATTTTTATTGCTGGCGATGAGCTTTCTCCGGCAGTGTTCAGCAATGATGAACACCGCCTCAAAGTGCGCCACTACCTGGCGGTTTGGGTAAACGACTTCCGCCCGTTGTTCAAAAATAACGTCGCCTGATCCTGAGGAGAGAGATGACAAAACTTAAATTGTTGTTGAGTTCGCGGAAATTTTGGGCTGCGCTGGTTGGCTTAATCATTATGATGATCAAAGCCTGGTATCCAGACTTCCCGATTGACCCCGACCAATTGGCTGGGATCATTGCCATCCTGGTCACCTACATCCTGGGAACTGCTCTTGAAGATGGTCTGAGGGCTGATTCCTAAACCTATTTACTGCCTGCCCCTTCATTCGCGTGGAGGGGCAGGCAAGGAGGAAAAAATGACTGACAGAGATGTAAAAAGAGTTGTAAACAAGCTGATGGGCAAGGATGCGCTCAGCTGGAGAATGAGGGATGACGGTTTTTTGGTGGTGATCAACACCCAGGGATGGAAAGTGACTTTTTCTGCGGGAGAAGTTGAAAAAGCCTTCAAGAGCCTCGCTCGAAAAAAAGGAGCTTCAGATGACCCGGCTGGATGAGCTGACTGGCAGGCTGGAGCAGCAATTTCTCGATCGATATCAGCTCGTGCTTGACCTTCCGCTCAAGACCGAAGCCTTTCGGGAATCGCTTGCCTATATCAACAGCCTCTTTGGCGAAAATTACAGCATTGCTGGTTTGGATTCTGCCGAAAGCACCAGCCTGCCTGCTGAATTCCTGCCGGTGCTGATGAGAGGCGCGGCTGGCAACATCCTCAAGGCGGTTTTGCAGCACAACCAGGCAAGTTACAGCAACCTTGGTCTGGATGCAGACGCGGTGTCTGCCTGGGCGCGCTATCTCGACCAGGAACGTGATCATCTGCTGGACCGGCTGCGCACCGCCAGTCTGCATAACGCGCCCAACCAACCCTGGAAGGAATGGAAATTGAAGGAGCGCCGGACTTATGACTGAACTTTCCATCGGAAACCTGGGCATGCCTGATGAGGGCGCCTGGCTCGTTGTCCAGGGCAGTGACCAACCGGAAGGCTTGATAAGCACAAATTACGAGTTGAGTACAAGCCTCGATCCGCTGGTTGAGGAGAAGCTGCTGCTGAATTTGCGCGCTTCTACCACCAGGATGCGCTCAATCATCGACAGTCTTGAAGCACTTCTCAGGAGGGGCAAGGAATCCACTTACATGCCATTGACGCTGAGGATCTGGAGCAACGAGCGGTCTGCATATCTTTACAGCCTGATCCGGCATGGAAGGCTCGAGGTCGCAAGCGGGCAGCTGAGGTCACAACAGGCTGGCTCGATGCAGCTGCACCTGGTTATTCAGCGCGAAAACAGTTTTTTTAGCGCTGAGCAGCCTGTGCCGATTTCCAACTCTTCAGGCGGGGGGATCACCAATGGATTGACGCTTTTTAATCACGATGACAGCCAGGTCGGTCACGACAACTGGTTCACAATCGATACTTCCGCGCTTGAACTGACCCAACCGGCATCGCTGAGGCTGGAGTTCGAAAATAATTTTGTTGGTGACAGCCTGGATGACTTGTGGGTGGGCGGAATGGCAGATACCTCTACGGAAAGTCGTCCCAAATTAAACCTTGAAGCAGAGGATGGCGCGGGAGGAACTGTGTTGAACTCGACCAGGGCATCCGCGGGAAAGTATGCCCGCTATGGGTGGAGCGGGTCTTCATGGGCGAACCTGGCAACCTGGACAATCGGTCCGGTGGAGGTAAGCCAGCTGCGCTCACGCGTGTGCACACCGATTTTGCGCTTGTTTAGCCCTGTGAGTGAAAGTCCGCTGAGCTTACGCCTGCTGATTAGCATTGACAACAATATCGTCTGGCAGAGTCCGGAAACAACCGCGGAGGTGGAGGCAGGGGTTGTAGTTTTGGAACCGATCAGCCTGCCATTAGGCAGCCTGCCGCTGCTCAATTATGCTTATGCCCACCAAATTATTTTGCAAGCCCGGCATGCGGCAGCTGGCAGCCATACGCTCGAACTGGACGATATGCTCCTGTTGCCCCATGAACCTTTCGCCTTCTTTCATAGTATCAGCGCCCTGGCTTACCAGGCTATCCTTGTGGATGACGGAATCCTGAACAGCAGCTGGTCGCTAAAGCAGGGGTTGGAAATCAAAACACACCATCGGGTCGGGGTGCCCCTGGTGATCCGCCCGTCTTATAAACAGCATTTTTGGTGTTTTCAAACTGGTTCGAACGGAGCGCCAATTGATCGGACGATGAAGGTGAAAGCATTGATGCGCAAACATTGGCGGCTGCCATGAACTGGCAGGTTGAAATTCTGCGCAGGGAGGGTGGTAAATTTTTGTATTCCCCTGGAACCTGCGAACCACTTTATCTGGATTGGAATGATCGCTACGGTCCCAACCAGGCGAGGGTGTTCTGCCCTTGCGGCAATATGACCCTGCAGGATTGGGCTGTTCACCTTGGGCAGGACATGCGGGTATATGACCCTGACGGACGGCTTGCCTGGTGGGGATACCTCGAATCAGTCGAACAAACCCGAGGCGGGCAGGTCTATCGCCTGGGGCTGGACGAGGTTGCAAACCGGGTGGCTGTCCGCTATTTGCTTCCAACCGATTTTGAGCCGTTTGTCTATCAACAAAGTGAATGGCAGGATGACCTGCTCAGCCAGGAAGCGTATGGAGTCAAAGAAAACCTGTTGCAAAGGCAATACATGCACAGCCAGGTGGCAGAGCTGGTGGCGGCTGATTGGCTGGCTGCTCATTCGCTCCCCAACCCGATTTTTACAGGCAGCGCTTCCCACGAGGGGCGGGAAGGCTTCAGATTGCTCTGCCGCGGCTGGATGCAGACGCTTTCATGGTGTTACTGGCAGGGGTGGAATGGGATTGTGGAACATCGCCCGGCGCAGCTGGGAACACAAGCGCTCGGGCAGAGCTCTGCGAATTTACGCCTGGCACAAGCTTTCACTGTTCCCGAGTCTGTAGAGGCATTTTCAGCCTCGGTCCGGGCACGCAGGCAGGGCGCGCCTGCTGATAATCTCAGGATCAGCATCCAATATGACCTCAGCAACCAACCTTCAGGGCTAACCCTGACCAGCGCGATCCTTCCGTCGTCCGGGTTCAACCCGGAAACGTATCAATGGGTCGAAGGTCGCCTGCCTGGAAACAGTACGTTGGAGGCGGGACAAAGATATTGGCTGGTTCTGGAGCGAACAGGCTCACCTGACTATGAAAATTGTTATTGGCTCGGACTCGATGAAAACGCAAGTTTTCAAGACGGAAGGCTCCTATTACAAAATGCTTCGGTTTGGACTTCGCGCACGCCAAATGCCGATCTACTATTCCAGGTCGTCGGTCGGAAAGGTCATAAACATCAAATTAATCACCTTGTCGCGTTGGGAGGTCAATTTCTAAATGGAGTTGACACCAGCTTGATGCAGGAATCCATGCTGCCCCTTTTCACCGGACAAGGAAAAACCTGCCTGCAAACCTTTTTCGATCTGCTCGAACAGGGCAACGCGGGTCTGCAGCCCCTTTGTTCAACCGTCAGCCCGGGAAGGCTGATGAAAATCTGGCAGCGACCGCGGCAAAAAGAGGCGCAATTCTTTCTGGAAAACGACGGGTCGATCTCCGATGGATTCGGTCAACCCCTGCAGGCGTTCTGGCATGCCGTGGGGCAATGGCTGCACACAGCGCAGGGCAAACCGGTTTATATAAGTGGTTTGAGTTATGACTTTGCCAGGCGAACTTTCCAGGTAAATAATCAACAGCTGGTCTCGTACAACCGGGGTGAGAACCAGTTTTATAGCGCCGAAGTACCTGGTGAAAGGCTTTTATGATTCACAAAGGCAATCACTGATTGTGCTATACTTTTAATTATAAGTAATCCTACCCGGAGGGAAAATATGAGCAATGTAGCTATTGTTAGTGATTCATCAGCTTACATTCCGAACGAACTGATTAAACAGTACAATTTATCCATTCTACCGCTGACCGTCAACTGGCAAGGCAAATCGCTTTATGACGGTGTGGACATTCTGGCAACCGATTTTTACCAGCAACTGGCAAATTCCAAAGAAAAAGCGACGACCAGCCAGGTAACTGTCGGTCAGTTTATGGAAGTTTTTTCGAGGCTCCTGGCTGAAGGCAAAGATATTTTCTATATGGGCATTTCGAAGGGGCTCTCGGCGACAGTCGATTCGGCTCTCCAGGCGAAAATAGAGCTGGGCGACCCTGAAAACCTGGTTGTGATGGATACGCGCCTGGTTTCCATGGCGCTGACGCTGATGGTCGTGCAGGTTGCCCGGGCGGCAGAGAACGGCGCCACGCTAAAGGAATGCCGACAGCTTGCCAACGATATCTATCCGCGCATCGGGGTTTATTTTACCGTGAATGACCTCGAATATTTACACCGTGGTGGGCGCATCAATACTGCCAAGCGCATGCTCGGTTCTGCCTTGAACTTGAAACCGATCATGCAGATCCGGGAAGGAAAAATTGAACTGGTCGAGAGCGTCCGTTCGCAGAAAAAAGCACTCAGCCGTATGCTCAAGCTGATCGAACGCGATATCGATGGGCGCACTCCCGTCCGAATTCGTCCTTTCCATGCGCTGGCGTTTGACGAGATGGTTTCCATGGAAGAGGCGGCTGTAGACCGACTGAACCCGGTTGAAATCATTCGCTCAGAGGTAAGCCCGGTGATCGGCAGTCATGTCGGACCTGGAACTGTATCAATGGCGTATATGGTTGGATAGACTTAAATTAAAGGCTGGATTGAACCATGGGAGAGGTCAATCCAGCCTTTTGTGTATTAAAAAGAACACATTGGTTAAAACGCGTCAATCTCGAGCCAGCGATCTCCGTCTTTGAAGGCATACACCGGCGCCCAGGCGAGCCCAAAATACTCAACCACCACGTCTTTTTTCAGTGGTTTGATGAAGATTTCCTCGAGCTGAACAGCCTTACCCTGCGCGGTCTGCTTAAATTCTTCGATATCCTCCTGCATTTTCGCATCAAGCTCTGCAAGTTCAGATTTATACCTTTCGATCATTGCTTCCGATTCTTCCACGTTAGCCTTGGCGGTGGCGGTCATACGCCGCTTGGTCAGCGAGGAATTGATGCTTTTCTTTCCTCCACCAAACAAGCTCACAACGGTTTGCAAACCGGTGCCTGCTTCTTCGAGGCGGCGATGGTTGAGGGTCTGTTTGTCTTTTTCAAGCGCCATTTCTTCTTTCACCAGCTTGTTTTCAATGGTTTTCTTTTGTTTGGCATATTTTTCCTGAATGGCTTCGACCCCATCCTCGAGGTTGGTTTTGCCAGCCCTTTCAGTTCGGTCGGCGAAAGCTTCCTTGCTCTCGTCAACCTCTGAGACCAGTTTCAAATCCGGGTTTCGATAGAGAGTCAACTGGTAATTGCGGTAAAGCCAATCAGCAAAATCGCTGGACAGGCTGGTAACATTTTTTTCGTCGTTAAACGGGTAGACCAGCTCAGCAAAAGTCGCACCAGGCAAGGGACCGCGGTCAAATTCATTTGCCGGAAGCTCATCGACCTGGTAATCCTGCCACTGCACCAATCCACGGCTTTCCAATTCCGGAATCAAGACGGTGACCCGTTTCTGCGTGTTGACGTTGTAGGTGCGGTTGGCGAACCAGAGCTGCGCCTGCCCAACCAGGGTGGGGCGATAATGGTAGAGCGGCTGCGTTGTCGGCGCGATGCCCCGGTCGGCAGCGGCTTTGTAGGCATCCCCAAGCCCCAGCTTTGCGGGCAGGTAAAAAACAGTCACCCTTGAACTCAGAACCGGCTGCGTGGTTTTACCGGGGAGATTTCCATTCCCTCCACCGAGGAGCTCATCAGCAGAAACAGTCTGCACTGAGCTCTCCAGCGCGGCAGAGACCATACGCACATCCGCGCCAACCAGGCGATTGAGATCTTCCAGTTTATTGCGGGTGATCGGACCAGGCAGGTAGTTCATCGCCCAGCGTGTGGTGAAAATCTCTGGTTCTTTCGCATGGACATTATGCAAAAGGAAGACTCGTTTCCCAAGCGAGGAGATTGTATTGTCGAAGAAGGGGCGGTCGAAAGTGCCGGAAACATTGGTGAGACCGTCCAGCAGGCGCTGTTTGTCCTGGTCGGTTTGCAGCTTGCCGATTACCCAGGTGCCGGCGTTGGACAGGGCTTTATAGTCCAGGTCGATCGGGTTTTGCGTTGAAAGCACCAGCCCAACACCAAAAGCGCGGGCTTGTTTGAGCATGCGCAGGATAATCGGCTTGCTGGGCGGGTTGGCAACCGGCGGCAGGTAGCCGACAATTTCGTCAAAGTAGATCAGCGCGCGCAGGTCGCTTGTGCCGGATTGCGTGCGCATCCAGGTTTCGATTGCTGAATAAAGCAGCGTGATGAAGAACATCCGCTCGGCGTCTGCCAGGTGTGCCAGGTAGAAAACGCTGTGCCTGGGCTTGCCATCGGGTGAATAAAGCAGGTTTTGGATATCCAGGGGCTGCCCTTCGAGCCAGCTTTCGAAGGAAGGCGCGGCGATGAAGTTGTTCAGCAGCATCGCCAGTTCAAAACGGTCTTTTTCGGGGTAAAACTTGGAGACCGGGAAGACGCCCAGTTTTTCGAAAGGTGGGTTCTGGACCTGCAGAATCAGGCTCTCGAGGTCCAGGTCTTTACCTTTGCTCCAGGCTTGTTCGAAGATGTTGGCAAGCAGGATGTGTTCGCGTGAGCGCACAGGGTCGACATCTTTGAAACCGACCAGCCCGAGCAGGGCGGTGACGGTGCTGCTGATCGCCTCGCGCAGCATTTCTTTGTTTTCTTCCCAGTCGATCCCGGGGGCATTTAGCGAAGCAAGAATGCTGACTGGAATAGCGGAGTCGGAGCCGGGGGTGTAGACGGCGTAATCGACAGCTTTGGCGAGCTTTTCCATGCGCTCTCGGTCGATACCGGAACGTTCGGTGCCTTTTTTCCAGGATGCAGCAGCGGCTTCGGCGGCTTGTTCGACCGTTTGACCCTCCCGCTTGGCAGCATCGGCATCCACCCAGGGGGAAAAATCGCCCGGCAAAAAATCCGGGAAGTGCAGCAGGTGGTTGGTGAGATCGCCTTTGGGGTCGACCAGGATGGCGGGAATCCCCTTGAGGGCGGCTTCTTCGAGCAGGATGATGCCCATACCGGTTTTCCCGGAGCCGGTCATGCCGGTAATGACCATGTGCGTGGTCAGATCCTGAGGGTCGTAATAGGTCAGTTTGTCGGGGATGATAGCCTGGTTTTTAAGGTCGTAAGGATTCCCAAAATAAAATTCAGAAGGATCGATATCCATAATTAATTCTTCCTTTCCTTTTGTTCGCGTGGTTTGATTATATTACAAGAAAGCAGCCCGGCAGGGAACGTTTCAAGGTTTTGAGGGCTCTTTGGAGTTTCTCATTATGAGCTAATAAGGGCAGAACTGCTTCTGCGAGAGTGAGGTCCTGGGCTTTAAAGTGAGAAACTCAGGTTCTGGTTCAGTTAAACGATAGTAGGGAAGGGGCTTGACCCCTTCCACAAAATTCACAATCAATATACCGGAAAACGGAACGGGACGAGCCGCGTTCCCTACGAAAGGATGGCTTCGCCGGAACGCGCGGTGCACGTTTCCTACGACAATATCGCCTCGCTCTTAGCTGTTCATCGGCTGATTAAACAAACAAATCCAGGTCGAAATGAGCTAATGAGGGCAAAACTGCTTCTGCGAGTGTGAAGTCCTGGGCTTTTGTGATTGAGTTGGGGACCGCAATCGCGCGGATGCCGGCGCGATGTGCTGCCAGTATCCCGTTTTGAGAATCTTCGAAAACCAGGGCATTTGCCCTGAAAACAGCCAGGTTTTCCAACACTTTCAGAAAAATATCCGGGGCTGGTTTCGCGTTTTCAACATCGTCAAAAGTCACAATTGTGTCAAATTGATCATAAATTCCCAGGCGGGTCAGGTGGGACTGTATCCACCAATGCTCCGCGCTCGAACCGACAGCCAGCAGACATCCTCGGGCTTTCGCGCTGACGATTAATTCGCTAACCCCCTCCATCAGGTCCAGCTTTTGGGCATGCAGGAAGGTGCGCATGCGGCATTCCTTGTGGATTTGCTCAGCGCTGCGCTGCTCCCCTTCGCGCTTTGCCAGAGGTTCAGCCGGGTCAAAAGTGAAGGGGTCGTTCCTCCCAATGGTTTCCAGGTAGGCTTCCATATCAAAGGTTAAGCCCGCCTCGGCATAGAGATCGTGCCAAACCGCGACCTCCGCGGTCTCGGTGTCCAGGATGATACCGTCAAAATCGAAGATCAGGCATTTTTTAAGCCTGTTATCTTCTGACATTTTGCCTGCCCCAGTAGCCTGCCCGCAGCGGCGTTACTTCTTCTATGGTTATAAAAGCATCCGGATCGATGTCCTGGATGATTTTCTCAACAGCGGCGATATCTTTCCGGCGAACGGACAAATCACCAATGGTTACCGAACCGTCCTTTCCCTGCGCGGGAATTTCGGTGACGGCAAAGTCGTTTTCCCGCAAGGCATTCACGATCTCTTCGCCCTGGGTTTTACTGATCACGCTAAGATGTGAGTATCCAATGGCGATCTTGCGTTCGATGTGCATACCAACCACGTTTCCAGTGGCAAAACCAGCTGCATAACCGATAATATAGAGGAAGTTGGACATGTCGTTCAAGACTGCCCCGACAGTAAGCACAAACAAAACCGATTCGAAAAAGCCCAATACCCAGGCAATCCCCTGTTTCCCACGCATGGTGAGCATGAAACGAAGGGTGTCCATCGAAATGGATATCACTCTGACGACGAAAATCAATAGAGCAGTAGCAGCCGTTTGCCACGTGAACACATCTGCCATGTTTCCTCCCGAGTTATTTATCGTTCAAGTTCAAAGCGGTTGCCCGAGCCGGGTAATAGAGCTCAGATGCGTATTCTTTGACCATTCTTGCCATCGAAAATGCAGGCGATACCGTCCTGATGGTTTCCTTAATCCGCTCGATCCACGGTCCGGGTAAGCCATCGGCAGAACGCTTGGTGTAATAGAGCGGCACGATTTCGTTTTCGAGTGTCTCATAGAAGCTTATGGCGTCTGCCTCATCCTGCAGGTCGAGGTTGTCATAGACAGTCTCATCGCCAATCGCCCAGCCATTTTTACCGTTGAATCCTTCTGCCCACCAGCCATCGAGCACAGAGAAGTTGAGCGAGCCGTTCATACCGGCTTTCATGCCGCTGGTCCCGGAAGCTTCCCGGGGTCGTCGGGGTGTGTTTAGCCAGACATCAACCCCCTGTACCAGGTGTCGTGCCATGTCCATGTCGTAATCGTCGAGGAACACCAGGCGACCGCCATTGCGGGAGTTTTTAACATGGCGATAAACTTCCTGAATCAGGCGTTTTCCAGGTTCATCTGCCGGATGAGCCTTGCCAGCGAACACAATCTGAACCGGATTCTCTTCGTTGGTGACGATATTCATTAAACGTTCGTAATCTCTGAAAACCAGGTTGGCTCGTTTATAAGTGGCAAACCTGCGGGCAAAGCCAATCGTCAATGCGAGCGGATCAAGCAAAACACCGCTTGCAACGGTTTGCACCGGGTGGACGTGATCGGCTTCCCATTCACGGCGCGCCCTGGCAACCATATAGCTGACCAATTTTCGCTTTAGATGAATGCGCACTTGCCAGAGTGCACTGTCGGGGATTGATTCGACCTGGTCCCACATTTCCTGGTCATCGAGCCTGTCTCTCCAGTCTATATCGAGGTATTGGTCATACAACTCCGCCAATCTGCGTGCCAGCCAGGTGCCGGTGTGGACGCCGTTGGTGATGGAGCAGATCGGCACTTCCTCCACGCTCTTGCCGGGCCAGAGATAACTCCACATGTCGCGCGAGACCGCCCCGTGCAGTTTTGAAACGCCGTTACGATAATCTGAAAGCCGCAGAGCCAAAACCGGCATGCTGAAGACTTCGTCAGACCAGTCGGTCGTAACCTTTGCCAGGTCCATAAACTGGTCGCGGTCGAGACCGAGCATGCCCCAATAATTTGCAAAGTATTTATCGATCAACCAGCATGGAAATTCGTCATTCCCCGCAGGAACGGGGGTATGCGTGGTGAAAATGCCCGATTTTCTGACCATTTCCTTGGATTCTTCAAGCGTATGACCCTGTTCAATCAGCTGGCGCATACGCTCCAGGGTCAGAAAAGCGGAGTGTCCTTCGTTCATGTGGAAGATGACCGGTTTATGACCGAGCCGTTCAAGCGCGCGCAAGCCGCCGATTCCCAGCAGCATTTCCTGCGAAATGCGCAGCTCAGGGTCGCTGATATAAAGTTTGTCGGTTAATTCGCGATCCTGAAGATTGTTTTCAGGAATGTTGGTGTGCATAAGCACCAGGGGCACCCGCCCGACCTGTAATTCATAGAGCCTGGCAAAAACCGTTCTGCCGGGGAGCTCGATCGAAATCTTGACTGGTTCACTATTTTCGTCATAAAGCTCGACGATGGGAAGATCGCTGAATTTAATCTCCACATTATGGGCTTCCTGCCAGCCGTCTTCAGTAATATGTTGTGAGAAATAACCGTAGGTATACAAAAAGCCCACTGCCACCAAAGGCAGACCAAGGTCACTGGATTCTTTCAGGTGATCACCGGAGAGGATGCCCAGCCCGCCGGCATAAACCATCAGCGATTCGTGCAAACCATACTCAAAAGAGAAATATCCAATTTTGTCCTCTTTCGCGAACTCATAATTTTGGTTAGCCCAGGTATCTTTTCGGTTCATATAAGCATCAAACTGACGCACAATTTCGTCGTAACGATCCAGGAAATAGCGGTCCTTAATCAGATCTTCAAACCTGTTTTGATCCACCGAACGGAGGAACACCACAGGGTTGTGATTCGACGTGCGCCATTTTAGCGCGTGGATTTCTTTGAATAACCGCGCCACTTCGGGATTGCCCACCCACCATAAGTTATGAGCAATGTCAGCGAGGCGCTTGATACGGTAAGGGAGGTTAAAACTATTTTGATGAACGCGAATAATTTTGTTGGTCATTTATTCATTCTCCTGTCACAATACGGCACAAGAGCCGTTTTTTCTTAAATTTACGCAAGCGTTTATTATACCTAAAAAGAAAGAGTCCCGACCTGGCGCTTATTTACCGGTAAAACCCGGAGCCGAGATGAAAATAAGACGGCATAAGCGTTTGTCTGACAGGCGGCTGAGCAGCCGTTGATCAAGCTCATCAGGGAGAGACGACGATGTTACCACGGTAGGGAGCTCGGCATTATAACGGTAATTGAAAAGCTGATAAAGCTTCTCGCGTGCCCACGGAGTGGCAGATTGCGTGCCCAAATCGTCCAGAATCAACAATCTTGCTGTGCGGATTTCATTGAAGCGCTTGTCCAGGCTCGAGCCGCTGCTCGGCGAGAAGGCAGCCCTGAGGTAATCCAATAAATCGGGCACAACCACAAACAAGGGCGGCATACCCCGCGAAGCCTGGTAGTTTCCGATAGCCGCGGCGAGGTGGGTTTTGCCGCTGCCATAAGAGCCATGAATACTGATCCAGCCTTTTGGGTTTTCGGCATACGCCTGCGCGCTTTTAAAAGCGTCGGCGAGCGAGGTGATATCCTCTTTGGGCAAACCTTCGTTTTGGCGAAAACTGAAGCTGCCAAAGGTTTGGCGGGCGTGGAGGTTCAGGGTGGAAAGTTCAGGATGTCCGAATTCGTCGGTTGGGTTGCGAAAATCGGGCGCCAGGATGTTCACATGGCTGACCAGTTCGGGGTCAGTCAGGCGGGAGCGAATACGCCCTTCAAAGTCTGAGAGGTCCACATTGCTGGTGATGACGGTTGGCATGCTGTTGATGTAGCGGGAATTGATGATTTGGAATAGTTTTTCTTCTGCCCAGGCGGTTGTACTCTGGGTGCCAAAATCGTCCATAATTAACAACGGAGCATTGCGAATTTCGTTGAAGCGTTCTTCGTAACTCAAATCAGAACCGGAGGAGAAAGAGAATCGCAGCCAGTCCAGAAGGTCGGGCACGGTTAAAAATATGGTTGGTGTGCCCATCTTTACAGCCTGGTTGGCGATGGCGGCAGCGAGGTGGGTTTTGCCCGAGCCGTACCGACCGGTGAGCAGCAGCCAGCCTTTTTGTGTGCCGGCGAAGTTTTGGGCGGTATTGTAGGCTTGCTCCAGGGAGTTTGCTTGTGAAAGCCCCAATCCGACCCTGCCGCGGGGCAGAAAGTTTTCAAAAGTCAGGTTGCTCAGCGCGCCAAGATTACTCAGTTGAAAGAGGTGCGCTTGCTGTTGGGATTGCACCTGCTTCAGCCGACAGACGCAAATTTCACTGCGCCCAAAACGGGGATCTTCGATTGGAACATCGTAACCGACAAAACCAACTCCGTAGCAAATCGGGCAATTCGGGTCACCCGGTCCATAGTTTGTCGGGATGGTTTCAGGTTCGCTGCGATCGGCTTCAGGGTTCGAGCTCTCGTTTTTGATCGAGGTAGAGTTTCCTAAAGGATTCGAGATCTCGTTTATCTTCTTCATTGCTCCTCTTTCGTCCCTTTTTCTGCCAGTTGCGCAGGATTGCCTGGATATACCTCCAGTTGCGGACATTATAATGGACTGCTTCCTTGATCGCGTCTTCCAGCCATTCCTCAGAATAAGATTGGGCTGCATCGCGCAGCAGCTCAGCGGAATAGGCGGTCAGCGGTCCGATATTTTCTTCGTATAACCGAAACACGTTGGACTTTGATGGCGCCGGTAAGGAGGTCGCCACAGTGAGTATTGCCAACAGCCCTGGCTGGTCCTGCAGTGAACCCAGCAGGCTTGCGCCAGTATCAGTGCCTGGCAAAATGAATTTTCGCTCCTGGTTTTCAGGGTCGCTAAAAACAAATAGGGCGCCAGCCTGTTCAAGTTCATCAAGAGCCTGCGCGAAGCTACTCTGCATCGCGGACTGGTTGATTGGCAGGTAGTTCTCCAGGTCGAAGGCTTCGCACAGCTGACTTTCGCCTTCCTGCTCTGCCATGAACTGAAAATACCCCAGCAAAACCAACAAAGCCTCACTGCTCAGACCGGCGCTGACTTCAAAAAAGTTCGCCGGAAGGTTAATGCGGATTGTTTTATCAGAAAATTTACCGATCACGCCGTTTGCCACATTACTTTTTATCTATATAAGCTTTATCTTTGAACTGTGCCAGGCGATCCAGGAAGACTAGCTCGATTCCGGAGTGGGTCGGTCCATTGCGATGCTTGGCGATTGCGAGTTTGGCTATATTGTGATATGGACTGGTTTCATCATCCATGAAGGGGCGGTTGATAAACATGACGATATCAGCATCCTGCTCGAGCGAGCCGGATTCGCGCAGGTCGGAGAGTATCGGCTGCTTGTCCTGGCGCTGCTCCACGGCACGCGAAAGCTGGGCGGCTGCCATGACCGGCACGTCCAGGTCGCGCGCCAAAATCTTGAGCTGGCGCGAAATGTACGAAACCTCCTGCACGCGGTTTTCCGAACGGCGATCTCCGGACATCAGCTGCAAATAATCAACGATCACCAGGTCGAGGCTGTGCTCATCCTTTAGCCGACGGCACTTCGCGCTCATTTGCAGCGGGGTGATGCCCGGGGTGTCGTCGATGTAGATATTGGTATGCTCAAACTTGGTGATCGCGCGGGTGAGCACTTCGGCTTCCTGGTCAGTGAAGCGACCTGAACGCAATTTCTGCGAATCGATCTCGGTCTCTTGCGCGAGCATGCGCTGCAACAGCTGCTCAGCCGCCATTTCAATCGAAAACATGGCTACATTGCGGCGCAAAACCATGCCGACATGCTTGGCAATCCCGATCAGAAAGCCGGTTTTGCCCATACCGGGTCTGCCGGCAACGATAATAAAATCGGATTTGTGTAAACCGTCCAGGATGTTATCAACTGACTTCAAACCGGTCTTCATTCCACCGATTTCTTCATCGCTTGAGCTTGCTTCGGTTACCCTCGCAAGGTAGTCGCTGGCGACGTCCCCGATGGGCACCAGATCGCGCTTGTAACGATTTTCACTGACGTTAAAGATGGCTCTTTCGGCTTCATCGATCACCGAATCGAGGCTTTTCTCTTTGTGATAAGCCAGTTTGGCGATCGTTTGGGCAGAATCTGTCAGCCGGCGTCGGGTTTTGAGCTCGCTGATCGTGCGCGCGTAAGAGAGCGCATGCAGAGAGCTGGGCACACGGTTGCTCAATTTGATCAGATAGTCCAGCCCGCCCACATCTTCAAGCTGACCGCGCGATTCCAGCACTTCTTTAACCGTAAGCAGGTCCAGGTAGTGCTTTTCCTGGTCGAGAGATATAAAGGCTTCCCAGATCCACTGGTGCCTTTTCAAATAAAAATCTTCCGGGTTTAAAAATGAGACTACTTCGACCAATATTTCAGGGTTGATCAATACCGCGCCAATCAACGCCTCTTCCATTTCACGGTCGAAGAGCAGATTCTGGCTGTAGGGAACCTGTTCTTCCAGTTCTACGAAGTCGTCGCTATATTCGCTCATGTTAGCCGGCTTTCTGCTTCTTATTCTGAATTTTCGGAAGAAGCTTCTGAGTCTTCCGACGAGTCAGAGTCATCCTCCTTGCCGATATTCCCCAGGAAATCTTCAAAAACCGAAAGATTCCCGGGCACGTCAAGCTCATCGTCTTCTTCATCCGGGGCGAAAGAAAGCACCTCTTCAGGTTGAATGCCAACCTCCTCCAGGATTTCTTCATCAACGTAAATCGAGGCACCGGTGCGCACGACCAGCGCGAGAGCATCAGAAGGTCGGCAATCGATGGTCACTTCTTCGTCGGTTTGGACAATCAAATTGGCGTAATAGGTATCTGAGACTAACCCGGTGATTTCCACCCGTAAAAGCCTCGCGCCCAGTTTGTGCAGCATGTCGAGCAACAGGTCGTGGGTCAGCGGTCTGGCAACGGCGATATTTTGTAAGGCGATGGTAATCGATTCAGCCTCAAACAAACCGATCCAAATTGGTATATAGCGCTCGTCATTTTTATCTTTCAGGACGATTACACGATCCTGATTGGTCAGACTGACCCTGACACTGTCAATCATGCATTCAATCATTTTTCCCATATTTCACCAGCATTCATTAAGAGGTTAGAAATTAATTCTAACATGTTATGTCCCTTTTTAAACAGCACTGCTTTGATTATATCCTGACCTGAACCTGGTTCTGCCTGACAGCAGGGTTTGCACCCGGAAAAGGTATAACCTGTATGACCAAAATAAAACCACATGGAATCAGATAGTTTCTCATCTTTCGGATATAATGGGGATATACTCTTCTGGTTGAACTGACTGTTTTCCCAATGTCTGACCATCTGATAGAGGGTTTATTTGGCTGATGGATGATTTTGTATTGAGGCAGAATTGCAGGAACAACAACAAAAAGTCTTATTAATTGAACGAAAACGAAAATTGGAAAGTTGTTTCCGGGATGACCTCTTGCGGAAAGGCTACCCCGTTCTGGGGGTTGAAAGCGGGGGTGAAGGGCTCACCCGTTTGAACGACTTCCCACCCGATGTGGTCATCATCAATGCCGCGACTTTACGAACAAATGGTTTACGGATATGCTCCTGGTATCGTAATCGCTTACCCGACACACCCTTGATCCTGATTGTGCCTGAAGATGAACCCATCGATGACGCTGATCACATCGATGTAATCCTCCACCTGCCCTTTACAGTTCAAAAAATTGTTAATCGACTGCGTTCTTTCGAAATTACACGCAACCAGGATCTGCTGATCAAAGGTCCGCTGCAGCTCAACCGTAAAACACGCATGGTTACTTACAAAGAAAAGACCTCTTATCTCACCCCGCGTTTAGCACGACTTCTGCACATCCTCATGCAAAATCCCGGCGTCGAGTTCCCGCGCAGAGAACTCTTTAAACAAGCCTGGAAAACCGACTACACCGAAGACACCCGCAGCCTGGATGTGCACATCAGCTGGCTGCGCAAAGCGCTTGAAGACGACCCCCAATCCCCCCAGCTGATTAAAACAGTGCGCGGTGTGGGCTATAAGCTCGATTTATCAGCCCGCTAATCAGGCTCGATAGCGGTAATATCTCCAAAACCATTTACTTCAATCACCCACTGACTGCCTTCATACGCCTGTTGGAACAGGTCGTAGTCTTTGGTGCGATAGGTATATTCGTCCCCTCCGCTTTGGAAGGTGATGATGTAAGTTTCAGTCGCGTTGCCAATGCGTTGATCGTTTGCCAGGTTTCTTGCAGGCCAGCTGGCGGTTGTATTGTATCCTTCCTGTGAGAGCGTATCAATGACCACCCACTGCATCGTATCGTAGGAACAATATTCATCGTAAACCCGATAAACACAATCCTGAACCACTTCACCGATGCCGGTCCCTGTATCTATCGTGTAAGGTTCCCCACACACCTCGGTGGATTCGGGGCGGTAAGAATCGGAGTCGTAGCGGTGGCGCATGCTGCAATTGTAGGTATTCGCGCCTGCGGGGATGTTATCTGACCAATCCGCCTCCCGCACCACCTGGTAGGCTTCGATCTGCACCTGCCGCAGCCAGTACGTCTGGGCAACTGTTGCTTCGTGGCTTTCGCTTTGGGCTGCCCGCGAAAAATACCAAACGCCGAAGGAGACACACAGAATCAGAAGAAGGATTCCGAGGATCGGCAGCCACTTCGGTGTTGGTTTGGCTGGGGCAGGGGAAGCAGTGGCGGCAACTGGTTGGGGCATGGGCTTTTGAGGTTGCGGAACAACAGGCTCTTCAACAACTGCTCCGGCTGGTCTGCTGGTGGCACCGACTGTGAGATCACCCCCACACTGGACACAGACCTGGGCGTCTGCCAGGTTGCGCGTGCCGCAAAACGGGCAGTGTTTATCAGGTCCGCTTTGCGCCATACGGATCAGCGCTTCGTCTTTAATAAAGTTGAATGTGTCCGGGTCGACCCTTTCGAATTTCACCCCAAAAGGTTGGGGAGCCCCGCAGGATGTACAGCTGCGGATTGCGCCCGGGTTTTTGGTTCCACAACTATCGCAAGTCCATACTAATTCGATATAACCTAAGACTTTCCTTGCCATATTTTTACTCCGGTTATTGGTAGTCTGATTTAATAAGTATAGCAGAGCTTGCCAGCGTGTCGCTATCTAAACAGGTTCTTCATTTGCACCCGGTTTTGCCAGGGTTGCCTGGACAGCCCTGAGGCTCAAAATTGTGATCAACGGCAGGCTGCCCAGTGCCAACGGAATGTAATAGCGGGCAGAAAGCAGCAAGACCGCCAGCATCGTGATTGCCAAAACCAACGCGTAACCAGGCTGCCCGAGCATAATCGCGAGACCGTTCTTCCAGGCTAACTTGAGCGATTTGTCCTCCGCCAGGAACAGGCAAGCCAGGGTGTAAAACTGCCAGCTTATCCAAAACGCGCCCATGATTATCATCACAATCGCAAGGACGGGAGCCAGCTCGAGCTGCGAGTTGTAATAGAACCAGACGTTTGTTGTCAAAACCAGTAAAACCAGCAGGTTAACTGCACCCCAGGCAAGATTTTGCTTAAAATAAGACTTGAATCCATTCCAAAAACCGATCAGCCCCGTGCGGGTGCCGCGGGTCAGATCCAGCGATTCCTGGTAAATCCCAAAGATGGATGCCGGAATCAGGACAATCGTCAACCCAACCAGAATTGCAGCCAGGGAAACCACGACCTGGTTTACCCAGTCTTTCCACCATAATTTAAGTGCGTCTACGATAACGTCAAAAGCTTGTGCTGTGCGCATAATCACCTTCTGCTGAAATTATAATTGCTCTATGGAAAAAGAGTTTTTTATGCTTAATCAGAATGAAAGCCTTATCGTCGTGATTGATGTCCAGGGGAACCTGGCGAAAGTAGTTGCCGATTCAGAAGCAGTAAATCTGAATGTGGGCAGGTTGGTGCAGGGTGGGCTCGCCCTGGGTTTGCCAATCATCCTTACCGCCCAGGCTCCCCATAAAATCGGGCATACGACTGAAGCGCTCAGACAAATTCTTCCAGATCACCATGAATATCCGCGCACGACCTTCAGCGTTTGGTCGGATGAAGCCGTTCGCCAGGCGATCCGCGACACTGGTCGAAGGCAGGTGCTTTTGTGTGGTTTCGAAAGCCATATCTGCCTCTATCAAACCACGATACACCTGCTTGGAGCTGGCTACGATGTCTGGATGGTCGCAGATGCTGTATCCTCACGTTCTCTGGTCAATAAAGAGATCGCCTTGAAGGAACTCAGCGCTGAGGGGGTACACCTAACTACCGTGGAAATGGGGCTCTTCTCAATCTTGGCTGATGCCAACCACGAGCAGTTCAAAGCAATCTCCCGGATTGTTCGCTAATTCCCATTCGATTCAAACGGCGTTCTTATAAATTCCGGTTAACCTTACAGTTAGCTCATTCCCGGGAGGAATAATGACAACTGAAACAAAACCAGGAAAAAAGAAAAAGAAATCGAGATTACGGCTGACCTTGTTAATTCTCCTTTTTATTGCCGGAATATTATTTATCGCTAACATGATTCGCCAGCAATCGGCGATGCAAGCCACGCTCGACGATTTGAATACAACCCCCTTGGTCAGGGATACCTTGCGCACCACAATTAATGGCACAGGCAACGTTCGTCCTCAACAATCCGCGGTCTTATTTTGGCAAAGCGGAGGCAGTGTTGGCTCAATCCCGGTTGAAATCAACCAGGAAGTACAAAGCGGTGATATCCTCCTGAGCCTGGACGAAAACGACCTGCCGTCGGAGATTATCCAGGCGCGCCTGAACGAATTGACTGCCAGGCAAGCCCTGGAAAGCCTGGAGGAAAACACCGAAATTCAGCGCGCCACGCTGAACAGCAACATCCAGCAAGCCCAGGAAAACGCCCTGACGCTTAACAACCAATTGATCAACCTTGAAAACCGCAGCTGTGCTGACTGGCGCTTAGACAACTTGCAGCGTGATTATGATACCGCCCTGGAAAATTACCAGGAATTCGCCAGCGAAGCGCGCTGGTTCGCTGTCCAGGCAGCCCGTCTCGCACTCGATTATTGTGATCCTCTGGTGATCAATCAGCAAATCGCCACCCTGCAGGGACAAATTGATCTTTCAGATCAAAACATCGCCCAATGGCAGGCTACCCTTGACAAAATTAAGCATGGAGTTGACCCGGTTGAGAAAGAGAAGCTGGAATTGCAGCTTGAGCTTGCCAGAAAACAGTTGGAAAAGCAATACATCGTTGCTCCAATTGACGGCACTGTTCTGAACATCGTCCAAAAAGAGGGTGATCCGGTCAGCATGGGCATGCAGGCGGTTGAAATTGCTGATATCAGCAGCCTTTTCATCGAAGTTCCCGTTTCTGAGGTCGATATCCCTGAAATAGAAGTTGGTCAGGCAGCGCAGCTATCCTTCGATGCGTATTATGAAGAGGTGCTAACCGGCGAGGTTACCTCAATTTCCGAGACTGGCGATCGTACTACCGGGGTGGTCAATTACCTGGTCACGATCCAGATGGACGGAGGCACTGGAAAGATCAAGCCAGGCATGACCGCGGGGGTGCAAATCCTCACCGAAGAAAAAACAAATGTACTGGTTGTGCCTTCAGAGGCAATCATTGCTCGTGATGGGCAGGATTATGTCTACGTTCTGCGCGATAACGAACCGGTCCAGGTAGCGGTGACTATCGGCGGGTATTCAAGCCGCATGGCTGAATTGCTCCAGGCGGATATTCGTGAGGGCGAGCTGATCGTTCTCAACCCACCATCCAGCCTTTTTGATCGCTTTGGTTTTGGTGGCGGGAATCCTTTCAGGTAAACAGATGACCCAGGAACCTGTTATCAAGGTACGCGATATGACGAAGGTGTACCAGCTTGGTGAAATCGACGTTCACGCGTTGAGAGGTGTCAGCCTGGATATTTATCCCGGTGAATTTGTTGCCATTATGGGACCCAGCGGCTCCGGAAAATCGACGCTGATGAACATGATCGGCTGCCTCGATTCCCCGACCGACGGCGATTACTATCTGGACGGTCTGCTGGTTTCCAACCTTGTGGATGATGAACTCGCTCCGGTTCGGAATAAAAAAATCGGCTTTGTTTTTCAGACTTACAACCTGCTGCCCCGCGTTGACGCGATCGAAAATGTTGAGCTGCCCCTGCGTTACAGTGGCGACCTCTCGAATATGAGTGAGCGAGCCAAAGAAACCCTGCGGGCGGTAGGGCTGGAGGACCGGATGAACCACAAGCCCAACGAGCTTTCTGGTGGGCAGCAGCAGCGGGTTGCCATCGCGAGAGCCCTGGTGAACCGACCTGCAATCATCCTCGCGGACGAACCGACCGGCAACCTGGATTCAGTATCCGGGAAGGAAATTATGGATTTACTGCTCAAATTAAACCAGGAACAACACACCACAATTGTGATGGTCACCCACGACCCCGGCGTTGCCGCGCAGGCGCAGCGGACGATTCGCCTTTTCGATGGAAGAATCGTCGAAGGCGGTGTTGCCTGATGCCATTCCTGCGCGTAATCAAAGAAGCTTTGACCAGTATCACCTCGAACAAAACCCGTTCATTTTTGACGGTTTTGGGTATTGTCATCGGGGTTGGAGCCGTGATCGGCATGCTTTCGATCGGTGAGGGCGCACAAGCCAGTATATTGGGTCAGATTGAATCCATTGGCACCAACACAATTTATGTAATGCAAAATTTCGAAAGTGATGATGTGATTTCTCCAAAGCCGCTCACCGTCGCTGATGCCGAAGCGCTGTCGAATCGCAGCCGCGCTCCGCATATTCAGCGTGTCGCTCCTGTTTTGATGGAACAAGTGACCTTTACTTCAGCTGATACCAGTGAGCGGAACATGTTGTTTGGAAGTTATTCGGATTATGGCGATATCACCGCTCTCGAAATAGCCGAAGGGGTTAACTTTTCTTCATCTGATGTAGAATCCCGAGCCGCTGTGGTCGTTTTGGGTCCTGATATGGCAGAACGCCTGACCGGCAGAAGCAGCGGGGTGGTAGGGACGATGATCCGCATCAACGACTTCCCCTATCGCGTCATAGGCATTACCAAACCGAAAGGCTCGACCCAGTTTAATAATCCGGATTTGATGGCATATATGCCAATCACCACCATGCAGCTGCGTATCAGCCGGCAGTCTGTTACCGGCAGTGTTCAATATATCATCATCCAGGCGCAGGATTCGCAGTCGATAGAACTGGCGATCGAAGAAGCCCAGGAAATTCTGAGGGATGCACACCGTCTCAACCCACGCCAGGGCAACGATTTCACCCTCACCAACCAGGAAGATGTCGTTGGCATTGCCAACTCAATCACCAACATCCTGACCATTTTCCTGTCAGGAATTGCCGGGATTTCACTTTTGGTTGGCGGTATTGGCATCATGAACATTATGCTGGTGACCGTAACGGAACGAACGCGTGAAATCGGACTGCGCAAAGCCCTGGGAGCGCGAAAAGCGGATATCCGTCTGCAATTTCTGACTGAATCCGCCTTGCTCAGCCTGATCGGGGGCATTTTTGGGGTTATTTTGGGCTTCCTGCTCGGGTTGTTGGTCGGAAGAATCGCGACAAACCTGGGCACACAGTTGGTTCCGATTGTCAGTATTGAAGCTGTGTTGCTTGCTACAATATTTTCAACCCTGGTGGGCTTGTTCTTTGGGATTTATCCGGCAAACCGGGCAGCCAACCTCGAACCGGTTGAAGCCCTGCGTTACGAATAAGACCCGCTTAATCTATTGTCATGCGCAGGAACGGGAGGATAATTTTATCGTTTTGCTTCTGACAAGAACAAGGGATAAAGGGCAGACAGGCGCGCCTCCTGCCCATAAATGCAAACGATTCTCCGGGATAACAACGGTGACTCGTGGTGACGAAATCTGACCAGGATTGAGCACGATATTCAAGCGATCAGCCTTCGGTTTTCAGCCAGGAATTAACCCTTATCAATTATCTCCGAAGACACCCCCAGGCAGGTGTCCACCTGGATGGCGCCTCGCAGCCAGCCATGGTCCAGCGGTATGGCTTTGTTTTTTCCAGCGACTTCCTCCAGGGCAATACTGCTCATCGCGCCGTCCTGTCGGCAAGCCATGGTGCCAAAGTTGCCATCCAGCACCAGCTTCAGGCTCCATTCAGCCAGCTGGGTTGCCAACAGGCGATCAGCAGCAGTCGGCGTGCCACCGCGAACCAGCGATCCCAAAATCGTGATGTGGGTCTCAATGTTGGTTGCTGCTGCCAGGCGGTTTGCCAGCAGCAGGGTTTGGGCTGAATAGTTATTCTCGATTTTCTCGATCGTTTTCTCTTTTTCTTCCACCGATGCGGCTTTCTTCCGGGCAGCCATCTCCATGAAATCCATTAATTCCTTTGACCTGGCTCTTTCAGCCACTGCCACGAGCGAGAAATTTCGACCGGCTGTTTGCCTGCTTTGGATTGCTTCGATGATGTAATCAAAAAAATAGGGCACCTCAGGGATTAAAATCACATCAGCCCCGGCAGCCAGTCCGGCTCCCAGGGTGAGCCATCCTGAAGAATTCCCCAGCAGCTCGACGATCATGATACGGTGTGTGGCGCTGGCATTGGTATGCAGGCGGTCGATCGCCTGTGTGGCGATTTCACGCGCGCTGTCAAAACCGATACACTTATCGGTGTGGGGGATATCATTTTCCACTGATTTTGGCAGTGTGACGATATTCAGCCCAGCCTGGCTCAGCTTGTGGGCAGCCAATTGGGTGGATTTGTCGCC
>DHRN01000068.1:0-1229 GCA_002411175.1 Anaerolineaceae bacterium UBA5311 | reverse complement strand
CTGCCATCTTTCAACAGGTCTACCGAGCGGTTCTGGATCAAGCCTTCAAAGCCATCCCGAAAACCGATCAATTCGATATTATGCAGGTTTGAAGAAGCTTTACCAAATCCCCTGATGGCGGCATTCACGCCCGGGCTGTCACTTCCAGCGGTTAGAAGACCAATTTTCATCGTACACACTCCTTGTAAGCCTTTGTAAGGCTATTATAGCTGGCTATTCGGTTCGATGAGCATTAAAATAAGGAAAACTTCTACCTCCAGTTTGAAAAGCATTCAAAGTTGGTATTATTAAAAGTCAAAGGAGCTTGCCATGGACCTGAATGAAAACTTGATCAATGAACTTTTCCTTTTACGGCAGTCAATTGAAAGGATCGCCGATGCTCTCGAAAACATCGACGAAAAATTGGACGACCTTATCCTGACCGAAGAATTTGAGTACCCAGAAGTTTCTGGTCTGGCAGATTTTACTGATGATGATCTCGAAGACTTCGATGATGAAGATTTTGACGATGAGGATGAGGAAGAATAGCTTTTTTTAACCTTCCTTGCCGGTGTTAAGGGAAAGAAGCAGAAAAAAACAACCGCCAGGGTTGCGGTTGTTTTGTGCCGAGTCACAGACTCGAACTGTGGACCCTTCAATTTTGGGTAGAAAGACAATCGTTTCTGTAAAATATCGAGCGGATTTCCAGTTAAGATGTATAATATCTGAATATGAATGAGAAGTGGAGGTGGGTAAAATATGTAAAATATCTAGCTCTTTTAGTTTCTCTCCTGGCATCAGCACTTGGACCATATTTTCTCGAAAATGATTTAATAAAATCAAAATTTCTTGAAGCAAATGGTTGGAGGATAATTGCAGGAAGTATATTGCTTTCAGTTGTTCTTGAAGTTATTTGGGATATAATAGTAAACAAGGAAGATGGTTTTACCAAAGGTCACCTTGAAAGAATAAAGAGATGCATTGTCCATGAATTAGAACAAGTTCATGCTTGCTATGCCGGTTTTTTTAACAGAGAATCACCAGAAATTGTGCCAAACATCAGAATTAACCTTATGATTTTAACAAGAAAAGAAAACAAAAGTTTTATGAAGATTCATGCTTGCTATACAATCGATCAGTCGGATGCTTATTCTACGGCTGAAAAAGAATTTGAGGGGGGTTACAATTCTGGGTGTTGTGGCAAGGCATGGGCTAGAAAAGAGCAAAGATATTTCCCCAGTGACTCATTT
>DHRN01000081.1:30563-33389 GCA_002411175.1 Anaerolineaceae bacterium UBA5311 | reverse complement strand
GTCAGACTCTCAGATCGTCAAAGATAAGGAAGTACCCATGAAACACATAACGATCCTGCTTATGCTCATCCTGCTTATTTTCAGCGCTTGTGAGCCACTGCAAACACCTCCCCCGGAAGTAACCCCTCAGGTGACTGATAGCGAATCTGCACAGAATCAACCCCCTGAGCCATACCCGCTCGAAAGCGAGGCTCCCGTGGGCGGACATTACCCACCAGAAACCGCCACTGTCGAACCTGAATTGCCATCAGAAACGCAAGCCCGTGTCCCCACCAACCCACCTGTACCAGAATTGCCCACCGATGTCACTCCTGGTGAAATGGTGGAAATTGCGGGCGGCACTTTTTTGATGGGCTGCGATCCGGATAACAACGCGGGTTCAAACTGTCCCGGATCGGAATCTCCAGCTCACGAGGTGGCGCTCCCAACCTATTTCATTGACCGCTATGAAGTCACCAACGGGCAATACAAGCAATGTGTTGATGCTGGTGCTTGCAGAGCTCCCCTTACAAAGGCGTCCCGAACACGTACGGACTACTACGGCAACCCTGACTTTGATGCCTACCCGGTCGTCAATGTGTCGTTTTCGGATGCCAAAACGTATTGTGAATGGGCGGACCTGCGCTTGCCAAGCGAGGCTGAGTGGGAATTTGCTGCCCGGTCAAGCGAAGCCAACCTCTATCCCTGGGGCAGCCGTGAGCCGGATTGCACGTTGGCGAACAGCGTGAACAACCTGAACGCCACGCCGTGTGTAGGCGACACTACCATGGTAGGTTCATATCCGGAGGGCGCCAGCGCTTTCGGGGTGATGGACATGGCTGGTAATGTTTGGGAATGGGTGGCAGATTACTACTCACCTGAATATTACTCGGTGAGTCCAACGGAAGCTCCATTCGGTCCTGTAAGCGGCTCAGAGCGCGTTGTGCGCGGAGGCGGCTGGTCGAATAACTGGGTCTTCTTGCGTTCTTCGGCGCGAGCATATGACCTGCCGTTCTTCAGCGGCTTCGACCTCGGCTTCCGCTGCGCTGCGGATATGGATTAAGACCTTCCGCATCGCTTAGCTGCCAACTTCCCGGCAGGGTCGTGACTGTGCCGGTGATTAAGAGCGCCAGGAGGACCAAAAATTTCAGACTGCGCCGATCTGCCTGCATCCAGCCACAGGCTGAATCCGAGAGTATCAGGGGGAAAAGTCAGGCAACACTGCGAGATTAACCTAAGATTATCTATAGCTATTACTGCAAAACTCTGGTTTAATTACCGCAGAAAGAGGTGAAACATGTTCGATGGAAATTTTTCAAGTACATCTGGAAAGACTCAGTTTAAAGGATTCAAAGTTGGCGGAAAGGTCTTACTCGGGATAATCATCGTCCTGGTTGTGTTGGTTTTAATCACATCCGCTTTTTACGAAGTCCCCGCCGGCAACATTGGTGTCGTCACTCGCTTTGGTGCAGTGGACCGGGTTGCCTACCCTGGCATCAATATCAAAATCCCATTCATAGAAAAGGTAGTTAAGCTCAATGTTCGCACCCAAAAAGATGAAGTCCCGGCTACTTCCATGTCGGAAAATCTCCAGGTTGTGACAGCCCTGATTGCAGTAAACTACCACCTGGACGGCAGTCATGCGAAAGAGGTCTACCAGAACATCGGCGCCAACTACGCCGATATAATCGTGGCGCCGGCGATCCAAAACACTTTCAAGGCTGTAACCGCTCGTTTTTCAGCTGAAGAGCTGATTACCAAGCGAGACGATGTGCGCATTCAGGCTGAAGATGAATTGGCAAAGCAGCTGGAGCCCTACTTCATAGTGGTCGAAAACTTTAATATTGTCAATTTCGATTTCTCGGCAGAATATCAAAACGCGATCGAAGCCAAACAGGTCGCCCAGCAGCAGGTTGAGACCTCCAAACAAAAACTCGCCCAGGCTGAGATTGATGCCCAAACCGTAATCGCACAAGCACAGGGTCAGGCAGACGCCCAAAAAGCTCTCAACCAGACCGGAGCGCTGACGGATGAGTATTTGCAATATCTCTTCCTGACCCGCTGGAATGGAATTTTGCCCCAGGTAATGACCAGCGGAACTGATTCGATGATTGACGTCTCCCGTTTTATGAACTTCCCGCAGCAGGAACCCTAAGTTTCGACAAAAAATGGAAAATGGTGAGATGCTTGTATAATATAGGCGATAATACAAATATACTTCGTTCTTTTTAAGAACAATATTCGCATGGAAAAGGAGTTAATATGGCAAAGTTTGAAAGAGAAGTAGAAATTGACGCCCCGCTCGAAAATGCCTGGCTCGTCCTGATAGATGCCAGCCGCTGGCCCAGATGGCTGCCTTTTATGGATTATGTAGCCTTGGTTGGACCGATAAGCGAAGGGTCAGTTCTCGAATGGAAAAACAAAGACAAAGTCGGAACGGCAACTGTGACAATTTTCAAACCTGAGAAAGAGCTTGAAATTGTTACCGACATGGAAGGGGATAAAGACCGCCATAATTTCACCCTGCGCAGCAGTGGTGGCTTTTTTGGTTTGAATGCCGATGAGGTCAAAGTCGAATATAAACTGGACACCTTGTCCGGGGGTGGTGTTATTGGTCGTTTTATTTCCAGTGGCAATCCCCGCGACATGCTTCGTGTCAAAAACACAACCAATGCTCTGCGAAAACTTATCGAAGAGCAATTTTCGCATGAATAATTGAAAAGGAGTATTAATCATGGGTTTAATTACCTCAATTCTTGTTGGTCTTTTAGCCGGTATGGCAGCCTCATGGCTGATGAAAAAAGATCATAAATGGTATGTTGATATTCTCATTGGAATCCTGGGTAG
>DHRN01000081.1:11517-30460 GCA_002411175.1 Anaerolineaceae bacterium UBA5311 | reverse complement strand
GATTGTGTGCCAGCTTTTCTGTAAATTCGTCACGGACCCTTTCCACTAATAATAGCTTATGAGTTCTCCATATTCAGATAAATCCTACCATATTCCCAATCCTCGCTGAATTCCATCAAAATAGCCGAGACAAGACGCAGACAAGAACCTTCATTAGGGAAGACGCGGACAACTCTGGTACGACGCTTGATTTCCTGGCTGAGTCGTTCAAGGGTGTTGGATGTCCGCAATCTTTTCTGATGAATACGTGGAAAGGCAAATACGCTAAATCCTTCCGGCAGATTGACCTCCATCCAGTCTGCCAGTTTTGGTGCAATCCGAGCGTATTTTTTTACCGCATCTTTGAGCTGGCTCTCAGCGCTGTCTCTGTCTTGAGCATCAAAAATTGTGCGGATATCTTCAGCCACCTCTGTTCGCAGACTAAGCTTTGGCACATAAGACTGAGCATTCTGTTGCAGATGAAACTGGCACCTCTGCCATGGAATCCCACTTAAGACGGCTTTGCGGGCGGCTTTCAATCCGCTGTGATCATCACTGATAATCAACTGTACTCCTTCCAATCCACGCTTGAGCAAGCCTTCCAGAAATGACCGCCAGTGTGTTTCTGCTTCACTAAGAGATACTGAGATGCCTAAAACGGTTCTTTTACCGTCTTTTTTCACGCCGCTGGCCATCAAAATAGCTGCATCTCTGACATTGCCCGCCTCTCTCACTTTCTCATAGCGGGCATCCAGGTACAGATAGACTATCTCTCCCAGCGGTCTGTTGCGCCAGGCTTCCAGCTCTTTATCCAGGGCTTGTGTAGCCCGGCTAACCTGACTGGCACTAACTTGGGTACCGCAAAGTTGTTCAGTGATCGCGGCTACTTTGCGCGTGGATACTCCCTGCACATACATCTCTGCCAGTGCCATCAAAAAAGCGCGTTCACTGCGAATCCCTTTCTCCAGTGCCGCAGGGTAGAAACCTCCTTCTCGTACCTGTGGAATCTCAAAGGTGATTTCGCCCACTCTGGTTTTGACGGTCTTGGGTTTATAACCGTTGGCGTGACCTTGCCTGTGCTCATTACGCTCGTATGGCCTGGCTTGCAAATGGTTTTCCCGTTCGATCTGCATGGCTTGGTTCACTACCACTCTGATCAGTTCTGTTAATCCATCCAGTCCTTGTTCAGTCATTTGTTCCAAATATTCAATTGGTATGTGTAGCTTATCCTCAGTTGTTGTAAAATCAGTTGTGTAGATCATGGTCGTTTTCCTTTCTTGGTTTGACGGCTGTAGAAAGGATACCGTGATCTACTCTTTTTGTTAATTTACAGAAAATTCGTTACACTGACCCTGGGTAGTGTTTTGGGCGGTTGGATCACCAGCCTCTTAACTGGCAGCAATCTTGTTACTGGTTTCAACCTAACTACACTCTTGGTTTCGATTGGTGGTGCAGTTTTAGTGCTGCTAATCTACAACTGGTTTACAAACCGTAAAAGATAAGAATTATTACCAAAAAAGGTCGGCTAAACACCGACCTTTTTTGTTTTGTTCCGAATAGTTATTCCAGAAAGATTCATTCGCCACTCACTGTTGAATTGTGTGTTCATTGAAAGGTTTTCACCTCTAAAAGCATTTAATTAGCTATAATTCCTTAAAATAATGAAGACTATGTTACAGTAAGTTTCGTTTCCTTAACTACAGCTGTTCAAAGAATGGAAGGTTATTATGTCCGATGATATTCCCGAAGTAAACGCCCAACGTAGGCGACGCGGCAGCACACCAACCGGGCAAGCCGGGCGCCCTGTTCGCAAACAAGAAAACCGCCCTTCATCAGGAAGTGGTGGAATAGGTATGACCCCGTCGCCAACTTCCGCCGGAAGTGGCTCAAGTGGAAGCAGCGGCAGCGGCTTGGGGGGGCTTGGAAGTGGACTGGGCAGTCTTTTAGGCAGCTTGGGTTCAGGCTCCGGTACAACCGGACGGCGTGGAGGCTGTGGAAGCATCATCGGTGTCATCCTCGTGGTGGTGGTGATCATCTTCATCATCCGCAACTGTTCGGGTGATGGCATCTCGCTTCTGTCACAGGTCGACCAGCAGGAGCCTGGCATCACACAACCGACTCAGGATACAAGCTTCGTGCAGCCTGTCTCTCCCACCGCTACGCGCGGGGCGCTGCCCACTTCATCTGGTCGCAGCGGTGATAAGTGGTTGGTCATGCTATACCACAACGCGGATGATCAATCCCTGGAACGCGATATCTTTATCGACTTCAACGAGGCAGAATTGATCGGTTCCAGCCCCGACGTAACCATCGTCAGCCAGTTAGACCGCTTCAAAGGCGGTTTTAGCGGGGATGGCGACTGGAGCTCGACCCGGCGGTACCTGGTGCAATATGACGACGATCTCAACCGGATCGGTTCCGAACTGATCGCTGACATTGGTGAAGCCAATATGGGTGATGCGGCAACCCTGGTCGACTTCGTCAGCTGGGCTTCCAACACTTACCCGGCAGACAATTATGTCTTAATCATGTCGGATCACGGCATGGGTTGGCCCGGAGGCTGGTCTGATCCGGCGCCTGCTCAACGGGACAGGAGCTCCAGTGCCCCGCTCACCGCAGCTTTACAAGACGATATCCTCTACCTGAATGAAATGGAAGACGCTCTCCGGCAGATCCAGGCAACCACCAATATCGAGCAATTCGAACTTATTGGGCTGGATGTCTGTTTGATGAGCATGATGGAAGTCTATTCCGCCCTGGCTCCTTACACTAAATACGCAGTCGCCTCCGAAGAAACCGAACCAGGCGTTGGCTGGGCTTACTCAGCTTTCCTGAGCCTGCTGGTCTACGACCCAACGATCTCAACAGCAGACCTGGCAACCAACATCGTTGAAAGTTACATCGTCCAGGACGAACGCGTGACAGACGACCAGGCACGGGCAGAGTTTCTGGCTCAAAACTCAAGCGGAGGTGGATGGTATGTCAACCGGATGAGCGCAGCACAACTGGCGAGCCAACTTCAGCAGAATATCACCTTGACCGCAGTCAACCTTGAAAACTTCCAGGGACTGGTCGACAGCGTGAACGAATTTTCCTACCAGCTGCAGCGCCTCGACCAACGGGTTGTCGCAGAGGCACGCGGCTATACGCAGTCGTACACTTCGATTTTCGGCAGCAACGTCCCCCCGTCATTCATTGACCTTGGTCATTTTGTGCAGCTGATTTATAAAAACACAAACGATACCAACGTGCGTACCGCTGCCGAAAATGTAATTAATTCTCTCAACCAGGTGATTGTCGCTGAAAAACATGGACCTGGCAAACCCGGTTCGACCGGCATCGCCATTTACTTCCCCAATTCGCAGCTTTATTCGACTCCCACCACGGGGATGTCTTCCTACACTGTGATTGCCGATAGCTTCAGCCGCTATTCGCTTTGGGACGATTTTTTGGCTTATCACTATTCCGGACGTCAGTTCCAGGCGACCGCGGCTGAACCTGTGCTGGTTGAACGTGCCAGCCAGATTCCAGGCACGGGCTATGTCCAGGTTAGTGAGATTGAAGCCTCCTCCAATGTGGTCAGCCCAGGCGAATCCGTTGAACTGAGCACAGTCATCACTGGGGAGAATATCGGCTACATCTATTTCTTCACCGGTCTGTTGGATGAAACTTCAAACAGCATCTACGTCGCTGATACCGATTACCTTGAAAGCCCTCAAACCGGTCAGGAAGCCGGTGTTTACTACCCTGTTTGGCCTAACGCTGAACAATTCCGCCTCAATTTTGAATTTGAACCGCTTATTTTCACCATCGTCGCAGGAGACCAGGAAGTATTGGCGCTCTTCAACCCGCAAAGTTACGGTCGTGACTATACCGAAACAGTCTATTATGTCGATGGCACCTATACCTTCGTTGAAACAGGTGAAAATCGCACTGCCCAGCTGCTCTTCAGGGACGAAAAACTGTTCCAGGTTCTGACTTTCACAGGCGGCACAAGCGCCGGTGCACCCTGGGAGACAACTCCTAATATCGGGGATACTTTTACAATCAGTCGGCGCTGGCTGGACATGGACACCAGTGGCAATGTAACCGGGATCTCCTTTGATGAGGGCGATACGATCACCTTCACCGGGGATGCAATCGAGTGGGGCACGCAATATCTGCCTGACGGTACCTACCTGGTCGGTTTTCTCATCGCGGATATGGATGGCAACATTACCCCAGCCTACACCCAAATTACGGTGAGATAAGTACTGGCACCATTGCGCCAGCGTGCCCGACCAAGCCAATACGGAATGTTATGCCTGTGAGGGACGGTTGCCATGCCGTCCCCTAAACTTGCGCTTTCATTCACACGAAATTAACAGATTTTTCCATATAGAGAATTGCATTTTTTGTTACTCTATCGCTCAAGTTACCGATTTTGCTTTACAATCAAACTTTGCTCAAACCAATGACCAGATTGATAGCCATGGAAAAACGCTCACTTTCATTTAAAGACATCCTCATCTTGTTATGCTGTGTGTTGCTCATGGCTACCACCATGGGGATTGTGAACATGGTCTTGAGCATCTTTTACCCCATCGTCTCGCTTGACCTGGAGGTCAGCCGGGCGTCCTTCTCTCTGACCGGTACGATTACAGCCATTTCCGCGATGATCGCCTCTCTGTTTTGGGGCTTGCACTACTCAAAAAAGCCGCTCCAGGCAGGAATGGTCATCTGCATCATGATTTTAGGCTTGTCCTTTATGGGAATGCAAGCTGCAACAGACTTGTATCACTTTTATGCTCTTGCCATGGTTATCGGAATTGCTTACGCGGGCAGCTCGATCATCCCCGTCTCGATTATTGTCACCCGGCACTTCACTTCGAAAACGGGCCTAACCCTCAGCGCGGCACTGGCGGGTAGTGGGCTGGGTGCCATGGTTCTCAACCCGATTATCAACACCCTGATCAACAACTCCGGTTGGAGGGACGGCTACCTGCTTTTGGCTGTGGTCACCCTCGCCATCACCCTTCCCTGCGGAATCCTGGTCACGCAATTGACAAAAGGTGAAACCCAGGTCAGGCAAACACCCGCCGAAACCGCCACCGCCAACCAGGCTGCTCCTCTGTTTGCTCGAGCCTGGGTATGGGCTTTTTTGTCAGGTGCCTTCCTCGCCGGATTTACCGGTGGGGCTGTTCTGGCGAACCTTCCCACTTATCTGAAGGACCTCAATTTCCCCGTAAGCCGGGTTTCTTTTGTAACTTCTGCTTACGCCGCTTCCCTGGTGATTGGCAAGTTCATCCTGGGCTTCCTTTACGACCGATTGGGGGCGAAAGCTGCCACGGTTGTCGCTGGATTAACAATGGCTCTCAGCCTTGCATTGATGGTGGTCATCGATGCGCCGATCATGCTGGCTCTCATGCTGATTAACATCGGGATTGGTTTAGCCATCGGCACGGTGTCCATCACCTGGTTGGCAAATTATTTCTTCAGCAAGGAAGATTACAGCAAATATTACGGAACCGTCCAATTTGCCAATAGTTTGGGAATTGCTGCCGGTGTGCCAATAATCGCCTCCGCACTTGAAAATCTCGCCAATACCGACCTGCTCTGGATCAGCTTGTCGCTCCTGGGTGTCCTGATGGGTTTCCTGTTTATCAAAAGCATAAACGGGAATCAAAAAGAAAAGGCAGCCGCCATCAGCTCAACCATCGAAGCAACAAAAAGAGGTTGAATCATCTGCCTGGCTTTAAATTGTTGCAGCTCCTGCAGCCAACGTTCAACTGAAACTGCCCGCTTTTACGCAATTTCTAACATAATTAAGCAGTGTTATAATCCCAGGTCATCATCGATAGGTTAGGTTTAATGCGGCGCGGTTTTTTCATATTTGTTGGCTTTCTGGCATTAGGGCTTGGAATTCTGGGCATGGCTTTGCCTGTTTTGCCGACCACGCCTTTCTTGATCCTCGCGGGAGCGATGTTTCTTCGCAGTTCTGAACGCATGGCAACCTGGCTCTTTAATCACAAATTGTTTGGACCTCCGGTTCACAACTACCTGGAACACAAAACAGTAGACAGGCGCAGCAAAATCCTCGCGATGGCTCTTTTGTGGCCTACGATCCTTTTCTCTGCTTTCATTGTGGAGAAAATCTGGTTAAAAGCACTCCTGATTCTGATTGCCCTTGCCGTGAGCATTCACGTTCTGAGTTTGAAAAACGCGGACCGCTAAATTACAAGCGCAACCATCAAAATCCAGAAGATAAACGCGAAATAGATCGACCATTCCGAAACAGCAAACTTCCACACGCGGGGGCGGTCAAACTCGGTTGTATCGAGTGCGTGGCGTTCCTCATTGCGTACCGACCACATCAATCCCAAGAATATGCCAAAAGCCAAGACAGGAATCATCCCAACCATCCCCAGCGCTCTGGGCACAACCGGGTTTTCTCCCCCTTGCAGCACCATTGCGAGAGAGAAAAACAAAACCATCAACAGCCCGCCTCTGAAGAAAGCCGTTGCCGCATTAATATGACCTTTCATTTTATTCATTGGGAATACTCCGACCAGGCTCAAGGCGATACCAGTCGCCACGCCCAATACCATGCCTGCTTTCGCCCAAAACCCGGGCAAGAGCAGCCCCAAAGAGAGGCTGGCGATCACGATGCAAACACCCGCCAGGATCATCCCAAGGTTGAACACCCAGGCAAATCGCGATACCCCCTGTTCGCCCAGCTCAGAAATGAAATGATTTAAAAATGAATATTTTTGTCCTTTGGTTCCCTTGTAGAACAGACTGGGCGTGATCACACCAATCAATCCAAAGATTACCCCGGCTATTCCGGCGATTTTAAACATTTCAGGTCTTGCGAGATGGTTCATTATGCTCCTTTTCTTAAAACACAACTAATTTAATTATAAACTAGGACCCGACAGTTACTTCGCAATCTCTATAGCCTGTTTTTATCATCAGGCAATGCGGCAGCAGTCCTGTAGAGCGGGACGGCGTGGCAGCCGTCCCCTACGCTGCGCTTTCATTCACACAAAATAAACAAATTTTTCCATATTGAGAATTGCTGCGATGCCAGACCTCGCTTCAACATTCACTACGGTATGATTTATAATCAGAGGTCACGAAACACAGGAGTTAGCATCATGAAAATTTCATTGACTGGTATCAAGCCGACCGGGAGCATCCACATCGGCAATTATTTCGGAGCGATCAAGCCCGCGTTGGCGTTGACAGAAAAATACTTTGGTGTCTATTTTGTTGCCGATCTGCACGCCCTCAACAGCAATCCGCAGCCCAAAGAATTGCAGCAGCTTATCTATGAAGTGGCTGCCTCCTGGATCGCCTTTGGACTCGACACCGAAAAAGCGATTTTCTTCCGTCAATCCGACATCCATGAAATCCCCGAGCTGACCACTATTCTCTCCGCTGTCACCCCCAAGGGCTTGATGAACCGTGCTCATGCCTACAAAGCCATGCTGGATAAAAATGCCGAAACCGGACGCGATCCGGATGATGGCGTGAATATGGGGCTTTACACCTATCCCATCCTGATGGCAGCCGATATTCTGCTTTATGATTCGGATGTCGTTCCTGTGGGGATGGATCAAAGACAACACGTCGAGATTGCCCGCGATATCGCTGAAAACCTAAACCGAATCTACGGCAAGACGCTCAAACTCCCCGAAGGTCTCATTGCTGAAGAGGTCCAGTCTATCCCCGGCACAGATGGTCGCAAGATGAGCAAAAGTTACAATAACACGCTGCCGATATTCATCGCTGAGAAAGACCTGCGCAAACAGGTGATGCGCATCGTCACCGACAGCACACTGCCGGAAGAGCCCAAAAATCCGGATGTGGACAATTTGTTCCAGATTTTCAGGTTTTTTGGAACCCCAGAACGGGTCGAAGAGGTTCGCCAGCTTTATCTGCATGGCGGTTTGGGTTATGGGAGGCTTAAGGAAGAGCTCTACGAAAACATACTGAGCACTTTTGCACCTGCAAGACAGCGTTACATCGAATTAATGGAAAATAAATCAGAAATTGACACGATTTTGAAAAACGGAGCTGAACGAGCCCGTGAGTTAGGTCGCCCCGTATTGGCAAAAGTTCGAAAATCAGTTGGATTAGACCTCTAAATGTCAATGGAAACGACCACTTCAGAAGGGGTTGTAAAAGACTCTGCAGCAAGGTCAAAGCTGAGCAGCAGGGCGATTAATATCGCGCTGATTGCCAATATTCTCCTGGCACTTTTAAAAACAATTGTCGGGGTTTTTACTCATTCCGCGGCTTTGCTCGCCGATGGAATTAACTCCGCCTCCGACGTCGTCTATAACGTAACAATTGCAATACTTATTCGGGCGTCTGTTAAACCAGCTGATGATGAGCACCCTTATGGGCACAGCCAGTTTGAGAGCATCGGCGCTCTCGTGATCGGCGCCTTCATTGCCACTGCTGCCTTTACAATTTTTTGGAATTCGGTTCAGACCCTGGTTGATTACTTCCAAAACCCCGCCGATTTCACCGCTATCAGCCCGATCGCGCTCTATGTGGCATTGTTTACCATGTTATTGAAGACCGTCCTGTTTTTATACACCCGCGCTTCAGGCAGGAAAACGGACAATTCGACCATTATCGCCCTGGCTTTAGACCATCGCAATGACATTTTATCTGCTGGCGCGGTTGTTACCGGCACTCTGGCAAGCCAGTTCGGCTATTATTGGGCAGACCCTTTGGCAGGCGCGCTAGTCGCAATTTTCTTCCTCATGTCAGGAATCGAGATCCTGCGTGATTCCACGAATATCCTCATGGATACCGTCCCGGGCAAAGCGCTGGAAAAACAAATCCACACATTACTGCATGAAACCCCCGGATTAGAGGGAATCGAGACCATCCAGGCGCATCGTTTCGGGCAATATTTGGTGATCAACATGAATATTTTTGTCTCGGGTGATCTAAGCGTTCACGAAGGACATCAGGTTGCCGAAGAAGTTGAAAAACGTTTGCTTCAAGGGGTTGATTTTCTCAAAGCTGTCCATGTTCACTATCATCCGAAACCCGGCACATAAAGATCTGTGCGGAATTATTCCCGATAATTTGATATCATTGATTCTGACTGATGATATTCCCGTAAAAGGAGCTTAAAAATGAACAATTTCGAATTCTATAACCCAACCAGGATTATTTTTGGCGAGGGCAGCATCGCGAAACTAAAAAAACTGATTCCCCGGAAGGCTCGTGTTCTTTTGCTCTATGGCGGCGGCTCCATCAAGAAAAACGGGGTTTACCTGCAGGTCGCCGATGCCCTGCGCAAACACGAATTATTCGAATTTGGTGGCATCGAGCCCAATCCCGACTATGCCACGCTTATGAAAGCGGTTAAATTGGTAAAAAAGAATCAGATCGACTTCCTCCTTGCTGTTGGAGGTGGTTCGGTGATTGATGGCACCAAGTTTATCGCAGCCGCGGCACATTACCAAGGAGAAGACCCGTGGGATATCATCGCCCAAGGTCTGGGCAGTGGGCTCAAAAAAGCAATCCCTTTTGCCGCCGTGCTTACCTTGCCGGCAACTGGCAGTGAAATGAACCGAAACAGTGTTATTTCTCACCGTGAAAAAGGACAGAAAATGTCCTTCGGCAGTGAGAAGGTTTTTCCAAAATTTTCCATCCTTGATCCCAAGGTCACCTACTCGCTGCCCCAAAAACAAATTCGCAACGGCTTGGTGGATGCTTATGTCCACATCCTGGAACAATACATGACCTACCCGGTTGGAGCGATTGTACAAGACCGCCAGGCAGAAGGACTGCTGATGGCGATTCATGACATGGCTCCGACAGCTTTGCAGATGGATCCGCCGGACTACGTCGCCAGGGCAAATTACATGTGGGTTTGTACAAACGCGTTAAACCATCTGATCGGGGTCGGCGTCCCCCAGGACTGGTCTACTCACGGTATCGGACACTCACTCACGGCTTTATATGGGTTGGACCACGCCGAGTCGCTGGCTGTGGTTTTGCCCTGGCTGCTCTGGTATAAACGGGACCAAAAGCAGGAAAAACTGTACCAATATGGTTATCGTGTCCTCAACCAGAAAATGCAAAAATATTCAGAGCGAATTGACCGAACAATCGAAGCTTTGAGCGCGTTCTTCCACAGCGTGGGCATGCCCACTACGCTGACCGCCTATGGTCTCGACCCGGATAAAGTTGCCAAAGAAGTCAAAGCCCATCTGGAGGCTGAAAACTTTACCAGGGGAGAACATCGCGACATCACCGCAACTGAAGCTGCTGAGATTTTGCGCTTGAGCAGATAAAGCCATGTCCCTATCCCCCTCCGCAAAGGGGTACAGTGGTTCTCACCCCCTATTAGAGGGTGACAGTGGGTTTTTACCTCCTTTTTAGTGGGGGGCAGGGTTTTCTACCCCCTCTTTAGAGGGGGGCAGGTGCTTTAACCCCCTTTTTAGAGGGTGACAGGGACTTTTTACCTCCTTTTTAGAAGGGGGCAGGGTTTTTTACCCCCTCTTTAGAGGGGGGCAGGGGTTTTTTACCCCCTCTTTAGAGGGGGGCAGGGGGGTGAGAGAACCTGAAATTCAATCGTCCTTTTTGTCAACCCTCCAGGGCTTTTTTCATCAATTGTTTTATTTCAGCCGCAACCTGGTCATTCCATTCAACAAGCGCATACGAAGTGGGCCAAAAGACACCATCATCCAGTTTCGCATCCTCGCTGAATCCGAGGCTTGAGTAGCGCTCGTCAAAACGCCCCGATGGCTGGAAAAATGTAATTACTTTACCGTCCCTGGTGTAAGCCGGGAAGCCATACCAGGTCCTGAAACCCAGCATGGGGAAATTTTGCTTGATCAACTCATGCAAGCCAATCGCGATTGTTTTATCGGCTGGTTTCATCTCATTGATTTTCTCAAGCACCGCCGCTTCTTCATCGGTCTTACTCCCCTTCTTTTTTTGACGCTTGATCTCTTCGGAGCGTTCTTTCATCGCCTTTTTCTCGGCATCAGAGAAACCTCCGCTTGAATCATCAGATTTATTCTTTCCATTGGTCTCTTTTTTCGCCATCATTAATCCTTCCGCTCCATGAATGCTGGAGTGATTTGATTCTGAACCTTAACAAGTCTCTTTTCAAATATTTGTAAAATCAGTTTCAATCATTAAGAGGGAAATGTGCGAAATTAGTGTCGTTGAAACATATTTTTCAGCAATGCCAGCGCGAATTTGCCAATCATCAACAGGTAATAGAACCAATTAAACAAGAAGAAATAATCCTTCGCGAAGTGTTTGCGGTAATAAAGATAATAGGAACGATGCCATTGATAGATACTATGGACGGGCTGGGCTTTTGAGCCTCCCTTTCCCCCATAATGAATGATGCGGCTCAAAGGCACATACATCACCTTCCAGCCTTTTTCACGTGCCCGCAGACAGTAGTCACTGTCTTCCTGGTAGGCAAAGAAATTCTCGTCAAAGCCGCCAACCTGCTCCCAGGTTTCCCGCCGGATGAACATGCAGGACCCCGAAACCGCCTTGACCTCAGCGATCTCATCCTCAGGCAGCCAGGACATCAGGTATCCATTCAACGCCCTGCTGTGCGAAAAGAGCTTGCCGAGTCCTGTAAAATACCCGATCACCTCAACCGGTCGCGCCTCTCCCCGCCGCGACTGCCTCTGGAAACTCCCGTCCGCGTTTAATACTTTGGGGATGCTTATGCCCACATCGGTGTTCCCCCTCAGATACTTAAGCTGTGGATTGAAGCAGTCTTCAATCAGCTTCGTATCAGGGTTGAGCGCCAGAAGAAATTCTCCTTTTGCCTGGTGGAGCATCTGGTTATTGGGTATTGAAAAACCGAGGTTTCGCTCAAAGCGGAACAACCTCACCTGTGGGTATTCCTGCTCCAACATTTCGACCGTTCCGTCATCTGAGCCGTT
Source organism: Anaerolineaceae bacterium UBA5311 (assembly GCA_002411175.1). GTDB lineage: Bacteria > Chloroflexota > Anaerolineae > Anaerolineales > Anaerolineaceae > Mesolinea. Next base: position 18,554 of record DHRN01000081.1, on the reverse strand, counting down.
ATCAGCTACCAGGACTTCGTATTCACCTTCCGGGGGGAATTCTTCGATGGAATCCAGGCAATTACGCAAGTAGTCCCGGGAATTGAGAGCCAGGATACAAATCGATAAGTCAGTCATTCCTTGCTGTTCCCAGTTTTCTTTCAGCTTTTCCCTTCTTCCCTGGCGCCTTCATTGATTGGGTCGTCGCCAGGTGATAGTTGACCGCGTAGGTCAGATGGGCGCCCCAAAAGAGAATGTAACCGCTCAGATACATCCAGGTCATCAACGCGATAATTGAGGAGAGCGAGCCATAAATTAATTCGAAGTTGGTAAAGCCTTGCGATAGCGCCCAGGTCAATGCCCGGGTAGCCAGCTCCCACAAACCTGCCGCGACCGCAGCCCCGATCAGCCTCGCTCTGAACCTGATTTCCCTGGTGCGGGGAATCCATGTATAAACTGCCAGGAAGAGAAAAAATTTGATCAGCAAAGGGAGCAGCCAGCGCAGCCACTCGTACAAAGGAGTCTCAATGAAGCGCACCTCGCCAACGTAAGCCTCTTCCAACCGAAAAAAACCCTGGATGGTATCAATCATCAATGACCCAAGGAACAATACGATCAAAACCAATATGATAATCAGGGCTATTCCCCTGCTGCGGAAAAAACCGGGGGTTCGCCCACGGGAGAATGCCCGGTTGACATTGACAATGATCTTGTCGAATACATTACTGCCAGACCACAAGAGAGACAAGATCGCGACAATTGTGAATGCGCCTCGCTTGTCCAGCACACCGGATATCAGCTCGTTAATTAAGGTTGCCGAAACCGGTAAGAATTGGGTTACAGCATCAAGCAGCTTGCTCCTGACCACTGCTTGCTCCAAAAACAATGATCCAATCGAAACAACGGCTAATAATGCCGGGAAAATTGAGAAAAGTGCGTAGTAGGATAGGCTCGCAGCGGCTTCCGGACCGCGCATGATCGAGAAATTCGTGAAAGCATGCCGCATAATCCCCAGTGACCCACCTGTCAGTTTGTTCAGCCTCAGATAAACATTCTTTAAAGCTTCCCGAACGCTTTTATAGCTGCTGGCGAACCAACCGGAAATCTCCCGCCACCTCTTCTGCAGACTTTTCATAGGTTGATTATAAGCTAATCGAGCCCATGAAAATCAAATTCTTCGAGCCAGATCTCTCCGCCTTTGCCCAAAGCCGGAATTTTGACCTCACCAGGGGTCAGGATCAGGTGTTGCCCACTAAATATCCCTCTCAGCCTGGTTTGTCCGGGAGGATTGATCAATGGGGTTTTTAAAGAATAGCTGTTATCTGCAGCTTTACGGTTGGCTGTGACGATCATTCTCTTCCTGGCAAAAGTACGTTGAAAAATAAAACTGTCATCGTCCCAGCTTAATACCTGGAAAGACCCTTTTGCCAGCACTTCACTGGTCTTGCGCAGATGGATCAAGCATTTATAGAAGTTGAGCAGGTCTTGGTTCCATTGATCCCGGTTCCAAGGGAAACAATTGCGTTGGGCAAAGCCTTCTTCATCCGCCAATCCAATCTCATCCCCATAGTAGATGCAGGGCACACCCGGGAAGGTGAACTGGACCATGATCGCCAGACGGATCAGGGATTCATCCTCTTCCAGAATACTGCGGATCCGCGGTGTGTCGTGGCTGTCAAGCAAGTTGAATTGTTGCAGCGCGATTGAATAGGGAATTGCTGCCAGGTTGGTCTGCCAGCTGGCTACCATTGCCTGGGTGCTCAGTGGTTGCTCTGCCTTTAGGATGGCATCACAGCACAACGCCTCAACTTTGTATGCTTTTAACCAGCCCAGGAAAGGCTCGGTGAAGCCAGCATAATTCATCACTCCGTCCCAGGCATCCCCCTGCAATTGCCCAATCGCTTCGTAAAAGTTTTCCCCAATCAGGTAACTATCCGGCGATGCGCGTTTGACGGTTTTGCGAATAGCAGGCAAGATCTCCCCGTCCAATTGATGCTCATTATAGCGCCCTAGCATATTGCCCACATCAACCCTCCACCCGTCAGCCTTGTATGGCGGTTTGAGCCAATGGGCGAACACGCTGTTATCGCTTTCATACATTTCGCCTCTCAGCCCGGGGTCAGCGTAATTGAGCTTGGGCAGGCTGCCAAAACCCATCCAGGAAGCATAAGCATCGTCTTCTCTGAAAAAATATGCCGAGCGCCGGGGGCTTTGAGGATCTCTGGATGCCTCACGGAACCAGGCATGCCCGGCGCCACTGTGGTTCGGGACAATATCAAGAATATAGCGCATCCCTGCTGCTTTTAGATGCCCGGATAGCGAAACCAGGGCGTCATTCCCACCGAGGGTCGGGTCGACATTGCGAAAATCTGATACATCATAGCGGTGGTTACTGTCAGCTGTGAAAATCGGGTTGAGGTAAAGTGCATTAATTCCCAGATCCTGCAGATACCCGAGCTTATCCTCGATGCCCTTAAGGTCTCCTCCATAAAAAGGAAAATGATCTTGGCTGGCCGGGGCTTTTTCACCCCACTGATAAGTCTTCCTGGTGACTCCTGGATAAATCTCAAGCTCACCTTCAGCGGGATCGTTGGTTGGGTCGCCATTGGCAAAACGGTCCGGGAAAATCTGGTAAAAAACTGAATGGCTCAACCATGAAATTTCAGGAATGTTTGCCAACAGTTTGAAATCGAACAGCCCAAGCGGAGCCTGCTGGCTTACCCCTAAAGCGTTGATCCACCAAATTCTCTCTTCTGCCTGAATAGCAAAGCGATAGGGTACCCGCGGCTCATTGACCAGCAATTCTCCCGCCCAGATCTGCATCTCACCGCGTGTTTCCGTTACTCTCATTTTGCTGAGCTGCTGTTCGCCATTCGGAATGCTGCGCAGCACAACTTGTTCTGGTTCGGCTTCGATCGGTATTTCCAACGTGATCCTGACTGTCTCACCCAGCTTTGGATAAGGGTTTGAAACATGGTCTTTTGTCCCGCTGTGCAGAATGGATTGAAGCCATTCAGGCACCTGTTTTTGGGAGGTGTGGCGTTTTCTTGTTTCCATACTTTTCTTTTTTTTGGTTTCGGGATGCTGGCAACTGTGTAAAGCTGAATCCAGCCATCCCGTCATCCTTGTTATGCTATTCTTCCGTATTGGAGTGAATTTTATAGGCTTCTGGAACTGGCATGCTGCCCTCCCAAACCACGCTGCGAAATTCATCGGGAGAGGTGTTGCCTTCAGTATTGATCAGCAGGATCTGTGAGTCTTCATTCAAACCCATCGCATCGCGTAATTCGCGTGCCCCTTCGTATTCCATCGTATACATCAGCGCGCCCAGCGTTACCGCACCCGACTCGCCAGAGATAATAAACGGGTCGTCCGTCAGCGGAGTGGAATAAACGCGCATACCTTTCGCCGCCACATAATCAGGGCAGATGGCAAAGTAATCCGCGCAGTTGTAGAGCGTCTCCCACGCCAATGGATTTGGCTCTCCACAAGCCAGCCCCGCCATGATTGTATCCAGCTCCCCGGTTACACTGTGCGGTTTTCCGTCACCTATGCGCAAAGACTCGTACAGACATGCCGCTTTAGTCGGCTCAACCACCATCGAAAGCGGCACATTATCTTCAAACAACATCGAATAGAAGCCGATTGCAGCTGCTGCCAGCGAACCAACCCCCGCCTGGACCAGCAGATGGGTCGGACGGCTCAAGCCCTGCCCCGAAAATTGTTCCTGTGCTTCGACGAACATGGTGGCATAGCCTTGCATAATCCATTTGGGCACTTCTTCATACCCTTGCCAGGAAGTGTCTGAGATGATCTCCCAGCCATTCTTTTTCGCGTCTGTTGATGCCTGGCGCACGGCATCATCGTAATTTCCATCGACCACGACCACCTTGCCACCCTGTCTTTCAATACCACGGATGCGGTCTTTTGTGGTCAGCGAATGAACATAAATCACCGCCGGGAAGCCCATTTTGTTGGCTGCCCAGGCGACACCGGTACCATGATTTCCATCTGTCGCGGTTGTGAAGACCGGGTGTCCAAGCTTCTCGCGATGCGCGCCATCAAGCTGCAGCAGGTCTTTCAACGAGAGCTCTTGTTCGCTAAACCCACCTCTTTCGAGTAATTTTTTATAAATTGCATAGGCTCCGCCCAGCACCTTAAAAGAGTTGAGTGATAACCGTTCTGATTCGTCTTTGACCCATATCCCGCCAACACCAATTCGCCGTGCCAGGTGCGGCAGGCTCTTCAGCGGGCTCATACGATAACCAGGGATCGCGCTGTGTAGCTGGCGCACCTTCCGGGGCAATCCTGGCGGAAACAACTCAGCCGCAAGTTCAGATTTAGGGTTCATTAAGGCATGGTCGTTCGCCAGCCATTGAATAGGGACTTCTGCCATGAATACCTCTGTGGTGATTTGAATTACCAGTCAATCTTATCACATGGGATGAAAGATTAATAACTTGCACCTTACCATGCCAGCAATTCTCAATATGGAAATATTTGTTTATTTTGTGGTGTAGGGGACGGTTGCCACGCCTTCCCGCGAACAGCCGTAGGGCGTGACGTCTGTACCAGCGAAGTCGGTAAGATTCTTGTTGGCAAAGGTTCAGATTCTTACGAAGTACACTGTGTGTCACTTCGTTCAGAATGACAAAACCCAATTCCTGTTCCCTGTTTCCTGTTCGCGGTTGCCACGCCTTCCCGCGAACAGCCGTTGGGCGAGATTGAGGGGGTTGTGACATTGGTGTGACGGCGAAGTTGCCTCCCCCTCAATCCGCCGTTGTGAGTGATCAATGTGTACGGCGAATTGAAAACACACAAAGTGCGAGTAGACGAAAGTACGAGGCGTTTTCAATACACGGCTTCGCCGGTACAAACGTCTCGCCTTGCGAAAAGATGCCTTCGCAGGAACGGGACGAGCCACGTTCCCTACGAAAAGACGGCTTCGCTGGAACGAGCGGTGCACGTTCCCTACAAAAATTTTGCGTTATCGACTTTCAGAGCAGGGGACGGTTGCCACGCCTTCCCGCGAACAGCCGTAGGGCATGACGTCTGTACCAGCGAAGTCGGTAAGGTACTTTTTGGCAAAGGTTCAGATTCTTACGAAGTGACACACAGTGTACTTCGTTCAGAATGACAAAACCCAGTCCCATTTCCCTGTTCCCTGCTCGCATCCTGAACCCACCCCTGCCGTTTCGGAATCTGATTACTCTGCATAATGGAAAATTGTTTTATCTGCATTGATGTTCAGCTCGAATTAACAATTGGCATCCGTCAGGCTGGCATGTTCTGCTGTTTGAAAGAGTGATTTCAACTGCTATAATCAACAAAACCTTATCAAGCAGAGAAAAAAATGAAAACAGAAATCATCCGGGATTATTATCAAAAACGCGGTCTAAGCTGGCCCGATCAGAAGAGTGCTTTGCTTTTTTTCCTTTCAGAAGTCGGAGAGCTCGCCGAAGCTTACCTGGAAATAAAGCCCGTTTCTCTCACGCTTGAAGAGCAGGAGCTGCTTCACTCCTTCGCCAAATTGGGTCTGCAGGCAGACGAAATCGTTTCGCGTAAACCTGGCTGGATACGCAATAACGACCGTCTTCGCAAAGAAAACGTCGCTCACGAAGCCGCCGATTGCAACATGATGCTCTCAGTGTTCCTTGAAACTTACAACAATCAGTCCCCCGACGACGCTTTGTTGGAAAAAATGGCGCTCAAGCTCGGCAGCCAACCCAACGCTGAAGTGTAAGCAGTCACCAACCGGTCGTGCCATGCATGCAGGGTTGTTCTTTTTTAGGGGCGCCCTGTTTGTACATTCTTTGTAGAGGTGATCTGCCCCGGTCTCCCACCTTCATGGTGTCCGGAGCGAAGCACGGCAACGGATTTTAAGCTCCGCAGGTTCAACTTCCCCATCAGAACATCACGTCTGCGCGTCAAGCGGCTTAAAACCTTCACCCAGCGCCTCATTGACATGACCGACCACCATGAACGCATCCGGGTCGGTATCCTGTACAATTGTTTTCAGGCGAATCACTTCGCCGGCTGTCACCACGCAAAATATCATCGGGCGATCTTGCTGAGAATAACCCCCTTTCGCCTGGATGATGGTTGTGCCGCGTCCGAGAACATCGCTGATCGCATCAACCACCTTTTCTGTTTCGTTGGTAATAATCAGTGCCTCACGAATGACGCTGGTGCCCTGGGTGACCATATCGGCAGCCACACCACTGACGTAAATCATAATCAACCCATACAGCGCCCGATCCCAGCCAAAAAAGAAACCAGCCAGGATAACAGCAAACGAGTCGGTGAGCATATACGCGAGAGAAATCGACATCCCAAAACGACGATTGAGGATGCGACCGAGGATATCGGTACCGCCGCTGGTGCCCCTGCCCATGTAAACCAGCCCCAATCCTATTCCCATGACTACCCCGCCATAAAGCGAATTTAGCAGCAGATCATCTGTAATCGGAGCGCTGCCGGTCAGTTCGACGAGAATGTCAGTGATTATCGTATAGGCAAACACGGCAAGAATTGTCCGAATCGCGAAACGCGGTCCCCCCAGGTAGCGCCAGCCAATAATAAAAAGCGGAATATTGCCGAGCAATGTGACAATTCCGATTGGAAAATTCCACAGGTAATGGGATAACTGGGCAAGACCGCTTATCCCACCACTTACCAACAGTGAAGGCACGAGGAAGGTGCGCAATGCCAATGCCTGGAGCAGTCCACCCAGGACGATCAGCACAAAATCTTTTATTGCACGCCAACCGAAATCCAGTTCGCTAAAAAAGGCTTTGACCTTACCCATTTCCATTACGCTCCTCGATAATTGTGTGGCAGAATAAGCAAACCAGATTATAAACCAGGACGCCTCTTTCGGGATTGCCTGGACAGCTACCCAGCAATTCTCAATATGAAATTGTTTAGATCTAAAGGGGGAACAGGGAGCAGGATCTGGGTTTTGTCATTCTGAACGAAGTGACACACAGTGTACTTCGTAAGAATCTGAACCTTTGCCCAAAAAGACCTTATCGGCGAAGCCATCATTCGTAGGGAAC